>NZ_RBXL01000001.1:4358005-4664506 GCF_003634315.1 Thiocapsa rosea
AGCACGGCGCCGATCTCTTCGACCTGAAGGTCGCCGGCAACATCTACACCCGCATCATGAATCCCACCAGCGACGTGCTTGAGCAGCGTGTCGCGGCGATGGAAGGCGGGGTCGGGGGTTTGGCGCTCGCCTCGGGTATGGCCGCAGTGACCGCGTCCATCTTCACCATCGCCCAGGCAGGGGACAACATCGTCGCGGTCTCGACCCTCTACGGCGGGAGCTACAACCTCTTCGCCCACACCTTGCCCCGGCTCGGGATCCAGGTGCGTTTCGCCGCACCCAACGACATCGAGGGCATGGATGCGCTGATCGACGACAAGACCAAGGCGGTCTTCTGCGAGTCCATCGGCAACCCCGCCGGCAACGTGGCGGACCTGCGCGCGATCTCGGACATGGCCCATGCCCGGGGCGTGCCCGTCATCGTCGACAACACGGTACCCAGCCCCTACCTGTGCCGTCCATTCGAGCACGGTTGCGACATCGTCGTCCACGCCGCAACGAAATACATGGGCGGACACGGGACCACGATCGGCGGGGTCCTGGTCGACTCGGGCAAATTCCCCTGGGCCGAGCACGCAAGCCGCTTCCCGATGCTCAACGAGCCGGACATCTCTTATCACGGCGTGGTCTACACCGAGACGCTCGGCGCGGCGGCCTACATCGCCCGTGCGCGCGTCGTGCCTCTGCGCAACATGGGGGCGGCCATCTCGCCCTTTAACAGCTTCCTGATCCTCCAAGGCATCGAGACACTGCATGTGCGCATGGACCGGCACTGCGAGAACGCGATCGCTGTGGCCGAGTACCTCAAGTCCAAACCCCAGGTCGAGTGGGTCCGCTATGCCGGACTCCCCGACAGCCCGGATTATCCATTGGTGCAGAAGTACATGGACGGCGCCAAGGCCAGCTCCATCCTGTCCTTCGGCATCAAGGGCGGACGCGAGGCCGGTGCCCGCTTTATCGATGCGCTCAAGCTCACGGTACGTCTGGTCAACATCGGCGATGCCAAGACGCTCGCCTGTCATCCGGCCACCACCACGCATCGCCAGTTGTCCCCCGAGGAACTGGCCCGCGCCGGCGTCTCCGAGGACCTGATTCGCCTGTCGATCGGCATCGAGCATATCGACGACATCATTGACGATTTGGAGCAGGCGCTGGCGGCGGCGGGTTAAACCGCGCCCCGTGCGGTATGTGATGTTTTGGATTGGATCGGCCCCGGCAGACTTCACGACCGCTGGAGTCGGCGCGGTTTAAGATGTTAAAAAATAGATCATCTTAAGCCGCGTCTGCTCCGATGTTGGTGGATACGATCAAGGCAGATGCAATCCGACCACCATCCAGATCACTCCGGACGCGGTTTACTCATGACGCGTATCACGACATGGTTTCCGCTCTGGGCCCTCTTGGGCGCGCTCTTCGCCTACCTCTTCCCGGAAGCGCTCGTCGGGCTAAAACCGGCAATCCTGCCCTTGCTCGGGCTGGTGATGTTCGGGATGGGCGTCACCCTGACCCTGAGTCAGTTTGCGGCTGTCCTGCGGCGTCCGGGCCTCGTCGGACTCGGGTTAGCGCTCCAGTTCGGCGTGATGCCCCTCGCGGCTTGGTCGATCGGCATGGCGATGGGACTCCCGCCCGAGCTGCTCGCGGGCCTGATCCTGGTGGGGACGGCCCCGGGCGGGACAGCCTCGAACGTCGTCTGCTATCTCGCCAAGGGCGATGTCGCACTCTCCATCACGCTCACGACCGCCTCGACGCTCGCCGCTGTGATGCTGACGCCGGCCTTGACCTGGCTCTATCTCGGCGAGCGGGTCCCGGTTCCCGCCCTGGAGATGTTGATTTCCATCGCTCAGGTCGTCCTGGCACCCGTGGCCTTGGGCCTTCTCCTGAACCAGTGGCTCGGAGCCCGAATCGGACCCGTGAAGGCGGTCTTTCCGCTCATCTCGGTCGCAGCCATTGTCCTCATCATCGCCATCATCGTCGCACTGAATGCCGGCAACCTCGCGCATGTCGGCATTGCAGTGGTCATCGCTGTCGTCCTGCACAATGGGATCGGACTTGCCGCCGGCTATTGGTCGGCACGGCTGCTCGGTCGGGACGAAACCACCGCTCGCACCCTCGCGATCGAGGTCGGCATGCAGAACTCCGGACTGGCCGTCGCCCTTGCGGTCAAGTTCTTCGGCCCGGCGGCGGCGCTGCCTGGTGCAGTCTTTTCGATCTGGCATAACCTTTCGGGGGCGGCGCTGGCGTCTTGGTGGGCGCGCCGAGCGACCTGAAGCGGGTCAGCAAACGCCGAAGTGCGCACCGCCACGGGAATCGGACTGACGTCCTGCGCCTCGAAATCCATCCCGAAGGGCAATCCCGGATTCGGCTTCGCCCTCGCGAACCGACCGATCTCGTCCCCATCTAACCGGCATGAAAGAGTCCGGCGCGTTGCCGGGTCTCTCGAACGTGCGATCCGATGCCGAACGGCGCGGGCGCATCCCCCAACACCGGAGACGACATGCTGATCAAGAAACCCGCCGATATTCTACCCTCCGAGATCACGCCGCCGCAGGTCTGGCGGCGTCGACGGGAGTTCCTGAAGGCTTCCGCATCCGGGATGGGTCTCGCGGCGCTTGGCCTGGTCGGCACCGCGCCGACTCGCGTGCTCGCGGGGGATCCGATCCCGAATATTCAGCCGAGTCCCTTCAGCACGGACGAGCCGCTGACCAGTCTCGAAGACATCACCAGCTACAACAATTTCTATGAGCTGGGCACGGACAAGACCGATCCGAAGGCCAATGCGAAGTTTCTCAAGCCGCGTCCCTGGAGCGTCACCGTCGATGGCGAATGTGCCGCGCCCGGTGAGATCGGGATCGAGGACATCCTGTCGTCCTTCACGCAGGAGGAACGCATCTATCGGCTGCGCTGTGTCGAGGCGTGGGCCATGGTGGTGCCCTGGGTCGGATTCCCGCTCGGCGATCTGCTCAAGCGCTTCGAGCCGACCTCCAAGGCGAAATATGTCGCCTTCGAAACGCTTTATGACCCGGAGCAGATGCCTGGTCAGAAACGCAAGGTGCTCGACTGGCCGTATCGCGAAGGGTTGCGTATGGACGAGGCGATGCACCCTTTGACGATCCTCTCCACGGGTCTCTACGGCGAGCTGCTGCCGAATCAAAACGGCGCACCCTTGCGCCTCGTCGTCCCCTGGAAATACGGGTTCAAGAGCATCAAGTCGATCGTGCGGATCAGCTTTACCGAAAAGGAGCCGCCGGCGACCTGGAACCGCATGCAGGCAAACGAGTACGGGTTCTATGCCAACGTGAACCCGGCCGTGGACCATCCGCGCTGGAGCCAGAGGACCCATCGCATGATCGGCGACGGCTGGCTGGCGAAGAAGCGTGAGACCTTGCCGTTCAACGGCTACGGCGATCAGGTGGCCGAGCTGTACGCCGGGATGGATCTGAAGCGGTTCTACTGAGATGACTCGAATCGAGATGCGTGTGCGCTACGGCAAACCATTGGTTTTCCTGCTCTGCCTGGTGCCGTTCGGTGTCTTGATCGCGCGGGGGGCGAGCGGGGCGCTCGGGCCGAATCCGGTCGAGGCGATCACCCATTTCACGGGTGATTGGGCCTTGCGGCTGCTCTTGGTCACGCTCGCGGTGACCCCGTTGCGACGTCTGACCGGGCAAGCCTGGCTCGTACGCTTTCGCCGCATGCTGGGCCTCTTCGCATTCTTCTATGCGGTCCTGCACTTCGCAACCTATCTCTGGCTGGATCGGTCCTTCGACCTGGAGACCATCGCCGAGGATGTGCTCAAGCGGCCCTACATCACGGTCGGCTTCGCGGCCTTCGTCTTGCTAGTGCCCTTGGCGATCACCTCGACCCAAGGCTGGATCCGGCGTCTCGGGCGGCGTTGGAAGACTCTGCATCGGGCCGTCTACGCCATCGGCGTGCTCGGCGTGCTGCATTATCTTTGGCTGGTGAAGGCGGATCTCTTGGAGCCTGCGATCTACGGGGTCATCCTCGCGGTCTTGCTCGGCATGCGCGTACCCTGGCGCGATCTCGCCACCCGGCTCCGTTCGGCATCGCGTCGATACCCCTGGATGGCGCCCGAGCGTCGGTGAAATGTGACACGTCTGTCGTCGAAGGATCCGGGACGTTCTACAATAACAGGATCACTACGCTCAAGGAGTCGGCCGTCATGTCGATGGATGCCCGTGCGGTTGTGCCGACGATCCTCGTTGTCGACGACACGGTCGAGAACCTGGCCGTTCTGACCGATCTCTTGAGTCCTGCTTATTGTGTCCGCGCGGTTCGCTCCGGCCGGCGAGCGCTGCAGGCGCTTGCCGAGCCGCGTCCCGATCTGATCCTGCTCGACGTCATGATGCCGGAGATGGATGGCTACGAGGTGATGAGCCGGTTGCATGCCGACCCGGCAACCGCGGACATTCCGGTGATCTTCGTCACGGCATTGGATGCGGCGATGGACGAGGAGCGCGGTCTCGCGCTCGGAGCGGTGGACTACATCACCAAGCCGATCAAGCCGGCGATCGTTCTTGCCAGAATCAAGACACAGCTGGAACTCAAGGCCGCTCGGGATCGTCTGCGCAACGAGAACCTGCTGCTCGAGGCCGAGGTGTCGCGTCGCATGCAGGAGAACATCCTGATCCAGGACGCGAGCATTCGCGCACTGGCGCATCTGGCGGAGATCCGGGATCCCGAGACCGGCAACCATCTGCGTCGCACCCAAGGCTATGTCGGGCTGCTTGCCGAAGCCTTGCGAACGCACCCGCGTTTCGCGCCTTTCCTGACCGCGCAGACCATCGATCTTCTGGTCAAATCCGCACCTCTGCACGACATCGGCAAGGTCGGCGTGCCGGACTACATCCTGCTCAAGCCCGGCAAGCTCACGCCCGAGGAGTGGGAGATCATGAAGACACATAGCCGTCTGGGCCGCGAGGCGATCGAGCTGGCCGAGCGCGATGCCGAGTGCCCGCTTGCCTTCCTGGCGATCGCCAAGGATATCGCGCACTATCACCATGAGAAATGGGACGGCTCCGGGTATCCGGAGGGTCTCGAGGGCGACGCGATCCCGATCGCCGCCCGGTTGATGGCGCTGGCGGACGTCTTCGACGCGTTGATGTGCCAGCGTGTCTACAAGCTGGCCTGCCCGTTCAAAGAGACCGTGACCATCATCGAGCAAGGCCGCGGCACCCATTTCGATCCGGATGTGGTCGACGCCTTTATGCTGCGGCGCGAGGCATTCCAGAACATTGCCGTGCGCTTTGCCGACAGCGACTCGCGCCGCCTCGAGCAGGTCGAGCGGCTGCGCGAATCAATCGCGCCCGTGCCTGCCTGCCCGGGATCGGCCTGACCCACCCGTATCGTTCAAGGAGTGTGTCGATGTCGGATGCCATCGAGCTGACGCTCGCCGATATCATGTCGCGGGCGCTGCAGTCCGTTGTACCGGACAGCCCGCTCGGCGATGCCGTCCGGACCATGGCCCGGGAAAGACTCTCATGCATCCTCGTGCTCGAGAATGAGCAGCCCGTGGGTATCCTGACCGAGCGTGATCTGCTGCGACTGCTGGATCGGGAGGTCGATCTCGATCGGCCGGTTGCCGAGGTGATGAGCACCCCGGTGCTCGCCATCCCCATGGAAACCGATTTCGCCTCCGCTTACCTCCAGGCCCTCGATCACCAGGTTCGCCACCTGGTGGCGGTTGACGCGAGCGGTAAGGCGGTCGGGGTCGCGAGCGAGACCGACTTTCGTCGCTATTTGACGCTGCGTCTGCTCAAGCAGCTCGATGACCTGAGCGCCGTGATGGATCGCGACCTGCCGCTCATGCTGCCGGATGCGTCCGTCGCGCAGGCGCGCAGGCTCATGCTGCAGTACCGTGCCTCCTACGTGCTCATCGCGGAGGGACGTCGCCCGCTGGGCATCCTCACCGAGCGCGACATTCCCGATCTCTTGGCAAGGCGGGGCGCACAGGCTCGGGATTTGATCGTGCGCGATGTGATGCGATCGCCCGTGCGGATGATCCGCGACGACAGCCCCGTGTCGGATGCCGCTGGTCTGATGCAGCAGGAGGGTCTGCGGCATCTCGCGGTCGTGGATGCCGACGGAATGGTCTTGGGGATGTTGACGCTGCATAACCTGATGGAGCGGATCGGGTTCAACCTCCTGCACGACGATACCAAGCGCCGAACCGAGCGCTTGTTGGGGGTGCAAGCCCATACCGAGCAGCGGCTGCGAATGGCCGTCGAGGCATCCGGCATCGGTTTCTGGGAGTTCGACCTGGCCGCGGATCAGCTCTATCGCGACGAGACGCTGCGCGATCTGCTCGGCCTTCGGGACGTTGCAACCCCGCTCGATCGGTCCGCTTGGCTGGAGTCCGTGCATCCGAACGACCGCGACGCCGCGATGCATGCCTTCCAGGCGGCCTTCGCACCGGGTGATCCTCCGATCGAATGCGAGTACCGTAGCCGCCACCGCGACGGCCGTTGGGTGTGGCTCCAAACGCGCGGGCGCGTGGTAAGCCGAGACGCCGGCGGACGCCCCGTTCTCGCCGTCGGAACCTCAATGGACATCACCACGCTGCGCGAGGCCCAGGATGCGCTGAGCGAGCGCGAGGAGGTCTATCGCGCCATCTTTGTCCAGGCGAGCGACGGCATCATTCTGGTCGACGCCGAGACAGCCCGTTTCGTCGAGTTCAACGATGCCGCCTGCGAGGCGCTCGGCTACAGCCGCGAGGAGTTCGCCCGGCTCGGAATCGCGGATGTCCAGGCCGAGCGCGATCCGGCCGGCGTGTGGAATGGCCTGCGCACGATCCTCAAAGAAGGCCGGGGCGACTTCGACACCCTGCATCGTCACAAAGACGGCAGCATGCGTCATGTTCGGGTGGGTAATCGTGCGATCGAGATCGAGGGGCATCCCTATGTTGTCGCGATCGTGACGGACATCACCGAGCGCACCCTCGCCCAAGCGGAGCTGGATCTGCACCGGCATCATTTGCGGGCGCTCGTCGATGCCAGGACCGCCGAGCTGGATGCCGCCAACCGCGATCTCATGCGCAGCGACCGGCGTCTGAAGGCGCTGTTCGACTTGAGTCAGGCTGCGCCGACCTTGAGCGAGCCCGAGCTCCTGCAGGCGGGTATCGACACCGCGGTCGCCCTCACCGACAGCCTCGTCGGCTACCTGCATTTCGTGGACGATGACCAGGAGGCCATTCAACTCTGCACCTGGTCCCGCGGGACGCTTGCCTATTGCACGGCCGAGCACGGGGGGCACTATTCGGTGTCCAAGGCCGGCGTCTGGGCGGATTCACTGCGCTCCGGGCAAGCGGTCATCCACAACGATTTTCAGGCCGTGCCCGACCGACGCGGTTATCCCGAGGGGCATGCCGTGCTCGCGCGTCATCTCGGTGTGCCCGTCAAGGAGGACGGGCGCGTGCGGATGCTCATCGGCGTGGGCAACAAACCGATCGACTACGACGAATCCGACCGCCTGCAGCTTCAGTTGGTCGGCGACGATCTGTGGCGGATCGTCATGCGTCGGCGTACCGAGCTTGCGCTGGCCGAGGCCAAGGAGAGCGCCGAGTCGGCCAACCGCTCCAAGAGTGCCTTCCTGGCCAACATGAGTCACGAGATTCGCACCCCGATGAACGCCATCATCGGTCTGGGCCACCTGCTCGAGCGCGAGGTGACCGACCCCAAGCCGCGCGCTCAGGTCGGGAAGGTCATGGATGCGGCCCGACATCTCCTGTCGATCATCAACGACATCCTCGACCTCTCCAAGATCGAGGCCGGTCAGTTGACGCTCGAGGAGACCGGCTTCTCGCCCGTTGCGCTGATTCAACACGCCTTCAGTATCCTCGGCGAGCGCGCATCGGCGAAGGAACTGACCCTCGAGCAGTCAGTGGATCCGCGCATCCCGGTCGTGCTGTACGGCGATGCCCACCGGCTCGGCCAGATCCTGCTGAACTATCTCGGCAACGCGATCAAGTTTTCCGAGCAGGGGACGATTCGGGTCAGCGCCATGGCCAGCGGAGACGACGGCCGTCGACTCCTGCTCTGCCTCGAGGTTGCGGACGAGGGCATCGGTCTGACCCCGAGCCAATGCGAGCGACTCTTCAAACCCTTCACCCAAGGCGACGATTCCACGACGCGTCGTTACGGCGGCACCGGTCTCGGCCTGGTCATCTGCAAGCGGTTGGCCGAGCTCATGGGCGGCGAGGTCGGCGTCGAGAGCGCGCCGGGGCAGGGCAGCCGATTTCGGGTCGAGGTGCCGCTGCGCTACGACAAGGGGTCGACTCCGGGGGCCGTGAATGATCTGCACCTGCGGCCGTCCGCTGACTTGGAGGAACGTCTGGCGCGACGCTATCGCGGGGTTCGGCTGCTCGTGGTCGAGGACGATCCGCTCAATGCCGAGGTCGCCTGCGAGCTGTTGTGCCGACTCGGACTGGTTGTGGACATTGCCGAGAATGGACAAGAGGCGGTGGACTTGGCACGCGAGCGTGACTATGCGCTGGTGCTGATGGACGTGCAGATGCCGATGATGGATGGCTTGTCAGCGACCCGAAAGATTCGTCGCCTGCCCGGTCGCGAGAATCTGCCGATCCTGGCCATGACTGCCAACGCCTTCGAGGAAGATCGTCAGGCCTGCCTGGACGCCGGGATGAACGATCACGTCGGCAAACCGGTGCAGCCGGAACGCCTCTACAGCGCACTCCTGCGCTGGCTTCCGCCGATGCCGGGGGCGCACGGAGTGGACGGGGAGCCGACCGCAAGCCGCGTCGACGAGGTCGCACTGACCGGCGCGTTGGCGATGATTCCCGGTCTCGACACTGCTGCGGGTCTGCGTGCCGTCGGCTCCGATCATGCCGGATATCGGCGCGTGCTCGACTTGTTTGCCCGGGCGCACGGTGACGTCGCGGCGGTGCTGCGCCGACGCTTGGCGGCGGGTGAGCTCCTGGAGGTCGCGCGTCTGGCGCGAACGCTGAAACGACTCTCGACGACGCTGGGTGCGACAGCCTTGGGTGCCCGCGCGGGCGAGCTTGCGGAGCGTGTCGAGACAGGTGCATCGACGTCGGACTTGGAGACCGGCATTGTCGCCTTGGACTCTGTTCTGACTCCGCTTCTCGAGGGCATCCGCTCGGTGTCGAGCCCGGCAGCGAGTGCGACCCCCGATCTGGATTGGTCGCAGGCACCGATCGTCCTGGCCCGGTTGGAAACGCTCTTGGCCGAAGACAACACGCGCGCCAAAGACCTCGTGCTTGAGTCCGCACCCCTGATCGAGGCGATCTTGGGGACGCATGCCGCACGGTTCCGGTCCCAGGTCGAGAATTTCGATTTCGAGCAGGCGCTGAACACGCTGCGTCTGGTGATCCACACGCGCGATGGATGATCCGAGACACATCCCGCGCCGCTCGGCGTGGCCGGTGTGGGCGACACTGGTCTCGGGGCTGCTGTGCACTGCGCTGCTCACCCTCGTGGTTCGAGCCGAGGTCGAGGCACTCGCCAAGTACGAGCTGACCTTCGTGGCGGGGGAGATCGCCGATCGCATTCAGACCCGACTCGCCGCGCATGCGCAGATCCTGCGCAGCGGTGCGGCCCTGTTCGCTGCCTCCGAGGAGGTCACGCGCGAGGAATGGCAGACCTTTGTTGCCGGTCTGCGGCTCGACGACCAGCTGCCCGGGATCCAGGGTGTCGGATTCTCTCTCCTGATCACGCCTGAACAGTTGCCGGCGCATGTCGATGCGATACGTCGAGAGGGGTTTCCGGACTACCGTGTCTGGCCCGAGGGCGAGCGCTCGCTCTACTCCTCGATCGTCTATCTGGAGCCCTTCAGCGGTCGCAATCTGCGCGCGTTCGGGTATGACATGTTTTCCGAGCCGGTGCGACGGGCCGCGATGGAGGAGGCACGCGATCGGGACATCGCGGCACTGTCGGGACGGGTCCGTCTGGTCCAGGAGACCGACGAGGACGTCCAGGCCGGCGCGCTCATGTATGTGCCTGTCTATCATGACGGGATGCCCGTGGAGACCATCGAGGAGCGTCGGGCGGCACTGAGGGGATGGGTCTACAGCCCCTACCGCATGAACGACCTGATGCGCGGCATTCTGGGCGGATGGGAGCAAAGGGATGGCACGCGGATCCGTCTCGCCGTCTACCACGGGGATGCCGTTGCACCCGAAACCTTACTCTACGACAGTCAGCCCGCGGCATCGATTGCCGAGGCACCGGATGGAGCCGGCGTTGTCCGCATTCCGCTCGATTTCAATGGCCACCGTTGGTTCCTGGTGTTCTCGAGCCAGGCGACCGGCGGGCTGTCCGTCGGGGCCCTGAAGTTTTGGTCGACCGCCGTCGTCGGGACCCTGATCAGTCTTCTCCTGGCCGGCCTCGTGCATACGATCGCCAAGTCGCGTGCGCAGACCGAACGTTTGGTCGTCGAACTCGATGCGCACAGACGCACTGAAGGGTCCCTCGATGTCGCTTTGACCAAGTACAGAACCCTGTTCGACAGTTTTCCGCTCGGGATCACGGTCGCCGACGAGGACGGTGCGATCGTCGAGGCCAATCCCATCGCCGAGTCCATCCTCGGGATTTCGCGTGAAGAGCAGCTGCGACGCACGCTCGGAGGCGCCGCGTGGGACCTGCTCCGTCCGAACGGGACCCCTATGCCCTCATCGGAATACCCGAGTGTTTTGGCGTTGCAGAACCCAAGAGGATTGCATCGCGCCGACATGGGGATCCGCAAGCCGGATGGCCGGGTCACCTGGCTCAGCGTGGTGGCCACGCATCTGCCCTTGGCCGGTTACGGCGTGGTCGTCACCTACGCCGACATCACCGAGCGGGTCCTGGCCCAGCAGGCGCGCGAGACGCTCAGCGCCGCCGCCCGACTGGCGGTGTCTTCGGAGGCCGCGGCGGATTTCTGCCAAGCCCTCGCCGAGCTGCTGTCTAAGCGCATCGCGTGTCCGGTCGTCGCGATCGAGACCTACGACCGCGCATCCGCGGAGATGGTCTTTGTCGGCGCCGTCGGAGTTCCGCGGCCGCCGGACGGGCCATTGCGTGTCCCGGTCGATCAGACCCTATCCGGTTGGGTTGCGACACGCGGCGCGGCATTGGTGGAGCTCGATGCCGATCGGCGACCCGAGTACGCCATGCCGGCATTGCGGGCACTCGGCGTGGTGAGCTTCGTCTGCATCCCGCTCAAGATCGGCGAGCGGGTGCTGGGAACCCTCTCGCTCGGCGATGTGCGGCGACGCCCGGAGGCGTCCGAGTGGGTGGGAATGCTGCAGACAGTCGCGGATACCGCGGCCGACTCCATGATGCGCCTGGACGCCCAGGCCGCCTTGCGCGAGAGCGAGCGCAACTCCCGCACTCTCGTCGACAACCTGTATGCCGGCTTGGTCGTCCATGCACCGGATGCACGGATTCTTTACGCCAACCCGATGGCATCGCATCTCCTGGGTCTGACGGTCGAGCAGATGCAGGGACTCGCCGCCGTTGACCCGAGGTGGCATTTCATTCACGAGGACGGCACCCGGATGTCGGTCGACGCGTATCCGGTCCAGCGTGTCGCCGAGACCGGACAGGCTCTCCAGAGCGTGACACTGGGGATTGTCAGACCCGATCGCGCGGATCCCGTGTGGGTGCATTGCGAGGCGCATCCACTGCATGACGAGCAGGGTCGGATGCGGAGGATCGTCGTGACCTTCTTCGATATCTCTCGGCGCAAGGCGGCCGAGACCGAGCTCGAGCAGTATCGCCATCGCCTGGAGGATCTAGTCGCGGAGCGGACCTCGGAGCTCGCCGAGGCACGCGATGCGGCGGATGCCGCAAACCGGGCCAAGACGCGCTTCCTGGCCAACATGACCCATGAGATTCGCACCCCCATGAACGCCATTCTCGGCCTGAATCATCTGCTGCTGAAGGAGGTGACCGCGCCCGTGGCCCGAACCAGGCTGCACAAGCTCGGCGAAGCCGCGTCTCATCTACTGCTCATCATCGACGATATCCTCGATCTGTCGAAGATCGAGTCCGGTCGACTGGTCTTGGAGGAGACGCCGTTCTCGCCGGCGACGGCGATCGAGCGGGTTGTCGGCCTGCTCGGCGAGCGTGCGTCCGAGAAGGATCTTCGGCTTCTGACGACGATCGATCCGCGCCTGCCGGCACGGGTGATCGGGGATCCCCTGCGTCTGGAGCAGGTCCTGGTCAACTTTCTCGCCAATGCGATCAAGTTCTCCGAGCAAGGCGAGATCCAGGTGCGGGGGATTCTGGCCGAGGAGAGCGCGGACAGCATTCTCTTCCGTCTGGAGGTCGAGGACCAAGGGATGGGTTTGACGCCGGATCAGCAGGGGCGTCTGTTCCAGCCCTTCACCCAAGCCGACGACTCGACCACACGTCGCCATGGCGGGACCGGACTCGGCCTCGCGATCGTCAAGCGACTGGCGACACTCATGGGCGGCGCGGTCGGTGTGACGAGCACCGCAGGGCAAGGCAGTCTCTTCTGGATGACCGCGCGTCTGCGCCGGGACGACCGGGCGGCGCTGCCGACGTCCGGCATGGCGTTGTTGTCGACAACGACGCCTGTTGCCATCCCGGAACAGCTTATCGCTCGGCGTCATTCCGGCACGCCGATCCTCTTGGTCGAGGACGACCCGATCAATCGAGACGTCGCCCTGGATCTGCTCGGGGAGACGGGACTCTGCGTGGATGTGGCCGAGGATGGTTCAGCCGCCGTCGAGCGGGTGCGCGAGCGCGATTATGCCTTGGTCATCATGGATGTTCAGATGCCGCGGATGGACGGATTGGCGGCAACCCGCGCCATACGCGCGCTCCCCGGCCGGGCGGATCTGCCGATCCTGGCCATCTCGGCGGGAACCTTCGAGGACGATCGTGCACGTTGCCTGGATGCCGGTATGAACGACTTCATCGGCAAGCCCGTCGAGCCGGCGCGCTTGTACGCCGCCCTGCTGCACTGGTTGCCCGCCGTGCCCCCGGAGCCCTCGGTCGCGGACAGCGGCGCGACGGCCGAGCCGGCGGAGGTCGATGGCGCGACCTCGAACGCGGATCCGGCCATCGCGCAGGTCCTCCTGGCCCACTTGGAGTTCCTGCTCTCCGAAGGCGATCCGCGGGCCTTGCAGGTCTGGGCCGAGCTCGGGACCCTGGTCGCGCCCATCCTCGGGGAGGATGCCCGAACGGTCCGCGAGGATATCGCGCGCGGGTCTTACGCCCGGGCCTTGGAGACCTTGCGTCGCGCCCTTCGGGAGTGAGTCGCGGTGGCTGTGCTCCGGCGATTCGCGCCGGGCGGACGCAGGAATCCGGATTGTGATCTTAAACCGCGCCGACTCCAACGGTTGTCAAGTCTGCCGGGGCCGATCACATCCGAACACATCGCATACCGCGCCGGGCGCGCTTTAAGCCGTATCGATCTCGGGACGGACGACGCCGATGGTCCGATGCTGATCCGGCGAGAGCAGCATGTAGAAGGCCGGCACCACGAAGAGGGTGAAGAGCGTGCCGATGCCCAGTCCGGTGACGATCACCAACCCGATGTCGAAGCG
The DNA here is from genome assembly GCF_003634315.1 of Thiocapsa rosea. Classification (NCBI taxonomy): domain Bacteria; kingdom Pseudomonadati; phylum Pseudomonadota; class Gammaproteobacteria; order Chromatiales; family Chromatiaceae; genus Thiocapsa; species Thiocapsa rosea. The sequence goes on from NZ_RBXL01000001.1 coordinate 4,371,549, forward strand.
GCTGACCGCACCTGGACCGCTCGCGGTGAGGAGCGGGATCATGGCGACCAGCATGGCGACCGTGGTCATCAGGATCGGGCGAAGCCGGATCGCCGAGGCTTGCTCCACCGCATCGCGTTTTGAGAGTCCCTCGCGCTCGCGCAACTGGTTGGAGAACTCGACGATCAGGATGCCGTTCTTGGCGATCAGACCGATGAGTGTGATGAGCCCGACCTGGGTGTAGATGTTGACGCTCGCGAAGCCGAGAAAGAGAAAGGCGAGGGCGCCTGCGATGGTGAGCGGCACCGACATGAGGATGACGAAGGGGTCGCGCCAGCTCTCGAACTGGGCCGCCAGTACCAGATAGATGATCAGGAGCGAGAGGAAGAAGGTGACCTCGAGTGCCGCGCCCTCGGTCTTGAACTGACGCGACTCGCCCTTGTAGTCCCAGCGCACGCCGCGCGGGAAGAGTGCGGATGCCTCTTGCTCCAGATAGGCGAGTGCGGCGCCCAAGGGCACGCCGGGTGTCATGACGCCGGAGAGCGTGATGGCGTTGAGCTGCTGGAACTGGACGCGCTTGGAGGGCTCGACCTCGTCGCGGATCTCGACCAGGGCGGACAGCGGGATGAGGTCGCCCGCGGCGTTGCGGACATAAAAATCCTGCAACTCTCCGATATCGTTTCGGAAACGTTGCGCAACCTGAGGAATCACTTGATAGCTGCGGCCTTCCAGACTGAACCAGTTCACATAGTCTTCGTTGAGCATCACCGAGAGGCTGCGGCCGAGATCGGCCATGCTGATCCCCAGATCACCTGCGAGGTCGCGATCGATCTCCAAGACGTTGCGCGGCCGCTCGTATTTGATGTCCTTGCTCAGGAACATGAAATTGCCGCTGGCCATTGCCTTGCCGAGCAGTTGATCCGCGAGGCCGTCGAGCTCGGCGACTGGGCGGTCCGAGAGGACGACGAACTCGACCGGAATGCCGTTGCCCGGTGTGGGTAGGCTCGGCCGCGGGAAGACAACGGTCTGCATGCCGGTGATCTCGCCGAGCATGCCTTGGAGCTGCGGCTGGATCTCCATCTGACCGCGCTCGCGCTCCGAGGGCGGCGACATCTTGAAGCCGCCGAAGGTCATGCTTTGGTCGCCGCCCATGCCGGCGATGATGAAGCTCTCCTTATATTCGGGAAAGGATTCGAAGATCGGCAGCATCTCGTCGATATAACGCAGGTTGAGATCGACGGTCGCGGTCTGGGGCGTGGTGCCCATAAAAAAGAGGATGCTCTGATCCTCGGTCGGGGCCAGCTCCTTTTTGGTCATGCTGTACATGCCGTAGATGGCGCCCAGGATGACGACGGCGACCAAGAGGGTGACGCCCGGATACTCGAGCCAACCATGCAGCAGGCGCCGATAACCCTGTGCAAGATTCGTAAAAGCATGCTCCACACCTTGCTCGAAACGGCCTTGCTCGCTGCCCGCGCGCAGGACGCGCCCGGCGAGCATCGGGGAGAGCGTGAGGGCCACCACGCCCGAGACCACCACGGCGCCGGCGAGTGTAAAGGCGAACTCGGTGAAGAGTGATCCGACCAGCCCGCCCATGAAGCCGATGGGCGCGTAGACGGCAACCAGCGTCGTGGTCATTGCGATGATGGGCATGGCCAGCTCGCGCGCGCCGTCGATCGCTGCCTGGGTTCCGCTCTTGCCCATCTCGATGTGTCGGTGCACGTTCTCGACCACGATGATGGCGTCGTCGACGACAAGCCCGATGGCCAGAACCATTGCGAGCAATGTCAGGAGGTTGATCGAGAAACCAAGGAGCAACATGAGGAAGCCTGCCCCGACGATCGAGAGCGGCACCGCGACCGAGGGGACCAGTGCGGCACGGAACGAGCCGAGCGACAGAAAGATGACGAGCAGCACGATCAGCACCGCCTCGGCGAGCGTCTTGAAGACCTCCGTGATGGATTCCTCGATGAACTCGCTGGCGTCGTAGGGCACGAACGCCTTCAGCCCTTCCGGGAACTGGGTCTCGAGCTCGGGCATGAGGTCGCGCACCCGTGCGGCGACGTCGAGCGGATTGGAGCCGGGCGCGGGCTCGATGCCGATGAAGATGGCCGGGATACCCTTGTAAAGCGTGGCCGAATCATAGGTCTTGGCACCCATCTCGACCTCGGCGATGTCGTCGAGACGGATCAGGGTGTCGTCTTGGGTGCGCACGACCAGGCGTTGGAAATCCTCCACGCGGCTCACGTCCGTGGTCGCCGACAGATCGATCTGGACCTGGTTGCCGCGCAGCCGCCCGATGCCGGCGAGATAGTTGTTCTCGGCGAGCACACGGGCGACCTCGTCGCCGCTGACACCCAGCGAGGCCATACGCGCGGGGTCGAGCCAGATCCGCATCGCAAAGGTCTGGTCGCCGAAGATCTCGGCTTTGGCTATGCCTTCAAGGGCTTGGAGCTGAGGCTGCACGACCCGGATGAGGTAGTCGGTGATCTGCGGCAGCGTCATCTCCTCGCTGTAGAAGGCGAGGTACATGAGTGCCGTGGAGTCGCCGGTCGTGGAGTCGATGACCGGGTTCTGCGCGGCCTCGGGCAGCACGTTGAGACGGCTGGCGACCTTCGCCTGGATCTCGGCGACGGCCGCGTTGGGGTCATAGTTGAGGCGCATGTTCGCCTCGATGACTGACACGCCGGCCGTGCTGGTGCCGACCAGATACTCGATCCCGTTGGCCTCGGCCACCGCCTGCTGCAGCGGCGTGGTGATGAAACCCTGCACCAGTTCGCTGCTGGCGCCGGGGTAGGCCGTGGTGATGGTGACGACGGTGTTTTGGGTCGCCGGGTACTGGCGGATCTCCAGGTCGAGGAAGGCGCGAATGCCGAGGATGAAGATCAGCAAGCTGACGACGGTGGCCAGGACCGGACGGTGGACGAAGATGTCGGTGAATGTCATGTCGCCGTGGCCTCGGGATCCCGTTCGGCTGTGGGCTCGGATTGGGGCGCGGATTCGGATTCAGGCGTGGGCTCGGGCTCGGATGTGCCGGCCGCGGGCGCCTCGTCCCCTGCATCGACGATTCGGACCTCTTGCCCGTTGCTGAGCTTCACTTGGCCGGACAAGACGACGCGGTCGCCCTCCGCAAGTCCATCCAGGACTGCGATCTCATCCCCGCGCACCGCGCCGGTGCGCACTTGGCGGCGCTCGACGAGCGTCTTGCCGTCCTCCTCGCGGATGACGAAGACCGCGTCGCCGTAGGTGTTGAAGGCGATGGCTTCACGCGGGATGGTCAGCACGGCGTCCTCGCGCGGCAAGAGGGTCGCGACCCGCGCAAACATGCCGGGGCGGAGCACCAGGTCCGGATTGCTCAGGCCCGCACGGACACGGACGTTGCGCGTGCCCTGGTCGATCCCGGGGCTGATGACCTGGATGACCCCGTCGAAGATCCGGTCCGGATGCGCGGAGACGCGCACCTGCACCTGTTGACCGACCTGCAGGAGCCCCAAGTGCCGCTCGGGTAGAGCGTAGTCGAGATAAATCGGATCCAGGGTCTGAAGCGGCACGATCGATGAGCCTTCGGCGAGGAACTGCCCGAGGTCGATCCGACGGATGCCGAGTTGTCCGTCGAACGGCGCGCGGATGGTCTTCTTCTCGATCGTCGCCTGTTTGGCTTTGACCTGCGCGCGGGCCTGATCGAGCTGCGCGCTGAGCTCGTCGAAGTCGCCTTGAGCGACGGCACGGTCCTTGAGCAGCGAGCGGTTGCGGTCGACCTTGATCTGCGCGAGGCGCTCCGCCGCCTGCAGTCCCTCCAAGTCGGCGCGATCGACGTCATCGGCCAGCCGGACCAGGATGTCGCCTTTTTTGACCATCGCGCCCGATTCGAGCTCGATCGCCGTCACCTGCCCGGCGACCTCGTTGTTCACCTCTACGCCCTGGAACGCCTGCAGGGTGCCGACCGCCTCCAGGGTTGGCTCCCACGCCGTCGCCTCGACCGTCACGGCGGTCACCGTCGGTGCCGGCATGGGTTGCGAGAACATGGCCATCTCAGACTGGATCTGACTGTATTTGACATAGGCGAGGGCGCCGATCACTGCGGCCAGCACCATCAACACAAGCAGGATTCGAACGAACATGGGCGAGCTGTGCCTCTAAACCGCGCCCGGCGCGGTATGCGTTGTTTATTGGACGGTATCGGCCCCGGCAGACTTGACGGCCGCTTGAGCCTGCGTGGTTTAGTCCAACAGGACCTGTTTCGCTTCGTTGATCTTGGAAGCCAGATAGTCCGAGCCGCCGCGGTCCGGATGCAGGCGCTGGATCAGGCGCCGATGCGCGCTCCTAACCTCTTGCGGACCGGCGTCGGGGCCGATACCGAGGATAGCGCGGGCTTCGTCCGGCGGCATCTGCTCGATCGGTGCGCGCGGTGTCTCGGCGTGTCGGCGGTGCGGTGCCTCCGAGGTCTTGCGTCCGCGCTCGCGATCGAGGTAGACCTCGAGCGCCTCGACTGACTCGGGGTCGCTTGCGTAGCAGCTCTCGAGCATCTCGACGAGATCCTCCGTCGGCACCTGATCGAGAGAGACCCCGGAATAGGGTCCGGCCAGCATCTCGCCGCCGATCCGGCCCGAGAGATGGTCGATTTCGAGCAGGACGCAGCGCGTCGCGACACGAGATCGGGTCGGACTCTGATAGTTGGTCGCGCCCTTGAGCTCCCGGACCCACATGGCGGTGGCGCCTGCCACGGCGCTCGGCATGAGGATGAAATTGACCAGCGGCACCATGCTCAGCATGGCCGCGGAAGCGCCGAAACCAAGGCTCATCCCGCGCTGCCGACCGAGGCGTCGGCGCATCTCGCGAAACTTCATCCCGTGGTTTCCCATCGGATAATCCGAATACTGAACGGCCAACACCCAGGCAATGTACAGAAACCAGAGGATCTGTCCGACAATGGGCACAAGCAGCAACAGCAGGAAAGGAATCGCAAGAACAACGGCATAAAGGAGTTTCCGCATCTCATCGACGAGCGTCGGCACGATGTCGGCCATGACGCCGGCAAGGGTGGCGCCCTCATCGAGCGGGCGTCCGGTGAGCATCCGCTCGACCTTCTCGGCCAAGAGGCCGTTGAAGGGCGACGCGATCAGGTTCGCCACCAGCGCGAAGAGGCTGAAGACCACGACAAGCAGGACCAGGACGAACAGGGGCCAAAGAACCCAGTCCAGCCAGGCGAGCCAGCTCGGAAGGCGAGCATCGAGAGTCGCGAGGACCTTCCCGAACAGGCTCAAGCCCAGGGCGATGGCGGCCGAAAAGATGAGAGTATTGACCGCGAGCGGGACAACGACGAACCGTCGCAACCCGGGTCGGGTGATCAGCCGGATGCCCTGGAGCAGGTATCCGGCACCTAAGAGAGGGTTGGTTGCCATAGCGATCACGGGCGGCCGCAGCCTTATGTCTTATCGGGGTCTAATCGGGTAAGTGCGCAACCGGGTCCCGAATCCACGGGTCGGCTCGGGCGTCGGTACAGGTCGCGGCGGGCCGGCGACATCGGACGCAGTATATCCGGGGCGCCCGGTATGCGGCAGGCGAACCGCGTTTCCCGCGTGACGATGCACACCGTGTGAAGGCGGCCGGGGCTGTCGTTGAGCCGCTCGCCGGCCCGGCCGGGCGTGCGTCGCCACGCGCCCGGAGCCCGAGCAGGATATCTTCGCGACCGGCATGATTGCAGCTCGAGTGTGGTTCTCCCTTGAACCGGCGCGCCTATTCAGGCAGCCTAAGCAGGTTTTATGACCAAATCCATTTTTAACCGTCCCACACGAGGAACAACCTGATGAAAGAGGTCGTGGCCACGCTCGCACAAGCACGAGCAAAACTGGCGGCTATCGATATCGGTAAGACGTCCGTCTGGACCGTGGCCGTCGTGACCGTTGTCGGAACCCTGTACGTCACGCTTGCCGACCCTTTCGCGGAACCAGCACCGCTGTCCCCGATTCAAGTCGCTGCCAATCTCGCCCCGATCGGGACCGTGACCTTGACGGCGCCGCCACCGCCGGCTGCCGAGCCTGCGCCCGCAGTGAGCGCTGCCGAGCCGGCGCCCGAGCCCGAGCCCGAGCCGGTCGCGCAGGCACCTGCCGAGGAGGTGCCCGCGGAGCCCGAGGCCGCTCCGTCGACGGCAGCCGGCGCGCCACACTTCGCCCCGTTGCGGGCAGCGCCTGCAGCGACGACTGCGCAACCGGACATTGCGCCCGAGCCGGCAGAACAAGTCATTGCCGACGAGGCAGACGCAGCCCCGAAGACCGAGACCGCTCGGTCGGAGGCAGCTGGCGTCAGCCATTTTGCGCCTCTGCCGGTAGCCCCCGCGTCGGCGCCTGAATCCGCACCGGCGGTGGAGTCCGCTGCGGTCGAGCCCGCTTCCGAGGTTGCCCCCGAGGTCGAGGCCGAATCCGAGGTCGCAATTGTGCCCGCGGTCGAGACCGAGGCCGAGGCCGAGATCGCAGCCGTCCCCGAGGTCGAAGCAGAGGCCGAGGTGCCTACGCCCGTCGCCGAGCCGGCCGCCGAGGTTGCCGCAGAGCCGGCACCGACGGCGCCCGCGACTCCGGCGGTCCGCCCGCCGAAAGAGCATCGGATGCCGCATTTCGCTCCCTTACCGGGTTCGGCGATGACCGCTCCGCCGAGCCCAGCGGCAGCGCCCTCGCTTGCGCATCCGACGCTTCCGGCCCTCCCGGAAGCGCCTGCCCCGGTCGTCTCGGCCTCGCCGGCCGATGCGCCCGTCGAGGAGCCTGCCGTCGCGGAGAGCATGCCCGAGGAGCCGGCTGCGCCGGCTGATCCCGCGCCCACGACCCCGGACGCCCTCATCGAGGTGCCGGTGGTCGTCCTGCCGGTGACCGCTGAGCCTGTTGCCGAGCCTCCGGCGACGGAGCGGCCATCGGCCGAAGCGCACATGATCGAGGCGGAGGTCGTCGAGACGACGCCGGCCGAGACTCCAGCGCTTTCCGAGTCGCCGGAGACGCCCGTTCCGGCCGAGGCACCTGCTCCGATGGCTGCACCCGTTCCGGCTGAGGAACCTGCTCCGGCAGAGGCGCCCGTTCCTGCACCTGCAGAGGCACCTGCCCCTGTGGCGGCACCCGTCCCGGCCGAGGCACCCGTTCCTGCACCTGCAGAGGCACCCGCCCCGGCGGCGGCGCCCGTCCCTGCAGAGGCACCTGCCACTGTGGCGGCACCCGTCCCGGCCGAGGCACCCGCCCCGGCAGTGGCACCTGTGCCGACCCCGGCACCGGCCGCGATCGCGCCGGTTGCGCCTGCTCCGGCAACAGAGGTGACTCCGACACCGCCTGCTGTCCAACCGATGCCGCGTTGGATGAATCACTTCACTCCCATGCGCTAGACCGAGGTTTCCGCATCGGCCCAGCGCGATGGGCCGATGCGGGCCTTAGCCGACAGCTAAACAACGGCAGGGCCTCGAGGCCGACATCGATTCGAGTATCCTGAACGGCATCGCCGGCCTGCGAATGCACAAGCTCAAGAAAACACGGAGAATGTGATGGAAAAGCCGCACCTGCCGAAGTCGGTGACCGAAGTCGTCAAGCTGTACGATCCGCGGACCTGGCGCGAGAAAGGATTGTGGTGGACCGCGGGATTGTTCGTCGTCACCTACATCCTGGTGGTCACGATCCTCGCGATCTTCTGGTCGCGCTCGCCGGCGACCTTCGACGTGCGGGAAAAGGCAGCCAGCTTGGCGGGCAGCGACGGGAGCGAGTCGGCGCGACTCGTGACCGGCAGCTACACGACGGCGACCGTGATCGGCATCGCCGAGACACTCCTGAATAAACCCGGCGGATATCTGAGCAACGATATGACCCCGCCTGGCGTCTTCCTCGATAACATTCCAAATTGGGAGTTCGGCGCACTCACCGAGCTGAGGGATCTGTCGCGAGCGATGCGCAACGAGTTTTCCCGCTCCCAGACTCAATCGGTCGAGGACAAGGATCTTCAGGTGGCCGAGCCACAGTTCAGCTACGATTCCGAGTCCTGGATCCTGCCGTCGACAGAATCCGAATACCGCACCGGCATCGCTGCCATGACGCGGTACTTCCACCGTCTCGGCGATGACAAGACCTCGGACGGGCAGTTTTTTGCGCGCTCCGACAATCTGAGATCGTATCTCGCGGTGGCGGAGAAACGTCTGGGAAGCCTGGCGCAGCGTCTCTCCTATGCCGTCGGACAGGCCCATTTGGATACGTCACTCGCGGGTGACCCAAGCGCACAGCAGGCAAGCCCGGCCGTCGGCGAGCGCGAGAACAAGACGCCGTGGATGGAGATCGACGACGTTTTTTTCGAGGCGCGTGGCTATACCTGGGCCTTGCTGCATACCCTGGAAGCCCTGTCGATCGATTTCGAGAAGGTGCTTAAGGACAAGAACGCGCTGGTCTCTGTCCAGCAGATCATCCGGGAGCTTAAGAACACCCAGGATCCGATCTGGAGCCCGATGATCCTGAACGGCACCGGATTCGGTCCGATGGGTAACCATTCTCTCGTGATGGCCTCCTACATCTCGCGCGCAAACGCCGCGATCATCGATCTCCGAAGCCTACTCGAGAAGGGCTGACCGCCAAAACGTAGGATGGGTAGAGCTTCAGCGAAACCCATCCTCCAAGCTACAACGTCTCCTTGACGAAGCGGCGCAGCGAAACCCATCCCCCAAGCAACAACATCTCCTTGACGAAGCGGCGCAGCGAAAACCAACATCCAAGCCGCGATCTGTATCCGACGACATCGGCGTGGGGAGGATGGGTTTCGCTGCGCTCTACCCATCCTACGACGTCGAGAGCGAGATGCTCATCTTCGAGTGAACTCGACATTTGGTGCATCCACGGCCCTTAGCGGGGCGCGGTTTAACTTCGACTGCATCGCGGCCCGTGGCGTTAGGATCTCGGCAGGATGATCCCGCTCGTGCGCAGGTAGGCGATCACCTCATCGGCCAGGACATCGGGCGGGTTCCGGCCGGCATGGAGTTGCAGCTCCGGTGCGGTTGGTTCTTCGTAGGGATCGTCGATCCCGGTGAATCCCTTGATCTCGCCGGCGCGTGCCTTCTTGTAGAGTCCCTTGGGGTCGCGGGTCTCGCAGATCTCGATCGGGGTATCGACAAAGACCTCGATGAAATCGCCTTCCGGCATGGCGCGCCGGACCCGGTCACGGTCCGCGCGGTAGGGACTGATGAAGGCGGTCAGGGCGATCATGCCGGCTTGCGCGAACAGATGTGCGACCGCGCCGATGCGTCGAATGTTTTCTTCGCGATCGATCGCGGAGAATCCGAGGCCGAAGCGCTGCGCGAACTCCTCGCCATGGACATCGCGAAGCATGCCCGGGCCTGCATTGAGCGCGTGACGGACATTATCGCCGTCCAGCACCGCGCTGTGGATGCCTTGCTGGTGGAGCCGATGGTCCAGCGTATTGGCGATCGTGCTTTTTCCCGAGCCGCTGAGCCCGGTAAACCAGATCACGCAGCCCTTGTGTCCTTTCATCGCTTCGCGGTCAACGCGAGAGACCTGATGTTCGTGCCAGGTCACATTGGTGTCGTTCATGGTCTATCCTCGAGACTGTATTAGGGGTTCCGAACAAAGCCAAGCAAAAGTAATGCCGTGTACGCGATTCCGGGGGCGTATCGTATCCAATGGGGTGCGATACGAAGCGGCGGCCCAAGGCACCCGACGCGGTCGACCGTGCGGTGAACTCCAGGCGGATGCTTCGCGAGAAAACGCGAGCCTAAGCAATCGCGCTTAGAGTCTCGGAGCGTATCCGAACGCCTGCGATCAGCCTCCGGACACACGAGGCATCGAGAACCGTGTCTCGACGGTGCCGCCGCAGCCGACGATGCATTCCTCGTACTGAATCGTGCAGATCGTCATCTCCGCAGCAGGGCAGGTGTCGGGTTTGATGCAGAGCGCCCCCGGCGTGGCGAGACAGGTCTCGTGATCCGCCGACAGTCGCTCGTAATGCATCCGACACTCCTCCTCGCGCACCCGTTGGCGCTGCTCGCACTGGCTTTGGCCCAAGTCGCAGCTCGCCACGCAAGCCTCTGCTCGCGGGTCGGTGGGCGTGATCAGCTGTCGTTCCTGCAGGTGATTGGTGCATCCGGCGGCGGCAAGGATCGCCAAGACGCCGATCAAAAGGTGCGGAACTCGCATGGAAAGGGTCCAGGGTGACATCGGTGATCTCGCGTTGGTCAAGAAGGCGATTGTCGTCTGCGCAAGCGGCGACCGAGGAGATACAGCAGCGCGCCGTTGATGCCGACGCCGATCGCAAGCAATGCCAGGTTGAGTGCGGCGGAGTCGATTCCCAACAGGCCGCTGACCTGGCTGACGAACAGGCTCCATGGTAGCGCAAAGATGACGAGAAATATCCCGGACGATGGATCGCCGCCGAACAGCAGCAGGGCGATCGCACCGACCGAGACGGCCAGATAGCCGGCGATGAGATTGCGCATCGCCGTCGGGATCTCGTTGTGCGCGGCTCTGGCCTTACGGGGGGCTTGTGGCATGATAACCTCCTGCCGATTCGAGGATTGAACGCCGACGATCATCGGGCAGAGCCGGGCCGGTACAGGGCCCATCCGACCATACCGTTCGAGCGTCCCGACCGATCACCGATACGCGATCGATCGACGACGGGCCGTGGAGAGACACAGATGAGCAAAGGCGAAGACAAAAAGAAGGAAGCCAAGAAGCAGCCGCTGAAGAACATGAAGGAGAAGCGGGCGGAGAAGAAGGCCAAGAAGGGCGGCCGAAGCGGCTGAGTGCAAGGGCTCCCGCATCGCGGGGCTCAGGCCCCATCTGCGGGCTCGCTCTGCGCCGGAAGCACGCTGCTGATCGCAGGGTCTTCCGGCGCATCCGGCTCGGCACTTGCGCAGGGAAAGACCACGAGATGATCCGCTTCGAGTCGGATCCCGATGTCCTCCCCGACCGCGTGTTGGTGATGGCTCGGGACCAAGCAGAGCACCTCGGTTCCGCTTTCCAACCTGAGCTGGTAGAGGTATTCGGCGCCGCGGAATGCGCGTTCGACCACGACCGCCCGTCTCGGGCTGGTCTCGTCGTAGAGCATGTCGTCGGGTCGGATCAACACCTCCGCCGCCGTTCCTGGTGCCAGACCATGCGGCTTGCTCCCGGCGACGCGCCCGAGCTCCGTCTTCACGCGTGTCTCGTCCACCACGACTGCCGGGAGCAACACGCCTTGGCCGATGAAATCGGCCACGAAGCGGTCCGCCGGTTCATGGTAGAGCCCGAATCCGGTTCCCCATTGCCGAATGCTCCCGTTCGCGATCACCCCGATCTGATCGGCCATGGCGAAGGCTTCGAGCTGGTCATGCGTGACCAGGATCGCCGTCACGCCCTCGCGTCTGAGTAAATCCCGGACCTCGCGTGCGAGCTGCTCGCGCAGCTCCGCGTCCATGCTGGAAAAGGGCTCGTCGAGCAAGAGAATCTCGGGGCGCGGTGCCATGGCGCGGGCGAGTGCGACCCGCTGTTGCATCCCTCCGGAGAGCTCGTGCGGATACTGCGATGCCGCCTGGCGCAGGTCCACAAGGTCCAGAAGCTCGGCGACGCGATACTCGCGCTCCGCACGTTTGAGTCCGCGCAGCCCGAACGCGACGTTGCGGGCAACCGTGAGGTGCGGGAACAGGGCGAAGTCCTGAAAGACCATGCCGACCCGCCGTTGCTCCGGGGGGAGGGTGTCGCCGGGCACCGAGACGCGACGCCCGTGCAACAAGACCTCGCCGCGACTGATCGGCTCGAACCCGGCGATCGCACGCAGCAAGGTCGTCTTGCCGCAGCCGCTCGGCCCGAGCAGACACCCGATGATGCCTTGCTCGAGGACGAAGGATACATCGCGCACGATCGTGGTGCCGCCATAGGCGACGCTGACGTCTCTGACCTCAAGCTGTGTCGGCATTGCGGGACTTGGTGATGGAACGGCTCAGCAGGATAACCGGAACCAAGCCTGCAAGCACGATGGTCAGTGCGGCAGGCGCGGTGTCCGCCAGGCGCTCGTCGGAGGCCAGCTCGTAGGCGCGCACCGCGAGTGTGTTGAAATTAAAGGGTCGCAGGATCAGGGTCGCCGGGAGCTCTTTGAGCACATCCACGAAGACCAAGAGCACCGCGGTAAGCAGGCTGCCCCTGAGCATCGGGATGTGGATGCGCCGCAACACCTGCCCAGGCCGATAGCCCATAGCGCGACCGGCCTCGTCCATGGACGGTCGGATGCGCCCGAGCCCCGCCTCGACCGTCTGAAGCGCGACGGCCAGAAAGCGTGTCAGGTAGGCGAAGACCAGGGCAGCCAGGGTCCCGCTCAACAACAGACCGGTCGAGACATCGAAGGTCTGGCGCATCCAGGCGTCCAGGGTGTTGTCGAACCAGGCGAAGGGGATGATGACGCCGATGGCGATGACCGTACCGGGCACGGCGTAGCCCAGACCGGCGACCTTCACGGCTCCGGTCACCGCACGCGTCGGATGCAGACGTTTGCCGTAGCCCAGCACCAGGGCCAGCAGCAAGGCGATCAATGCGGCGATTGCCGCGAGTTCGAGGCTGTTGCGGACCAGGCGCCAGAAGGCCGCGTCGTAGGCACCCTCGGCGATCGTCAGTGCCCACGCTGCGAGCTGCCCGGCGGGGATCAGGAACCCGAGCATCAGCGGGATCAGGCAAAAGACGACGGCTGCGGCTGCGCGCCAGCCGGTCAGGTGGTAACGGCGGATCGATTGATGCCGCCGACTCGTGTCGTCGTATCGCGCCTGGCTGCGCGAGATCCGCTCCAACGCGATCAGCACCAAGACGAAGCCGAGCAGCATCGCCGAGAGTTGGGCGGCGGCCGCGGCGTTGTTCAGGCCGAACCAGGTGCGGAAGATGCCGGTGGTGAAGGTTTGGACGCCGAAATACTGAACCGTACCGTAGTCGGCCAGGGTCTCCATCAGGGCCAGGGTCAGCCCGGCGACGATGGCCGGGCGTGCCAGGGGCAGTGCGACCGAGAAGAAGGTGCGCCAGGGACCGTTGCCGAGTGTGCGGCTGACATCGAGCACGCACAGCGACTGGCTGAGAAAGGCGGCTCGGCTGAGCAGATAGACATAGGGGTAGAGGACCAGCGCCAGCATCAGGGCGGCCCCTTCGAGCGAACGGATCTCGGGAAACCAGTAGTCTCCGAACCCCCATCCGGTCCAGTCCCTGAGCGTGGTCTGAACCGGTCCGGCGAAATCCAGCATGCCGGTGTAGGTGTAGGCGATGATGTAGGCGGGCATCGCCATGGGCAGGATCAGCGCCCACTCGAACAGGCCGCGTCCGGGAAAGCGACACATGCTGGTCAGCCAGGCCGTGCCGACGCCGCCGATCAGGGTTCCGACGGCGACTCCGAGCATCAACAGCAGCGTGTTGAGCACATAATCGGCGAGCACCGTGTCGAGGAGGTGCTGCCAGACATCGCCGGCGGGAACCAGGATGAAGCCGACGATCACCAGCACCGGCAGTCCGGTCAAGAGTGCGATCGCAACGATGCTCGCCGACCACAACCCCCGGCGCTCCTGCATGCTCACGATCGCCTCATGGTGAAGAAGGACTGCCTCCTGGGTTGGGGATGGCCGGCGAGATCGGCACCCGCCGGCCCCTCATTATCGCGTCTCGGACGGTCTCCCGTCTATTTCCAGCCGGCGCGGTCCATCAGGCGCACGGCATCCGGGCCGAGCTCGCCGAGTTTGGACAGTTGAATGTCGTCGGCTTTGAACTCGCCCCAGGATTGCAGAAGCTCGCTGACCTGAGCGTCCGGAACGACCGGGTACTCTCCGTTGACCTCCGCGTACCAGGCCTGAGATTCCGGGCTGACGAGGAATTCCGCGAGCTTGATCGCCGTCTCCTTGTTCTTCGCTGCGCCGGTCATGGCGATGCCGCTGATGTTGACGTGGGCTCCGCGCCCGTCCTGGTTCGGCCAGAAGACCCTGATCGCCTCCGCCGCGGAGACCTGGCTCGGATCGCCCGAGGTCAGCATCCCGGCAAGATAGTAGGTGTTGGCGATGGCGATGTCGCATTGCCCGGCCGCCGCAGCTGCGATCTGATCCCGATCGCCGCCTTTGGGCGGACGCGCCATGTTGGCGACGAGACCCTTCGCCCACGCCTCGGTGGCCTCGACCCCGTCGGCGGCGATCATGGAGGCAACCAGCGACTGGTTGTACACATTGTCCGAAGAGCGGATACAGATGCGACCCTTCCATTCGGGCTCGGCGAGCGCCTCGTAGGTCGTGAGGCTGGTCGGATCGATCTTCCCCTCGACGTACATGATCGGGCGCGCGCGCAGCGACAGACCGAACCAATGTCCCTCGGGGTCGCGGTAAGTCTCCGGGATCGCCTCGACCAGCACCTGACTCTCGATCGGCTGCGTCACTCCGGCCTCTTTGGCGCGATAGAGGTTGCCGGCATCGACCGTCACCAGCAGATCGGCCGGCGAGTTGATGCCCTCGCTCTCCAGGCGCTTGAGCAAGGTCTCGGCCTTGTCCGTGACCATGTTGACCTTGATGCCGGTCTGCTCGGTGAAACGGTCCAGCAAGGGTTTAATCAGCTCTTCCTTGCGCGCGGAGTAGAGGTTGACCTCCTCGTCGGCCGCAGCGACGCTCGGCGGGACGGCGAAGATGAGCGCCGCGGCGATTCCGACGGTGATCGGGGCGGTGATCGAGGAGATCAGGCAGCGTGCTGGTTTCATGCGGTAGGGCCTCCTGATGGGCCAAATGGGGTTTGAGGAGTCGGCGGGTTTCCGCCTCGCATCCAGAATAATGGGAACAGTTCGCATTAACAAGCCCGTGCTGAATGCGGCGAAAAACCCACGTGTGGTCGGTATATAATCTTGCCGTGATTGTGAGTGGCCGCGCAAAACCCCTTGAAACCGGGGTGCGGCGCTCGGACATGAGTCCCGTCGGGATTCGATCCCGACTGATCCGATGTCTTCCGGATGTCCCGCGGGATGTTGAAACCCGCCTGGAAGGGCGTATAGTAAATACCCAGTAAAACGCTCAAGAAAACGGAGCCAGGAGAGATGACCTCAACCCAAGCTGTTGACGATATCGTCCGATCCGAGTACGAGCATGGGTTCGTGACCGAGATCGAGTCCGACACCCTGCCGCCCGGTCTCGACGAAGGGGTGGTGCGAGCCATCTCCGCCCGCAAGGGCGAGCCCGAATTCATGACCGAGTTGCGGCTCAAGGCGTACCGGCATTGGCTGACCATGCCGACACCGCACTGGGCATCGGTCCACTATCCGCCGATCGATTTCCAGTCGATTTCCTACTTCTCGGCTCCGAAACGCCCGGAAGACATGCCCAAGAGTCTCGACGAGATCGATCCGGCCTTGCTCGAGACTTACGAGAAGCTCGGCATCCCGATCGAGGAGCAAAAGGCGCTCGCCGGGATCGCCGTGGACGCCGTATTCGACAGCGTCTCGGTCGCGACGACCTTCCGAGCCGCGTTGGCCGACGCGGGCGTCATCTTCTGTTCCATCTCCGAGGCTGTTCACGAGCACCCGGAGCTGATCAAACAGTATCTGGGCTCGGTGGTTCCGCATACTGATAATTACTATGCCGGACTCAACGCCGCGGTCTTCAGCGACGGCACCTTCGTCTATGTCCCGAAGGGCGTGCGCTGCCCGATGGAGCTGAGCACCTACTTCAGAATCAACGCGCGCAACACCGGCCAGTTCGAGCGAACCTTGATCATCGCCGAGGCCGGCAGTTATGTCAGCTATCTCGAAGGCTGCACCGCACCCCAGCGCGACGAGAACCAGCTCCATGCGGCGGTCGTCGAGCTGATCGCCATGGACGATGCCGAGATCAAATATTCGACCGTCCAAAACTGGTATCCCGGCGACGCCCAAGGCCGCGGCGGTATCTACAACTTCGTGACCAAACGCGGCGACTGTCGCGGTGCGCGCTCCAAGATCTCCTGGACCCAGGTCGAGACGGGGTCGGCGATCACCTGGAAGTATCCCAGCTGCATCCTGCGCGGCGACGATTCGATCGGCGAGTTCTACTCGGTCGCCGTGACCAAAGGCCGTCAGCAGGCCGATACCGGCACCAAGATGATCCATCTCGGGCGCAACACCCGCTCGACGATCGTCTCGAAGGGGATCTCGGCGGGCGAGGGCCAGCAAACCTATCGCGGCCTGGTACGGATCAGTCAGCGGGCAGAGGGTGCGCGCAACCACACCCAGTGCGATTCCCTGCTGATCGGGGATCGCTGCAGCGCCAATACCTTTCCCTACATCGAGGTCAAGCATCCGAGCGCCAACTTGGAGCACGAGGCGACCACCTCGAAGATCAGCGACGACCAGCTGTTCTACTGTCGCTCGCGCGGACTGACCGAGGAAGACGCGGTCTCGATGATCGTCAACGGCTTCTGCAAGGAGGTCTTCAACGAGCTGCCGATGGAGTTCGCCGTCGAGGCACAGAAGCTCTTGAGCATCAGCCTAGAGGGCGCGGTCGGTTGAACTCTTTTGAACCGCGATTGAACCGCGTTCGGATGACCATGCGAGCTTGGCGTACGCGTTCGGTCTTGCGGCGATCAACACCGTTCGCGCGACGCGGTTCAAGTCTTTAAAACGACATTCAAACATATCGATCGCGTCGGCCCGGATGTTCTTTGGCCGGCCCTCGGGCCGATCCAACCCGCGGCTCCGGCACGTCACACCGGACGCGATCGATCAGGAGACGTATGATGCTGTCTGTAAAGGGCCTTCGGGCCAATGTGGGTGAAAACGAGATCCTGACGGGGCTGGATCTGGAGGTCGGTCCCGGTGAGATCCACGCCATCATGGGTCCGAACGGTTCGGGCAAGAGCACCTTCTCGCATGTCCTGTCCGGACGCGAGGGCTACGAGGTCACGTCTGGCTCGGTCACCTTCGAGGGGCAAGATCTGCTCGCGCTCGAGCCCGAGGAGCGCGCGCACTTGGGCGTCTTCCTGGCCTTTCAGTATCCCGTCGAGCTGCCCGGCGTCAACAACACCTATTTCCTCAAGGCGGCGCTCAACAGCATCCGCAAGGCCCGCGGCGAGAGCGAGTTGGACGCGGTCTCGTTTCTGCGCCTGATCAAGGAGAAGCTCAAGATCCTGCATCTGAATGACTCGTTGCTCAAGCGCGCGGTCAACGCCGGATTCTCGGGCGGCGAGAAGAAGCGCAACGAGATCTTCCAGATGGCGCTGCTCGAGCCCAAGCTCGCGATCCTCGACGAGACCGACTCGGGGCTCGACATCGACGCCCTGCGTGTCGTCGCGGACGGCGTGAATGCACTGCGCAGCCCCGAGCGGTCGATGATCGTGGTCACCCACTATCAGCGTCTGCTCGACTACATCGAGCCCGATCGTGTCCACGTCCTGGCGAAAGGCCGGATCATCCGCTCGGGCGGCAAGGAGCTGGCGCTGGAACTCGAAGAGAAGGGCTACGGCTGGATCCTCGAGCAGGAGCAGGCGGCATGAACGGCGCTGCGCCCACCAGCTTCGACACCTGGCTTTCCGCCCGCGCGGACGGCGAGGTCGGCGCCGGGCTCGATTGGCTCGATGCGCAGCGGCGCAGCGCCCTGGACCAAGTGCGCGAGCAAGGCGTGCCGGGCACCAAGCAGGAGGCTTGGCGCTATACCAGTCTGAAGCGGCTGATCGAGCAGGGGTTCGCTCGGGTCGAGGACGAGATTACGGCACTGCAGCTGCACGACATCGAGGAGCTGCTGATCCCGCAGTTGGACAGCCATCGCGTGGTCATGGTGAACGGCCGTTATACGCCTTCGCTGTCCGCACTCGGCGATCTGCCGCGCGGGGTTCGCGTGACCGGACTGCGGGCCTTGTTGGCAAGCGACCCCGACGCCCTTCGCGAGCGCCTCAACGGCGTGGCGGGCGAGAGCCAGCCGTTGTTCGCAGCATTGAACACGGCAGGTCTAGACGACGGTCTGGTGGTCTTGCTCGACCGCGGCGCAATCCTCGAGCGTCCCATCGAGCTGATCCATCTCTCCGTCGGGATGGACGAGCCGCGCGTCGCACAACCCCGTCATCTGGTCTCGCTCGCCGACGGTGCGCAGGCGACCCTGATCGAGCGGTATGTCAGTCTCGGCGAATCACTCTATTGCACCAACTCGGTGTTGGAGCTTTCGCTCGGTCGAGACGCCGTGCTGAAGCACGACCGGGTCCAGATCGAGAGCCCGAACGCCTTCCACATCACGGGCCTCTACCTGAGCCAGGACGCCAATAGCCGCTATGTCGGCGTCAACATCGGGCTGGGTGCCGCGTGGGCACGGACCGATCTGGTGACCCGCTTCAGCGGCGAGCATGCCGAATGCGATCTGCAGGGGCTTTATCTCGCGGGCGATCGTCAGCTGATGGACTACCACATCGACGTGGATCATGCGGTTCCGTCCTGTTCGAGCCGCGAGACCTTCAAGGGCATTCTCTACGGCAAGGGCCGAGCGGTCTTCGACGGCCGAGTCGTGGTGGCCAAGGACGCTCAGAAGACCGACGCGGCCATGTCCAACAAGAACCTCATGTTGTCCCAGAGTGCGGAGATCGACACCAAGCCCCAGCTCGAAATCAACGCCGACGATGTGAAGTGCAGCCACGGCACGACGGTTGGCCAGATCGAGCCCGAGAAGCTCTTTTATCTGCGCTCGCGCGGCATCTCCGCACCGCTGGCACGTCGCATGCTTTGCCTCGGATTTGCCGAGGAGATCATCGAAGCCTTGCACTCGGATGCACTGCGTGAGGCGGTGTCGGAGGAGGTCGGGCGCCGACTCGAAACCGCTCCCTTAACGTAAACCGCGTCCGCTCCGGAGGCAATGGACTTGGCGAGGGCCGAGTCGAACAAAAGCATTGCATGTCGCACCAGACGCGGTTTAACCGGAAATTGTAGTCAAGAGGTCGAGCATGAACAGACTGGCCCGCTTTGCCGGCTTCGGGAAGCACGACGAGGAGAGTGCGGATACGGCCGTGCTCACGGAGGAGGTCGCGGTCGAGCAGATGGAGGCCGAGGAGCTGCGCGAGCCCATCATCGAGGCGCTGCGCAGCGTCCAGGATCCCGAGATCCCGATCAACATCTATGATCTCGGCTTGATCTACCGAGTCGATATCTCCGAGTCGGGTGACGTCGCGATCGATATGACGCTGACCGCCCCGGCCTGCCCGGTCGCCGGCATGATGCCGATCATGGTCAAGGACGCCGTCTCCAAGGTCGATGGTGTGGGCCTGATTCAGGTCGACCTGGTGTGGGATCCGCCTTGGAGCCAGGCGAACATGAGCGACGAGGCACGTCTCCAACTCGGCTTGATGTGACGGCACTAAACCGCGCCCAGCGCGGTATGCGTCGTTTGTCGGATTGGCTTGGCCGCGCCGGCTCCGATCATTGTCGGCGGCGGCCTGGTTTAAAGTATTCAAAAATATAACATTCTAAACCGCGTCCCCGCTAAGGGCCCTGGATGCACCCAACGTCGAACTCACGCGAAAGTGAGCATTTCGCTCTGGACGCGGTTTAGGCGCGCAGCAGACACAAGGGAACCCGAAGCTCGGCGTCGGTCAGTCCGCCGTGGACCCCGATCTGTCGGTGTGGCTGCTCGAAGGGCAGCCACTGTCGGATGACGCCGTTGCCCTTCGGAAGCAGACAGGCATCCCCGACACGCTCCATCAATCGCGCGTGTCGCCTCCCCGCACCGAAAAACCCCTCCGCGACGAGCTGCTCGCTCGGCACCAGGTCCACTCGGTCCGCCAGGACATCGCGGCAATAGTCGTGAAAGGCGTCCGCACGGCCGGAGCGCAGATAGCAAAAGGCCGCACGCGGCTCGCCGCACAGCGGAAGTAGGAGGTGGTTTTCGAGCTCCGGATGATCGGTAAGGTCGATCGTATCCGAGGGCTGCGTATCCACTTGACCGTGATCCGCGCTGACCAGCATCAGGCTGTCCGTATCGGCAATCTCGTGCATGAAGGCCGCAATCTCCTGCTCGATCTCGCGCAGATGGGCCAGTGCAGCCGGGCTCTCCATCCCCAGCTCGTGACCGATGGCGTCCAATCTCGGCCAGTAAAGATAGAGATACTTGGGTTCGCGGCGACGTCGCCCCCAGCCGTGAAGAACCCCGGCGGTGCGCACGAACATGTCGCGCAATCCCTTGAAGGTCACCAAGTCGCCGCGTCCGAGGTGCGCGCGGTTGAAGTCGGATCGGGCGATGTGTGCCGGAGAGACCAGAATGCTGCGGGTGGCGATCCGATCGGCGATCGGTGTGGTGCCGAAGAGCTTGATCGGATCGATCCCGGCCTTCCGATAGGGCACGCCGCCGAACCGCGGCGTGCCCGGCAGCACCGTCATCACGCATCCAAGCTCGCCGAAATAGGTGTGCCAACCGGTCAGCCCATGTGCCGACGGGGCTTCGCCGGTGAGAAAGGTCGGGATCGCGGCCGCCGTTGTCGAGGGGAAGACCGAGGTGAGGGTCGTGCGCCTGGCTCGACTCAGGATCCCGTCCGGTGATTGCCTGTCGAGCCAATCGGCGCCGAGGCCGTCGATAACGAGGAGGATGAGATTGGTGGCTTGCGCCATCTCCTCCGTCGGCAGATCGCGCAGGCTCGGGGCGTCCGATCGCCCGCCGCGGGCCTGGATGATGCTGCTCATCAGATTGACGATGCCGCCGCCGTCATAGTCCGGCCGCGCCATCGCGAGCGCGGTCGGTGGCTGGGAATTGACCATGATTCCGCCCCCGTTGACTGGTGCTTGGGTCAGGACGCGGCTGCGCGAACGCGGCTCACGCGCGTTGGCTGGCCGATCTGCGGCGCAACAGCAACGCGATGAACACCAGTATCAAGACCGCCGAGAAGGCGAGGACATCGGTCCTGAGCGGCTCGATGACGTCGATGATGCGCTCGAAGTCCTCCTTCAGGGTGTAGGCCCCGGACCCGAAGGGGCCGACCCAAATTGAGCAGCCCCTTCAACCCTCACGGATGGTCACCACACCAGCATCAGAATCACGGCGCCCAGCAGCACCCGGTAGATGACGAAGGGTAGCATGCTGATGCGCTCGATGAATTTCAGAAAGTAATGAATGGTCAGGTAGGCGAAGACGAACGAAAGGGCCGCTCCGAGCAACAACGACATCCAGTCGACCGGCTCGCCGGCTTGCAGCAGATCGAGCGTTTCGAGCCCGCCCGCCATGATGATGGTCGGGATCGCAAGCAGAAACGAAAAGCGCGAAGCCGCCTTACGAGTCAGCCCGAGCATGAGCGCCGCCGTGATGGTGATGCCCGATCGAGAGGTCCCCGGGATGATGGCGACCGCCTGCATGACACCGACGAAGAGGGCCGCCTTCCAGCCGAGGCTGTACTCGTCGCGGGCGCGTTTTCCGCTGAAGTCCGCCCACCACAGCAGCAGCCCGAAGCCGATGCTGGTCGCCGCGACCACCAGGGCCACCAGGGTCGGGTCGTCGCGCAAGGCCTCGAGCACGGACTTCAGCGGCAGACCCAGCACGATCACCGGCAGGGTGGCGAGGATGATCATCCAGCCGAGGCGGGCATCGGGCGCGTCGAATCGGCGCGTTCGCAACGACTGCAGGACCGCGATCGTCATGGTCGCGATCTCGCGTCTGAAATAGAGCATCACCGCAGCGAGCGTGCCCAGATGCAGCGCGACATCGAAGGCGAGACTCTGCAGCTCGTAACCGAACAGGAGCGGGGTGAGGATGAGATGTCCCGAGCTCGAGATCGGCAAGAACTCGGTAAGGCCCTGGACGAACGCGAGCAAGACGATCTGAATGGTTTCCAACGAACGGCGCTCCTCAGGATAAAAGGCCCGGATTATACCCGGCGTGCCGGCCTTTTCCCCGCGATCGGTGCTTCCGCTGCCCTACCGAGTGATCAACGACGGTCTTATGAGCAGGATGGCAACGCTCTTCATTCGCAGGCGCTTTTCACGCCTAAACCGCGCCGGCTCCGACAGTTGTCGGAGCCGGCGCGGCCAAGCCAATCCAACAAACCACGCATATCGCACCGGGCGCGGTTTAGAGCAGATCGAATGTCGACCAGTCCGACACCGGCGGCAGGGTCGGGCGCGCGACCGCAGCGATATAGCCCGTCTCCGGGATGCAATGCAGAACCGCAGGCGGTTGCACGCCGTCGGGTCGCGGCCGGAAGAGTCCTCGGCCGTCCGCCTTGGCATCTGCCTCCAGTGCGGTCCAGGCACGGTAGAAGCGTGCGAGGCGCTCGTCCTGGGGAGCCGATGCGAGTTTTCGCACCACCTCGGGCGCGAACATCCGTTCCGCCACCGCCTCGATGCTGTGCCGCGGTCGGATCCACTCGCAGTCCACACCGACATCGGTGCTCGGCCCGGCCCCGGCGCAAACAGCGACCAAGGCCAGATCGCCGGTCGTTGTCAGATTAAAGCCCAGCGACAGCGCTGCGCCGGTAAGCGCGGGTTTGCCGGCCGGTCCGTAGTCGAAGCGCAGCGACCCCGGCGGTACCTCGAGATAACGCGAGAGGATCTCGCGCAGTCCGGCATGGGCGCGCACATAGCGCTCGCGATAGGGCTGATGGCGCATCCGCGCCGCGCGCGTGCGCTGGCGCTCCCCGAGCAAACTCAGGGCATGCGCGAGGTCGGCTCCGGCTGAATCGGTGCGGATCCGCCACAGATGCAGGGCGCCCGATCGGATCTCGCACCAGCTCGGACCGGCGGTCCAGTCGAGCGTCGGCGGGGCCGTCATTGCCTCCTCATCATTCTGTCTTTGCGTCGACATGCGTTGTGGCCTCCGTCGTCATCTTCCTATAATCGGCAAACGCCCGACAAATGGCGTGCGTCGATCTTGTTCGGGAAGATGACGATCGAGACGAGGCGCGCGTGTCGGACCATCTCGCTCACCGCTGGAGGTCAGGGTCTTGCAGACTCTCGAGCACTGTCGTGTGGATGCGCGCATCGAGGCGGTGTGCAGCAAGGGTTGCAGCCAGGTCAGGCAAGACATCGCCGCCTTGGAGGCCGGAGCACAGCTGCCCGAGACGCGCGATCTGAGCGAGGAGGAGCGGGGCACACTGCTGCGCGAGCTCAAGCAGATCATGGCCGTCTACGGCGATGCCTGCCGGCTGCCGTCGACCTGAGCGCCTGCGCCCCTCCCGTCGGGGGTGTATGCTGCCGCCGCCATCCATCCTGATCCGCCGCATCGGAATCCATCACGCATGACCGACATCACCCGGACCCTCAGCCAAGAGCTTGCCGCTCGACCCGAGCAGGTCGAGGCCGCCATCCGACTGCTCGACGAGGGCGCGACCGTGCCCTTCATCGCACGCTATCGCAAAGAGGCCACCGGGGGGCTGGACGATATCCAGTTGCGCTTGCTCGAAGAGCGCCTGGTTTATCTACGCGACTTGAACGAGCGCCGCGCGACCGTGCTCAAGAGCATCGAGGAACAGGGCAAGTTGACCCCGGAGCTCCAGGCCGAGATCGTCGGCGCCGAGACCAAGCAGCGCCTCGAAGATCTCTACCTGCCGTTTAAGCCCAAGCGGCGCACAAAGGCCCAGATCGCTCGGGAGGCGGGGCTCGAGCCTCTCGCCGATGTGCTGCTCGCCGATCCTGGCGAGGCGCCCGAGTCGCGCGCGGCGTCCTATGTGGATTCGACCAAGGGTGTGGCGGACATCGCGGCGGCCTTGGAAGGTGCCCGTCAGATCCTGATGGAGCGTTTCGCCGAGGATCCCGAGCTGACCGGGCGTCTGCGCGATCACCTCTGGGAGAAGGGCATTCTGGTCTCCAAGGTGATGCCGGGCAAGGAAGAAGAGGGCAATAAGTTCTCGGATTATTTCGACTATCGCGAGCCGCTTGCGCGCATTCCCTCGCACCGTGCGCTGGCCTTGTTCCGCGGGCGCAACCAAGGCGTCCTGCACCTGGAGCTGCTGGCCGGGGAGGGCGAGGATCCGGATGCGGTCTGTCGCGGTCTGATCGCCTCGCGCTTCGGGGTGCGGCAAGCCGGGCGCCCCGCCGATGATTGGCTGATCGAGACGGTCCGCAAGGCCTGGCGGATCAAGCTGCTGACACGTCTCGATCTGGAGCTCAAAGGGCGGATGCTGGAGGCGGCCGAAGAGGAGGCGATCCGCGTCTTCGGGCTCAACCTTAAGGCGCTCCTGCTGGCCGCCCCCGCGGGTCGGCTTGCGACCCTCGGGCTGGATCCCGGACTGCGCACCGGCGTGAAGGTCGCCATCGTCGACGGCACCGGGCGTGTGGCGGCGACCGACACCATCTATCCCCATGTGCCCAAAAACCAATGGGATGCCTCGATCGCGCGTCTCGCCCAGTTGGCGAAGGAGCACGGGGTGAAGCTCGTGAGCATCGGCAACGGGACCGGCTCGCGCGAGACCGACCGGCTGGTGCGCGAGCTGATCCAGCGACACCCGGATCTGGGTTTGCGCTCGCTCGTCGTGAGCGAGGCCGGCGCCTCGGTCTACTCGGCCTCCGAATTCGCCTCCAAAGAGCTGCCCGAGCTGGATGTCTCGCTGCGCGGTGCGGTCTCGATCGCACGCCGGTTGCAGGATCCGCTTGCGGAGCTGGTGAAGATCGAGCCCAAGGCGATCGGTGTGGGCCAGTACCAGCACGATGTGAATCAACCCCGACTTGCGCGCGCCCTGGACACCGTGGTGGAAGACTGCGTGAACGCCGTCGGCGTAGATCTGAACACCGCCTCCGTGCCCCTTCTGACGCAAGTCTCCGGACTCAATCGCACCCTGGCCGAGAATATCGTCCAGTTTCGCGAGACCAACGGGGCCTTTTCCAACCGCAAGCGCCTGATGGCGGTCCCGCGCTTCGGCGAGAAGGCGTTCCAGCAGAGTGCGGGATTCCTGCGCGTGCGCGACGGCGACGAGCCTCTGGACGCCTCGGCGGTTCACCCGGAGGCCTATCCACTGGTGCGCAACATCCTGGCCGAGACCGGCAAACCCATCACCGCCCTGATCGGCGACAGCGCGACCCTGCGCCGCCTGGATCCAGCCCGCTTCACCGACGAGCGCTTCGGCCTGCCGACGGTGAAGGACATCCTCGCCGAGCTGGAGAAGCCGGGCCGCGATCCGCGCCCCGAGTTCAAGACCGCTACGCTCAAGGAAGGGGTGGAGACACTCAAGGATCTCAAACCCGACATGATCCTGGAGGGAACGGTCACCAACGTGACCAACTTCGGCGCCTTCGTGGACGTCGGGGTCCATCAGGACGGTCTGGTGCACATCTCTGCCCTGGCCGATCGCTTCGTCAAGGACCCGCATGCGGTGGTCAAGTCCGGCGATCTCGTCAAGGTGAAGGTGATGGAGGTCGATCTCGCGCGCAAACGCATCGCGCTGAGCATGCGCTTGGGCGATGTCGCGCCCGAGCGCGCCCCCGGCGATGCCTCCGACAGCCGCCCGCAGAGTCGAGACCCGCGCCCGAGGGCACACGCACCATCCGGTCGATCCGGCCGTCACGCCGAGGTACGCCCGGCGCCCGACGGACGAGGTGCAACGCGGGCCAAGGCGCCCACGCCAGCTGAGGCCCCGGGCGGCGGCACCATGGCGGAGGCCTTCGCCAAGGCCAAGCGTCGCTGAGTCAGCGCATCGTCATAAGGCGACGGCCGCGATGGGCCGCTCCTCCTGCCCCGACGCGCTGCTGCGCACACGCGTCTACCGCGCGGCCTCTCCGATCCATGGCCAAGGCTGCTTTGCCAAGATCGCATTTCGCAGCGGCGACTTCATCGGCACCTTCGAAGGCCCCGAGGTCGACCGAGATGGCACCCACGTGCTCTGGACCTACGACGCCGAGGGCAACGTCCTCGTCGGTCGCGAGGGTCGCAACCTCCTGCGCTGGTTGAACCACAGCGACGACCCGAACGCCGAGCTCGACGGCTTCGATCTCTATGCACGCCGGGCGATTGCGGTCGACGAGGAGATCACCTTCGACTACGGCGGCGGCTGAGCGAGTTGCTTTGAACAGCACGCGCCCCGACACTAGCCACCCATGCAGTCATCCCGCGAGTCACCGTGAAGCGCCTGTCCAAGTTCTTGTTGCCCGTCCTGATCCTCGCCGTCGGTATCGGAGTCTTTCAGTATCTCAAGCAGACCCGCCCGGAACGTCCACCGGCGGAAATCGTCGAGCGTGTTTGGCGGATCGAGGCCGAGACGGTGGAGCCGCGTCGCCTCTCCCCCGGGCTTGAGCTTTATGGGAGCGTCCAGACGCCGCATCTTCTTCGCGCTGCGGCCTCGGCGCAGGCGCGTGTCGGTCGGGTGTTGGTGCGCGAGGGCGATCGTGTCGAGGCAGGACAGCTTCTGGTGGAGCTTGACCCGCGTGACTTCAGTTTTCGTCTTGCCCAGGCTCAGGCCCAGATCGACGAGCTGAAGGCCCAAGTCGAGAGCGAGCAAACCGGGCACGAGACCGATCTCGCCGCGCTTGAACAGGAACGCAAGCTGCTCGCGATCGCCCGAGACGGGGTGGAGCGCGCGTCGCAGCTGACCAAGCAAAGGGTCGGCTCCCAAACCGATCTGGATATCGCCGAGCAGGAATTAGCCCGCCAAGCCTTGGCCGTGAGCAACCGCGAGATGAGCATTGCGGACTTCCCGGCGCGCCAACGCGCGCTCGAGGCAAAGCTCGCGAGCGCGCGAGCGCGTCTCGAGGAGATCGCGCTCGAGCTCGAGCGTGCACCGGTGGTCGCGCCCTATGATGCCATCATCGCCAAGGTCTCGGTGACGGCGGGCGATCAGGTGCGCCGGGACGATGTCCTGCTCACGCTCTATGCGATCGACAGCTTGGAGGTCCGCGCGCGGATCCCGGCGCCCTTCCAAACGGAGTTGACCGCCTCCCTGCAGGCCGAGGGCCGACTGCCTGCGACGGCGACCATCGGGGATCGGACCCTGCAGCTTTCCTTGGAACGCCTCGCCGGCGAGGCGAGCGCGAGCGGGATCGACGGACTCTTCGATGTCGAGGACGAGGAGGGTCTCCTGCGCGCCGGTCAGATGATCGCCTTGCGTCTGGACCGTCCGCCACAGGAGGGTGTAGTGCCGGCTCCTTTCGGTGCGGTCTACGGGGGTGATCGGGTCTACAAGCTCGTCGACGGGCGCATGAAGGGCGTGTCCGTGCGCAGTCTCGGGAGCTGGTTTACCGAGACGGGCGAGGAGCGCCTTCTGGTTCATGCGCCCGATCTCGCGGCCGGGGACCGCTTGATCGTGACCCACATGCCCAACGCGGTGGACGGGTTGCGGGTGGAGACGGTGCAGTGACGGAGACCAGACCCGCCAAGGAGAAGGTCGTCAAGGGGCATCAGAACGACATCATCGGTCTGTTTGCCCACCATAAGGTCGCGGCCAACCTGCTGATGGCGATGATGATCCTGAGCGGGATCTTCGCTCTGGATCGTCTGAACGTGCAGTTCTTCCCGAATTTCGACCTGGACTTGGTCACGGTGCGGGTCGTCTGGTCGGGTGCGAGCGCCGAGGACATCGAGGACGGCATCACCAACCCCCTGGAACAGCGTCTGCGCTCGGTCGATGAGCTGCGCAAGATGACCTCCACCTCGACGCAGGGAATCTCGGCGATCACGCTGGAGTTCAACGAGGGGGTGGATCCCTTGCTGGCCCTGGACCAGGTGAGGCGGCTCGTCGACGATTTCCGCAATCTCCCGCAGGACGCGGAGAAGCCAGAGGTCGCGCTGGTGACGCGCTACGAGTCCGTCGCCCGACTGGTCCTGACCGGACTCGAGCGCCCGGACGAGTTGCGCCATCTTGCACGCCGCTTCGAGTCCGAGCTGCTCGAGAGCGGGATCGACAAGGTGGAGATCCGCGGGTTGCCGCTGGAGGAGATCAGCATCCAGGTCGATCAGGCGCAGCTCGAAGAGCTGGGCCTGGGTCTGCCGCAGATCGGCGAGCGGGTCGGTGCCTTCAGCCGCGATCTGCCGGCCGGGGCGATCGGTCGGGGCGAGGCGACGCGCGAGCTGCGCAGCCTGGATAAGCGCCGGGATGCGCTCGAGTTCGCACAGATTCCGATCAAGACCGAGGAGACGCTGAACCTGCAGCTCGGCGATATCGCCGAGATCGAGCGGGTGCCGCGCGACGCGACCCTGCGGCTTTCGATGAACGGAACCCCAGCGGTCGAGATGGTGCTGCAGCGCGCCGAGACGGGCAACTCGCTCGCCGCGGCCAAGGCGCTCGACGAGTGGCTGGCCGAGACCCGCCCCTTGCTCCCGCCCGGGGTCGAGCTGGTGGTCTACGACGCCTCCTGGGAGCTGATCCGCGACCGCATCATGCTGCTCGTGACCAACGGGGCCGGCGGTCTTATCCTGGTCGTCGCGATCCTCTTTCTCTTCTTGAGCGGTCGGGTCGCCTTCTGGGTCGCTTGGGGGATCCCGGTGTCCTTCATGGCGACACTCTTCATCCTCTATCTGGCCGGCGGCAGCATCAACATGATGAGCCTCTTCGCGCTCATCATGGCGCTGGGCATCATCGTGGACGACGCCATCGTGGTCGGCGAGGATGCCATGGCCCACCATCAGATGGGCGAGGATCCGCTCCTTGCGGCCGAGGGCGGGGTCCGTCGGATGCTGGCGCCGGTGGTCGCGTCCTCGCTGACTACCATCGCGGCCTTCCTTCCGCTGATGCTGGTCGGCGGGGTCATCGGCAACATCCTCAACGTCATCCCGCTGGTGATCGTGGCCGTCATCCTTGCCTCGCTCCTGGAGAGCATGTTGGTCCTGCCCGGGCATCTGCGCAGTGCCTTCGTGCACTCGCACAAGGTTAAACCCGACTCGCTGCGCGCACGCTTGGATCGCGGCTTCGAGTACTTTCGCGACCGGCTGTTCCGTCCGCTGGTGACGGTCGCCGTTCACTATCGATTTGCCACCATCGCCAGCGCGGTGGCGGCCTTGATGATCGCCGTCGGCCTCTTGGCCGGCGGGCGCTTGGGCTTCGTCTTCTTCCCGACACCGGAAGGTCAGATCGTTACGGCGAACGCGACCTTTGTCGCAGGCACCCCGCGCGCGCGAGTCGATGCGCTCCTGGAGCACCTCGAGGAGACGCTTTGGGAGACCGAGCGCGCCTTCGATCAGGGCAAGCTGGTCAATCTGGCGATCGCCCTGCACGGCGCGAAAGGCGAGGGCAGCGGCTCTTCGGCGGACCAGCTCGGCGCCTTGCAGGTGGAGCTGATCGCGCCTGACGCGCGCGAGGTGCGCAACGAGGCGTTCATCCGGGCCTGGCAGGAGCGCATCGCGCTTCCGGCCGGACTCGAGGGCTTCACCATCGCCTCGCGGCGCGCCGGTCCGCCCGGTCGAGACCTAACGGTGCGGCTCTTCGGTGCGGATGCGGCGACACTGAAGGAAGCAGCGCTCGACATCTCCGAGGTTCTGAAAGGCATCTCGGGCGTGACGGCGGTCGAGGACGATATGGCCTTCGGGCGCGAGCAGATCATCTACTCGCTCACCCCTGCCGGACAGGCGCTCGGCCTCACGGTCGCCGAGCTGGGGACCCAGTTGCGGACGGCCTTCGAGGGCCAACTGGTGCAGATCTTCCAAGACGGCGCGGACGAGGTCGAGGTCCGCGTCAAGCTCCCCAAGGCCGAGCGCGAGCGACTGGGAACCCTCGAGCGCATGAACATCCGCCTTCCCGACGGGACCTCGGTGCCGCTCACGACGGTCGCGCAATGGCGCTCGCAACGCGGCTTCGAGATCCTGCGTCATGCCGAGGGCAAGTTGGCGGTCGAGGTCTCGGCGGATGTAGACTCCGACGTGAACAATGCCGGGGCCATCATCGAGAGTCTGATCGCTTCGACCCTGCCCGGGCTCGAGGCGAACTACGGGATCAGTTACTCCTTCGAGGGTCGCTCCGCCGATCAACGCGAGACACTGGGCGACATGCGCAAGGGCTTGGTGCTCGGACTGATTCTGATCTACATCATCCTGGCCTGGGTCTTCTCGTCTTACGGGTGGCCATTGGTCGTGATGGCCGCGATCCCGTTCGGCCTGACCGGCGCACTCTTCGGCCATTGGCTGATCGGAATCGATGTCACCATCCTCTCGCTGTTCGGGATGTTCGGTCTGTCCGGGATCGTGATCAACGACTCCATTATCCTGGTCAAGTTCTATCAGGAGCAGCTCGAGCAGGGTGTCGCCAGCCGCGATGCCCTCATCGAGGCCGCCTGCCAGCGTCTGCGGGCCGTCCTCTTGACCTCGCTCACCACGATCGCCGGCCTGACGCCGCTCTTGTTCGAGAAATCCGTCCAGGCCCAGTTCCTGATCCCGATGGCGACCTCGATCGCCTTCGGGCTCGGGTTTGCGACCCTGCTGATTCTGCTCGTCATCCCCGCATTGCTCTCGATCCACGACAGTGCGCATGGACGTCTGAGCCGATTGTTCAGGACGAATCCGGCGCCGGCGTGATCCTGCTCGGGGTTGCGCTCGCGACACCGCTCCTGCGGTGTCGCGTCTCTGAATGCGCTCCGCGCCGGATGCCGCGCCAGTGTTTGGATTGATCCCTGCAAAACACCGTCACGCGTCCTCGCGCCCCTGACGACGCCTGATGGCGTCCTCGCGCGCATCGTTGATTTCTCGCATGATGCCTTCGATGTCGGCTTCTTTGTTGGCGCCTTTGAAGTGTCCGGTCAATCGGCTCTCGGGCGTCAAGGCGCCGCTCTCGTAGATGTACCAGATCTCTTTGGCATAGCTGGTCGAGAGCAGCTCCGGGGCGAATTGACCGAAGTAGGCTGCCAAATTTCCGACATCGCGCTCCAGCATCCGGGCGGCATTGTTGTTGGCCGCCGCATCGACCGCTTGGGGAAGGTCGATGATCACGGGTCCATACTGGTCAACCAAGATGTTGAATTCGGAGAGATCGCCGTGCACGAGCCCGCTGCAGAGCATGCGCACCACATCCTTGATCAGGATCGCGTGATACTTGAGGGCCTGCTCGCCCGTCAGGTCCAGATCATTGAGCCGCGGAGCCGCATTACCCTCGTCGTCGGTGACCAGCTCCATCAGCAAGACGCCCTCGACATAGAGGTGAGGCTTGGGAACACGCACACCCGCAGCGGCCAAGCGGTATAGGGCATCGACCTCGGTATTCTGCCAGACGTCTTCCTGCTGTTGGCGTCCGTATCGCGAGCCTTTCGCCATCGCGCGCGCCTGTCGGCTGTTTCGCACCTTCCGCCCTTCGCTGTACAAGACCTGCTTATGAAAACCCCGTTGATTGGCTTCCTTGTAGACCTTGGCACAGCGAACCGCGCCATCGGCATGCACCACATACACTGCGGCCTCCTTGCCGCTCCTGAGCGGGCGGATGACCTCGTCGACAAGACCGTCGCGGACCAGCGGTTCGAGACGCTTTGGAATCTTCATAGACATCCTGTTGTGAAATGGCAATGTCGGGGCGAAATCGGCGTCGCCCGAGAACGGTTTCTCGGTGCCCGAATGAACGCTGACGGCGTTCGGGCGGCAGTTGTTGACCGGATTGACGGGGATTGCGACGCAAGCCCGCCCCGACGGCGCGCGTCGATGATCTCGATCGCGATGGTCTCGGCCAAGATTAACACGTCGGCCCTGGGCGCTTGTGCCGAGGTCTTCGCCTGAGCGGCTCGGGCATGCGCGGCGCGAGAGCATCATGAAACCGAACACCCGAACCGCCATGCAACAGCTCATCGGCCAGGTGCGCGCCGCGATCCCGTTCGACGCGGCGCAGACCCGGGTCTGCAGCGGCGACTGCTCCGGCTGCTCGCAGAAGCTGTTGGACTATCTGGAGGGGGAGCTGGCGGCATGGGAGCAGCGGCTGGCCGAAGGAGACCGTCCGAGCCTTGCAGACCTGTCGCGTCTGGCCAAGACCGCTCGCAAGATCCATCGTGTGTTGGTGCGAAACGGCGTCCTCTCCGAGGAGGCCGGTCCGACGTAACAGGCATCGTCACCCGCCGTGGCTTACCTTGGGTCTGTCGTTGTCGCGAATGCGACACGTCGCCGTCGCAACGGGCATTTTCTCCGGTAAGCCTTTGAAAGTAAGGCCGGGTTTGTTGGCCCGTCGATTGCTTTCGACAGCCGAAGTACAGCAGCAGCGCGGATCGATGCCATGGCACCAACCCACACCCCGAAAGCGAGAGTGCAGACAGAAGCAGCCCCTGCCTCGCGCGCATCAAGGGCGGATGTCATTGACAGCGCCTTGGCCGCCCATCCGAATGCGACCCCGGGTTCCTGACCGGTGAGCACGACACCAACCGAGCGCGCTTCGGCGTTCGAGAAACGCAAGCTGCTGGTCTGTGCAAGCGCCGATTTGACGGATCGTCAGCATCGCATCATCCCCGTGTTGTTCAAGCACGAGCCGCAGAGCGCCATCGTGCTGCGACATGGGGGCCAGGTCTACGCCTACTTGAATCAGTGCGTGCACATGGTGCGGCGTCTGGACTGCATCCACGACGCGGTCTTCGATGCAGAGCACGAGCACCTGCGCTGCTCCATGCACGGCATCGTCTACGATCCGGTCACGGGTGAATCCTTGAGTGTGTTGTGCGCCGGCGAGCGACTCGAGGCGTTGCGGTCCATGGAAGTCGATGGTCAGATCTACCTTGTCGACAAACGCGTGACGGGCCTGACCTGAGCCCGCCGAGTATCGATCTCGCCGGCTCCTGCCTGCGCCGGGCAGACCACCGGCCACCTGAGACGATGCCGAACCGCTGCCGCTGGAGAGCGCGCTCCTTCATCCCAAGCGGTGCTGTGCGGGGCCATCGGTGGAAGGTCCGGCAGCGGGGCAGGGGAGCTGTCTCACACCGTGCGCCGATTCGGGTCTGGCGAAACTTCGTCCAGGGATTCCGGGAGCAGGATATGTCACTCGTAGACATGGGTTTCAGCTGTCCACGCGCCTGCGTACCCCGGCCGGCGAGGCACGAGTGTCGTTGCGACCGCAACGCGTCCGTAGCAGTCGCTTCGGGCGAGGCGCCGAGCGGCCGATCTTGGCCGTGATTTGTCACCGGTACGGCAGACTCGCCTTTCCGCTGACCGCGTCGAACAGTCGCTCGGCTTAACTTGAAGTGTGACGGCTTGTGGCCGAATCGGTCTCGGAGGAGGACCGAGAGGCGTTTCAGGAGTCGCCGCCTCGGTTCTCGGTCTCGGGCTTGCGATCTCTCAACGCATCCGACAGGCATTGTGGACCTATAATGCGCCCCCGCAATGCTCGGACAGCCCGCGTGAAGCGCCCCAGGGGCCGTTCAACCGCGGGATCCAGGCGAAAACAGGACAGAGAGATCCATCATGCCGATTCCAACCCAACAGACCATCGACGAGGCATTCGCCGCACTCCTCTACGATCGTGACGAGCGCAAGGCGCCGGATGCGCACCGCAGCAGTAAGTTCCGCGTGGGCTGGGCTGCGGCGCTGGAGGGCAAGGTCTACGAGCCGGAGAAGCTCGAACGTCTCACCTGGCTGAACCTCGGCTATCGTCTGAGCCAACGCTTCGGCGCGCTGACGCCTGAGCAGATCGACGTCGTGTACGACTACTTGGCGGCAAGCTGGCGGGAGCCCTGCGCCGCTTGACCGAACCGCCGCAGCCGTAGACTGTTGGTGACGACGAAGAGGCTCGATACGCTCATGGCTGCGGCAGCGAGCATGGGGTTGAGTAGCCATCCGGTGAGCGGGAAGAAGACGCCGGCCGCGAGCGGGATGAGCGCGACGTTGTAGGCATAGGCCCAGAAGAAGTTGATGCGGATGGTGCGCAGGGTCTTGCGCGCCAGCGCGATCGAGGTGGCGGTGCCGCGCAGGTCGCCCTGCATCAGGATCACCTCGCCGGCCTCGACCGCGATATCCGTCCCGGTGCCGATGGCGATGCCGACATCCGCCTGCGCAAGGGCCGGGGCGTCGTTGATGCCGTCCCCGACGAAGGCGACGCGACGACCCTCGGCTTGCAGACGCTTGACCTCGGCGGCCTTGTCCGCCGGCAGCACCTCGGCGAGAACGCGCGTGATGCCGGCTTGGCGAGCGATTGCCTCGGCGGTCTGGCGGCCGTCACCGGTCAGCATCCCCACCTCGAGCCCGAGTACACGCAGTTGCGCGATCGCCTCTGGGCTGCCGGACTTGATGGGATCCGCCACCGCCAGAACCGCGATCAAGCGTTGATCCGCCGCGACATAGATCGGGGTTTGGCCCTCCGCGCCGAGTCGCTCGGCGACATCGCTCGCAGCATCCAAGGGTACCGCCAGGCGCTCCATCCAGCGTCGTGCGCCGACGGCGATCCGCTGCCCGTCGACCTGGCCCCCAATGCCGAACCCGGGCTCCGCTTCGATCTGCGTGGCCTCCGGGAGGACCAATCCCCGCGCCTTCGCCGCCGCGACGATCGCCGTGGCGATCGGATGCTCGCTGTGATGCTCGACGGCCGCCGTCAGGGCCAACGCGGCATCCTCGTCGATCCCGTAGGCGTGGAGTGCGACGAGCGACGGACGGCCTTCGGTCAGGGTGCCGGTCTTGTCCAGCACGAGGGTGTCGACGCGGGCCAGCGTCTCGAGCGCCGCACCGTTGCGGACCAGGATCCCCAAGGCGGCACCGCGTCCCGTGGCGACCATGATGGCTGTCGGGGTCGCGAGCCCCATGGCGCAGGGACAGGCGATCAGCAGCACGCTGACCGCGGCGACGAAGGCATAACTCAAG
This sequence comes from Thiocapsa rosea, assembly GCF_003634315.1. Taxonomy (NCBI): domain Bacteria; kingdom Pseudomonadati; phylum Pseudomonadota; class Gammaproteobacteria; order Chromatiales; family Chromatiaceae; genus Thiocapsa; species Thiocapsa rosea. Next base: position 4,406,125 of record NZ_RBXL01000001.1, read on the forward strand.
GCCGGTTCCGGGCCCAGCCAGAGCCAGACCGCGAAGGTCACGAGCGCGACGGCCATGACCACGGGCACGAAGACGGCCGCGATCCGGTCGGCGACACGCTGGATCGGCGGCTTGCCGGACTGCGCGTCCTCGACCAGCCGAATGATCTGCGCCAGCACCGTCTCGGCACCCACGCGGGTGGCGCGGTAGCGGAAGGATCCGGTTTGATTGAGCGTGCCGCCGATGACCTCGTCTCCCGGATCCTTGCGCACCGGCACCGGTTCGCCGCTGATCATGGATTCGTCGACCCGGCTGCCGCCCTCGGTCAGGGTGCCGTCGACCGGGATGCGCTCGCCCGGGCGCACCTGGATGACGTCGCCCGGAACGACCGCGTCGGCGGGGATCTCGGTCTCGCCGTCCGGGCCGATGATGCGGGCGGTCTTGGGCTGGAGGTTCACCAGGCGCCGGATCGCCTGCGAGGTTCGCCCCTTGGCGACCGCTTCGAGATAACGCCCGAGCAGGATCAGGGTCACGATGACCGCGGCGGCCTCGAAATAGAGATGGACCGTCCCCGCAGGAAACATCCCCGGCAGGGTCAATGCCAGCAACGAGTAGAGGTAGGCCGCGCCGCTGCCGAGCATGACCAGACTGTCCATGCCTGGGCTTAGATGCCGAAGCTCGGTAAAACCGCGTGCGAGGAAGCGCCGCCCGGACCAGAAGAGCACCGGAGTGGCCAGCACCAGCTCGAGCCAGGCCCACAGGCTCGTCGGCGCCAGCCTGTCCATGAAGGCGTGGAGCCCCGGCACGACCATTGGCCCCATGCTGATCAGCAACAACGGCAAGGTCAGGGACGCGGCGACGCGCAGATCGCGTCCGAGCCGGCGCAGCTCGTCTGCCTTGCGCATCTCGTCCGTCTCCGCCGTTTTCTCGGGCGCCGCGGGCTCGTAGCCGGCCGCACGGATCGCTTGGGCGATGCGCTCCGGACTCACCGTGGCGGGGAGATAGCTGACGGTCGCCGATTCAATTCCGAGATTGACGCTCGCCTCGATGACACCCGGCAAGGCTTGAATGGCCCGCTCCACGCGCGCCACACAGGACGCGCAGGTCATGCCGCCGACGCGCAGGGTGACCGATGCGAGCACCGGCTCGTAACCGGCGCCGCGCACCGCATCGAGCAGGGTCGGCACGCTCACCTGATCGAAGCGCACGACCGCCGTGCCGGCCGCGAGGTTTACCGTCGCCGAGTCCACCCCCGGCGCCCGGGCGATGGCGCGCTCCACGCGCGCTACGCAGGACGCGCAGCTCATGCCGCCGACACCGATGCGCACCTCCTGCGTCATGGGTCGACCCGGCTCCAGACGCCCGGCAGGGCCAGCGGGTCGTCGACAAGATCGCCCAGCGCGCCGTCGATCACGGGCGCCAAGAGCCCGTAGCCCACCCGCCAGCGGACGGTACCGACCTGCACCGACGCGGTCTTGGTGTTCAGCTTCACCACCTCTCCGAAGCGCTCCTGTCCATCGCGACCCTTGAAGGCGACCCGATCACCGACACTCAGACGATTGCGGTCGATTGCTTGGCGCTTCTGCGTGGCGATCGTCACGTCCGCGCCGTCCAGATCGATCTCGGTGTAGTTCATGTCGATATCTCAGATCTCTGCAAAGATGCCCGCCCGCCTGCTGCGGCAGGACAAGATATGGGATCGGCGCAGTCCATTCTAACGAGGATTTCACGCACGCGGGCGCAAAGGATTGCCGCGCGATCGGTCGGGTTCGAAGGCTCTGCTCGTTGTCGTTATCGGATTCCGGACGAACCGATCTTTCCTTGCATATCCGACCTTGCACATCCGATCGGCCGGAAGCAACGTCGCGAAGCGACGACCTTCGGCGTCACTGCTGGCCGATCCTCTGCGCAGTTGGGATGTTGGCTCCCGAGAATCGCCTCAGAGTCTAGGCGTCGGCTCATCCGAGGTCGATTCGAAGGCCGCGGCCCTGAATCCCGGTGTGGGCTCAAGACGGCGCAAGGCGTGTTGGGCGCCGCTGAAGATGTCGCGGCCGATGACACGGAGTGCCGCGAGCCAGGAGGTGGATTCCGCGCAGGCGGCGGGTTGCTGCGCGGGATCGCGGCAGGTGGTCACCGTGTCGCCGTCGTCGATGAAGTGTAGGCCGGGAAGTGGGCGGATCGCCGGTGCGCCGGGCTCGGGGGCGGTCAAGGCCATCATCGAGTGGCGCGTGTCGCCCAAGAGCCGAAGCAGGAGCCCCGGGAGCTGGTAGAAGGGCAGGTCGCCGGTCTCGAGGACGCCGCGGCGTCCGTCGATCAGGATCAAGGGTGTGGCGACCAGGGTGCGGAACATCGCGTCGGTGAATTCGGCGCGGCTCGAGGCCAGAAGGCCGGATTCTCTGAAACCGCCGAACTGGTTGCCGAGCGCCGGGAGATGGTCGCCGAAGAGGACGATCAGCCCGTCCGGGTCGCGTTGCCGCAGCTCGCTCAGGAAGTCCATCAGCTCGCGCGACTTGTAGTACATGGTATTGGCGTAAGCCTCGACCGTCGCGTGCCCCTCGGCGGCGCTGATGACGTTCGGGCGTTGCGCGTTGAGCGGGTAGGGGAGATGTCCGAAGTAGGTCAGGACGTAGTTGAAGACCGGCGTGGGTCCTTGCAGCTGAGGTGCGAGCCGGTCGAGGACCTGGCGATAGAGCGAGGCGTCGCTCAGGAAGGATCGATTCATGTCGTCGAGATCGAAGTCACCGTCGGACCAATAGGTGTCGAATCCAATGCGACGATAGGCATTGACACGGTTCCAAAAGGACGCCGCGTTGGGGTGCGATGCGAACGACCGGTATCCGGCGCTCGCCAAATGGCGCGGCAGACAGGGGGCTTCGTTGCGCAGTCCGCCCTCGAAAAAGACATTGTCGCGCTCGACGGGGAAACCGCAGAGGATTTCGAACTCGGTGTTGGCCGTATAGCCGCCGAAGACAGGCGCGAGGGCATGGGCGTGTCCCGAGGCAGCCCAAAGCGCGCGGAAGGCCGGATCCAGAGGATCCGCCGAGAGCTCGGACGCGGTCAGCAGCATCGGATCCCAGAAGGACTCCAGCACGATCATATGAAGATTACGGGGTGGGCCTGCCGGGCTCGCGACCTTGATCAGGTCGCTCGGGGCCGCGGCGCCGAGTCGTGCAAGCGCCGCTTCGACTTCACCGGCCGTCGGCGCGGGTTCCCGCCGGGCGCGGCTGCGTACGCTCTCCTGCAGGAGCTGCAGCGGGAGACCCCGGGACTCGAAGTTGCCTCTTTGGTTCCACACCGAGTTGCCGAACTGCTTGTCAAGCTTAAGGCTTGCCGTCTCTGGGAAGGCGACGAGCAGTGCGACGGCGAGCGTGATGACGCCGAGATTGACCCAGGACCAAGCCCGACGCCAGGCGATCGTCCACCAGAGCAGGATCGTCGGGACAGCCACCATGAGTGCAGCCCCCGCGAGCTGCCATCCATCGAGCAGCAGGAACATGTTCTTGGCGGCGACAAAGTCGTCCGGCATCAAAGGACCACCCAGCGTCGACATCTTGAGTGCATTGCCGAGGGTCAGCGCGGTAAACAGGGCCGTCGTTGCGAGTGCAAAGCGTGCGAGGCTGCTCGACATGCCGTAGAGCAGGGCGCCGATGACGAGGTGCGCGATCAGATCCGCCCGAAATGCCTCGGGTCGAGGCTTGACCTCGAACAGGAGATCCATGAGCGCCTGCGCAGCCAGATACCAGGCCGCGACGAAGAGCATCGCGCCGATCCAGCCGAGGACCCGGCGGAGCCCGCTCTGAAAGGGGGTCGAAAGACGAAGTTGGTTCATCGGTACTCGGGTCATGCCAGGATCCCTCTCCCCCGGTGGGTCGACGGAGCATCAAGGACGCAAACAAAAGCGTCACACAGTTGACATGAAAGTGTAATACATGCACTTACCCCTGACCAGATCCGGGTCTTTCTGTCTTCCTGTCTTTCCGGAGGTTTTCGGGCTTTTGGGGACTGCACGGCCAAACGTTTCGGCGTGAACCTTGTTGGACGACGCTCTTCGATCGGCCTGCCGAGCGTCTTGATCGTGTTAAACCGCGCCCGGTGCGATTTCCGTAATGTGTTGGAATGGCTTGGCTACGCCGGCTCCGGCGACTATGGGAGCTGGCGCGGTTTAAGATATTAAAAAATATATTATTTTAATCCGCGTCCCCGCTAAGGGCCGTGGATGCACCAAATGTCGAGCCCACTCGAAAGTGAGCATCTCGCTCTGGACGCGGTTTAGTGGAGTCGGAGCCGGGCTTGGGCCGCAGCGTGCTGCCGGCGTTGTTGCCGCTACGCTCGGCCGTCGTCGGGGGTGCAGACTATGCTGGGCTTACCGGATCTGGTTTTGGGGGTGGGTGCGGGAGGAGGGGTTTTGCTGCGCTTTCGGCGCTCGGGCTTGCGGCTTTCAGTGTGAGAGGATGGGTTTCGCTTTGCTCTACCCATCCTACGGTTGTTTGATTGGGGTTCCGAATGACTGAGGAACGTTTGGGCTGGCTGGTTTGGCTTCTGGGCGAGGTGACTGGTATCGAACGGTGTTCCATGAACAGGCGGGGCCGGCTCCGTTTCGGCGCGTCGTTCGGGGTCAGCGTCCGGAGATCCGCTTGGCATTGGCGAGTAGCTCGTCGATCTCGCGTTCCGCCTCGGCCCAGTCCTCGACCTCGTGTCCGGGCGCGAAGCGGCGCTTCTCGGCACGGTAATAGGCCGCCTCGTGGATCATATGCAGTCGCTCCTCGTCCGAGACATTGGCGAGCGATTTGAGACTGATCGATTTGCCTTCGAGTGCATTCAGGGGTGTGCTCGTCGCCGTGGCACCGGGCTTCGCGGGTGCCTTTTTGGCCGATGTCTTCTTCGCGCCTGAGCTGGCCGCGGACGTCTTGGCCGGTGCGGGCGGGATCTTCTTCGCCGAGGAGGGTTTCGCCGGAGCTGGTTTTTCCGGGCTTGGTTTCGTCGCGATCGCGGTCGGCTTGACGGGGGGCTTCTCGGGAGCTGCCTTGATCGGTGCAGCCTTGAGCCCGGCGCTCGGGGCTGCGGTCGATGTCGTGACAGGCTTCTTCGCCGCAGTCTTCTTGATGGCAGTGTTCTTGTTGTCGGCCGCCGCTTTGGGCGCCGTCTTCTTCGTTACGATCGTTTTGTCGTCGGCCATGTCGCTCGCTCGCCTCTTGGATTCCGGTGTGGTCTCTTCGGGGTTTTTACTGAGACCCCGTCGGTCATTCGACCTCTTGACTCAAAAACGGCGGTCATCGTCATCACTCTCGTCATCGCCGATAAGGATACACGGGATTCTCGTTCCCGTGGCAGGAACGGACGCATGGATTTCAAGCATCTTATTCCGATCTCAACGCCTGTGCCGGATCCGTGTCGGCACAACGATAAGCCGGGTAGAGGCCCGCCAGCAAGGCAGCGCTCCAAGCGAGCATCACACCCTGGATCAGGGTCAGCGGCGGGATGCGCATCTCCATGGTCCAGCCGAAGGATCGCAGATTGACGACTCCGATGAGCAGGTCTGCCATGACGAGTCCGAGCGGGATCGCCAACAGGCCGGCCGAGAGGCCGAGGATCGAGGTTTGCGTCAAGATCAACAGGGTCAGCTCGCGTCGGGTCATGCCGGTCGCACGCATCACGGCGTAGTCGCGACGCCGCTCCAGCTCGAGTGCCATCAAGGCGCTGAGCACGCCGATGAAGGCCACACCGATCGCCAGCAGACGCAGGACGTGAGTGATGGCGAAGGTGCGGTCGAAGATCTCGAGTGATTGCTCGCGGATCTGGTCGTTCAGGCTGACGAGGACGGGGGTATCGAGTGTCTCGGTCAGGTCGCGTACCCGCTCGAAGACCTCGGTGCGATCGGCGTTGTCGCGCACCATGATGCCGATCGAGGAGACGGCAGGGTCGTTCCAGAGCGCGGCGTAACGGGCACCCGACAGGACCAGCATCCCTGCATCGGAGCCATAGTCGCGAAAGACGCCGCCGATCTCGAAGGACTGCCCGCCCCGTTCGGTGAAAAGGGCAACCCGATCGCCGACCCCGACGTCGTGGTGATAGGCGTAGGGCTCCGAGGCGAGGATCAGCTCGCCGGCCTCGAAACGCGTCCAAAGATCCGCGGTTTCTGCGCCGTCGAAGCTGAAACCGCTCGGGCTGACCGAGGAGGAGGTCAGCCCGAGCAGGAGCACCGAGCCGGTGTCTGCCTCGACACGCACGCTGCGCCCCATGCTGATCTCGGCGATGCCCGCAAGGCCGGCCAGCCGCTCCGCCAGCCCGGACGGCAGGGCGCCATCCGCGCGATTCCCCGTCTCCGAGGGCGCAGAGACATAGATGTCGCTTTGCAGCGTCGTGTCGAGCCAGACGATCAGGCTGCTGCGAAAGCTGTCGATCATGACGCCGACCCCGAGGGTCGAGGAGATTGCAACGGTCAGGGCCGCAGCGGCGATGCCGGTGCGGGTGATGGATGCCGCCACCCCGCGCGACGCGAGCACAGCCGGGAGTCCGCCGATCGGTCCGACGACACGCGCCAAACCGAGCGCGATCGCGCGCAGCAGGGCGGGGACACAGAGGCTGAAGCCGAGAATCAGGATCAGGATGGCCAGGAACCCGAGACCGAGCGAGCGACTCGGGAGCTGGGCCGCACCCCATCCGACAACCATCAGGGTTAGACCGAACGCGCCCAGCCAGAGCACCCAGCGCTGTCCGCGACGCTCCAGGCTGTTGGCACGCAGCACGTCGCGCGGTTGAGACCGCGCGGCCTCGATCGCCGGGCCGAGTGCGGCGACCAAGGTGATGAGAAGCCCGGCGGCGAGGCCCTTCACGACCGAGAGGGGCGTGACGAAGAGCTCGCGCACGGTCAGCGTGAAATAGATGTCGTTAATGGTGCGCGTGACCAGTTGCACCAAGCCCCAGCCGGTCAGGATGCCCAGACCCAGTCCGAGCAGTGCACCGGCCAGCGCGAAGACCAGGGCCTCGGACAAGACCAACGCAAAGAGCTGGGCTCGTGTGCAGCCGAGTGTGCGCAGCGAGCCGAGCAGGCTGCGTCGCTGCAGCACGGCGAAGGTCATGGTGTTGTAGATGATGAATCCGCCGACCAGCATGGCGAGCAGACTCATGGCGGTCAGGTTGGTATGGAAGGCCCGTGTCATCTGACGCATGGTCTCGCTGCGTTGCTCGGACGCGACCAGTCGCAGACCGGGCGGGAGCCCTCCGGCCAGGACAGACGCGTCCTCGGGCGTGAGGACCAGATCGATGCGATCGATCGTGCCGATGCGCTCGGTGATCTCTTGTGCGGTTGCGATGTCCGCGATCGCCAGACCCTCGAAACCGCTCGACTGATCCGAGGCGAGGATGCCGACCAGCTCGGCGGAGAGTTCGCGGGTCCCGATCCGCAGCGGCAAGGGCTCGCCCGGAACGACGCCGAGACGCCGTGCGTCGCCTGCGCCCAGCAGCAGGGTATCGGGCCGTGTCAGCATGCGGATCAGCGACGTGCCTTCGACCGAGAGGCCGGTACCCCGGAGTGAGGAGAAGGCCAAAAGATCGAGTCCGATCAGGGTGAAGGTCGCCTCGCCGATCCGAATCGGGGCCTCGATGACCGGCGAGGCATCGGCGGCTGCGAGCCCGCCGCGGCGACGCAGATCGGCATAGATCGCATCGGGGATGCCGCCGGAGGCGGATTCGATCCTGTGGGTTGCGCGACCGGCGACCCGCTCGATCGAAAGGTCGAAGGCGCGCCGCGCGCTCTCGTTGGCGATGTCCACGGCGATGACGACCGCCACGCCGAGCGCGATGCCCAGAATCGAAAGACCGGACTGCCAGCGGTGGCGGGCCAGATAGCGCAGGCTGGCGCGGACGAGGACCGGAATCACCAGGCGAGATCCCGGGCAGAGTCGACGAGCTGGCCTTTGTCGAGCGTGAGCACCCGATCGGCGATGCGCGAGACCGCCAGACTGTGCGTCACCAGGATCAGCGTCCGACGCCGATCCGCGAACAGCTCGGCCAGCAGCGCGAGGATCTGCTCGCCGGTTTCGACGTCCAGGTTGCCGGTCGGCTCGTCGGCCAGGACCAATGCAGGGGAGTGGATGAGCGCGCGGCCGATGGCGACGCGCTGTTGTTCGCCGCCCGACAGCTGATCCGGGAAGGCTCGGGCGCGACCAGCGAGTCCGAGGCGCTCCAACATCTCCGTGATCCGCGGCATGCCGCGGGCGAGCGAGGTGCCGTTCAGCTCGAGCGGCAAGGCGAGATTCTCGGCGACCGTGAGGGTCGGGATCAGATTGAAGAACTGATAGATGAACCCGACTTGGCGCCGTCGCAGGAGGGTCAGACCGGGCTCGCCGAGCGTCGACAGGGTATGCCCCATGACATCGACGCGCCCTTGATCGGGCCGATCGATCCCTGCAAGCAGGTTGAGCAGGGTCGACTTGCCGGAGCCGCTTCGCCCGAGAAGGGCGACGCACTCGCCGCGACCGACATCGAAGTTGATCCCGTCCAGGACGCGGTGCTCGGTCGCCCCCTCGCCTTCGCGGTAGAATTTTTGCAGGTCGCGGATGCGCAGCACCGGCTGGTCGGCAGACGGCGAATCGAACGCAGGCGCCTTCATGCGAGCCAACGCACCAGATAATAGAGCCGCTGGCCCTCCGATGAACTCGACGGCCCGTAGACCATCGCCGGATGGAGCCCGCGCTCCGCATCCGCGCCCGCCCCAGCCCCCGCAAGCGCCGCCGCCTCATCCTCGACGACCGTCACGCACCCCTCGGGATAACGAGCACGGTCGGTGCGTTTTGTCTTGATGATCGCGAATCGGTGATCCAGCGACCTCGACTCAGGGTCGATGAGTATCTTGGGCATGCGATATCCGGCCTCGAAGGCTTGGCTCGGCGGTGCGTGCGGCGCACTCGCCCGGCGGACGAAACGTCCGCTCCTCCGGCCACATGGTGCGTCCGCTCGGCTGGCGCAAGTGCGAGTCGACAGGAGGCGTCGGGTTTTTGGGCGTTGGTCGCGCTTCTGTTATCCTCGTCGCATCGCAACCCTCTCCCCTCATGCCGTCCACGAATGCCGTTTTCCTCATGCCATCCCCCTGATGACATCCTTCCAATGACATCTCGGAGTGTCGTACCGTGATCGCCCAGCATGCGCTTGTTTTGAACCTGCATCAGCCCGCCGGCAATCTCGAGGAACTCCTCGACACCCAGAGCTGGGAGGCGAAGGAGATCCTCTTCGCCCTGGATCGCATCCCGCGCAGTCTCTGGGGTCACGAAGACCTGGCTCGCGTCCATGTCTCCCTGTCCGGCACCCTGCTCGAGACCCTGTCGAACCCCGAGTTCCAGAAGCGTGTCTACGGCACCGTGGATTGCGGATCGCTCCTGTGGCACTTCCAGAACGAGAAGCTCTTCGAGGTCTTGGGAACGGGTTATTACCACCCGGTACTGCCCCTGATCCCCGAGGCCGACCGCGAGGAGCAGCTGCGCCGTTGGCTCGGCATCGCACATCACCTGCTGTGGCGTCCGCGCTTCCAAGGCTTCTGGCCGCCCGAGATGGGCTTCTCGATGGAGCTGATCCCGCTGCTGCGCGCCTTCGGCTATCGCTATGTCATGGTCGACAGCGAGCATGTCGAGCCGATCTCGCCCATGAGCTGGCAGGAGCTTCGCTATCGGCCGCATATCGCGCGTTTCGGCGGCGAGGCGATCACCGTGATCGTGCGCGATCGCGACCTCTCCGACGCTCAGGAATCGGGAATGGAGCTGGACTGGTTTCTCGCCGAGGTCGCCGAGCGGACCAAGTGGTGCGACTTCACGCCGCTCGTGACTACCTGCACCGACGGCGAGAACGGCGGCTGGTTCCGCAACGTAACCGAAGGGGCCAACTTCTGGAGTGCCTTCTATCTGCCGTTGCTCGAGCGGGTCGCCGCCGGCGAGGCCGCGATCGCGCCCACCTTCATCAGCCGCTACCTGGATACTTACGGTGCCCACGGCGAGGTGCGCGTGCGCACCGGCGCCTGGAATACCGGCTGGCACCATGGGCGCGACTTCACGCAATGGACCGGCTCGGATCGCCAGAAGCAGGCCATCGACGCCTTCGTCAAGGCCAGTCGAATGGTGCATGACGCGCGTTGGTATGCCACCGAGCGGGGCGTCTGCGAAGGTCCGGAGGCCGAGGCGATCGAGGAGGCGCTGTGGCGTCTGCTGCGCGCCGAGACGAGCTGTCATCTCTACTGGGGCGAGGCATGGGTGCCGCGTGCCGAGGCGGATCTGGAAGCCAGTCGGGCCGCGCTCGCGCGTATCGGGATCCGCGCGGAGGCGGCGGATGCACCCGCACCTGAGTCCACGTCAGAGCCCCAAGACGCGTCCGGGCCGGATTCAATCCCGGCACCCGAAGCGGACGCAACGGACATCCGCGCCGAGGCGGCCGCAAGCGCCCCGTCAAGCCCCGCGCCCGATCGGTCGGCCGCAACCGAAACACCGACACCGAAATCCTCTTGAGCCACTCCGGGAACCCCGGAACCATCATCTTTCCAAGGAGTACAGCGTGAAACCGCTACCCGAGTACGTCGATGACCTTCCGAATATCTGCGGCCATGAGTCGGACGTCGACGCCGTCGTTGCCGACGCGCGGACGCGGTCGCTGTTCGCCGAGCGCGGCGGCATCGATTTCGGCTCCATCCGCTCGGCGACCGCCATCGCCCTGCACCAGCATCAGCCCCTGATCCCGGCCGGCGGCGGGGATCTTCGCAGCGCCGCCCTGATCAGCAATCTCCAGTACATGATGGAGAACCAGCACATCGGGGACAATTACAACGCCCCGGCCTTTGTCTGGTGCTACAAGCGCATGGGCGAGTTCATTCCGCAGTTGATCGGCGAGGGCAAGTCGCCGCGCTGCATGCTCGAATACTCGGGCACCCTGCTGCACGGTCTGCGCAAGATGGGCGAGCATCATGTGATCGATGCGCTCAAGGGCATGACCTGCAACCCTGACTACAACTGGGCTGTGGAGTGGCTCGGCATGCCTTGGGGCCACGCGGTCGCGCCCTCCACGCCGGTGCAGGACTTCCGTCTGCACGTGAAGGCGTTCCAGCATCACTTCGCTGCCATCTTCGGATGGGAGGCGTTGGAGCGGGTGCGCGGCTTCTCCCCCTCCGAGATGGCCCTGCCCAATCATCCCGATGTCGCCTACGCCTTCGTCAAGACGCTGGTGGACTGCGGCTTTCAATGGGTCCTGGTGCAGGAGCACACGGTTCAGCAGATCGACACCGGGCGGAATCCGGAACGGCCGCACATCCCGCATCGCCTGGTCGTCACCAACTCGCATGGGGAGACCGCGAGCATCATCGCCATTGTCAAGACGCAGGGGTCGGACACCAAGCTGGTCGCCCAGATGCAACCCTGGTACGAGGCGCAAGGGCTGCAGCGCGTCGCGCTCGCCGGCAAGTCGATCCCGCCGCTGGTCACCCAGATCGCCGACGGGGAGAACGGCGGCGTCATGATGAACGAGTTCCCGGGCAAGTTCATGGAGGTGGTCGCCGCCTCGAGCCATACCGACACGCCGATGATGAACGGGAGCGAATACCTGGAGCACCTCTTCGCGCTCGGGATCAAGGAGTCCGATCTCCCCGAGGTCCAACCCCTGTTTCACGACCGCATCTGGGCGCGCATCCAGCCGGGCGACGGACCGGAGAAGCTGGAGAAGGCGATCGCCGAGCTCAAGCAGGAAGATGGCCGATTCCACATGGAAGGCGGCAGTTGGACGTCGGACCTCTCCTGGGTGAAGGGCTACGACGACGTGCTGGGACCGATGGAGGAGGCGAGCGCCAACTTCAATCAAAAGGTCCTGATTCCCGGCGTCGCCGCCAACGACCCGCGCTATCGCAACGCGCTCTTCCACCTGATGGCCTCACAAACCAGCTGCTATCGCTACTGGGGGCAGGGCCTGTGGACCGACTACGGGCGCGAGATCTGCCGACGGGTCAATGCGATCCTCGAGCAGGACTTCGGCTGACGAGCGCCATCAATTTTGGAAACGAGTTTGCAATGAACGCACTACCGAACGCAGAGGATCTCTCGGGCAGTTTCGACCTGCCGGGCGAAGAGCGCTATATCGCGTTTCTTGCACATGTCATGCAACAGGGCCAGGTCTGGACCTTAAAGGGAGATGATGGTTTTATTGCGTTCTCCGACGATGAAGGGCGGGATTGCTTTCCCTTCTGGCCTGATGCGGCATGCGCCACGGCCCTGGCGACGCAGGATTGGGCCGATTGTCGGGCCGAGCCGCTGGCGATCGACGTCTTCATGACCCGTTGGTTGCCCGGCATGGCGAAGGACGGCCGGATGGTCGCGGTCTTTCCAGCGCCGGATGGGTCGGGTGTGGTCATCGCGCCCGAGACCCTGCTCGACGATCTCCGGGAGGAGGGCGAACAGGGAGAGCAGGGCGATTGACGGGACTCTGTTGAAGGGATGATCCGAGGTCGGTCACTCGCGGGCTGAACGGTTGCTCGCGAGTCCGTCGAGGGCACGCGTTTTGGTCACGAAGGGATGAACACCGTGAACGATACCTTAAGCAAGATCAAGGCTCAGGCAGAGCGTGCCAGAAGCTCGCAAGAGGAGGGCAAGGAGACGTCGCTGGAGAAGGCGCAGCGTCGACACGCGGCGGCGCTGCCCTTGCTGCAGGCGTTCGCCGATGTTCAGGACAATTTCGTCAAGATCGACGTGCTCAAACGCATCTGGCCGGGGGACTACGATCGGCGGCCCGACCGGGTCCACGGCTTGGTGGCGGCTGTGCTCGGCGGCGAAGCGCATCCCTGCGGTCTCATGTTGCATGTTCCCGGCGGTCTGTGCTCCTTCGAGGTGCGTGAAACCTGGGACGGCAAGATCATCTATACGAGTTCGCGCGAGACCACCGGAGCAAGGCATCTGCTGTGGCAGTTCGACCAACCCGAGCCCTGGCTCGACGGGTTTTATCGGACCATGGCGGGGCTGCTCGAGGTTTAAAACGCGTCCAGAGCGAGATGCTCACTTTCGAGTGAACTCGACGTTTGGTGCATCAACAGCCATTAGCGGACACGCGGTTTAAAATGATAAATTTTTAAACTCTTAAACCGCGCATTCTCCAGCGGTCGTTAAATTTGCCGGGGTCGATCCCATCCAAAAACATCGCATACCGCCTCAGGCGCGGTTTAAGATTCGGTGATCTCGCAGGCAATTCGGTCACCGGCAATGCCTTCGTCGCGGAGCAGCTCCGCCAGCCGCCCGATGGGCGCTTCCGGACCGGCCAGATAGAAACGCAGTCCGCGTAGATCCGGGTGATCGGCACGGATGACCGCGAAGACATCCTCCGCACGGCCGCTCATCAGCGGGGTCAGTTGGAAGTTGTCCAACGCATCCGTGAGCGCGCGGCCCCAACGTCCATGATAATGCCCCTCCGGATACTGCGTGTCCCAGTACAGATGGAAGGATTCGATCACGTCGATCGAAACGGCGTGCTCGATCAGGCTCTTCACGGGTGCAATACCGTCGCCGAAGGCGATGAAGACCGCCGGCTCGGGCGCGTCCTCGGTCAGAACGAAACGTCCGTAGGGTCCCTCGACCGTGATGAGATGGCCGGGGCGCAGGGGTTTAAAGACTGCGTCCGAGAAGGCATCGGTGCCGCGTCGGATATGGAACCAGAGGTTTCGGGCGTTGCAGGGACAGCTTGCGATCGACAGCTCGCGACTCGCACCGTCTTCGAGCGTGAGCCGCACGCGCTGGCCCGACATGAACCGCAGCGTCTGGGTCCGCGGGGTCTGGACGTTCAACGAGACGAGATCCTCGGAGATGTGCTCGAGCTTGCGCAGACCGGCTCGAATCTCCTGATGCGGTAGATCGGTCACCGTGAGCGCCTCGGCGGCCTCGATGACGACGTCGGTCACGGCCGTGTGTGAGCAGGTCAAGAGATAACCCATCGCCTTCTCGCGCTCGCTCAGGACATAGTCGTGCTCGCGAATCCGCCGCGTCTCGCCGCTGATCAGGCGCGCCTTGCAGGCCCCGCAGTTGCCGCTCGCGCAACCATAATTGAGGTTGATCCCGGCGCGCACGGAGGCGTCGAGAATCGACTCGTTGCCCTCGACGAAATAGTCGTGACCGCTCGGGATGAGTTTGACGTTCGCTGCCATGATGCGCAAAAAGGTGTCTTTGGCGAAGAGTTGTGCGCGCTCGTCCGTCACCGCATGGATGGTCAGAGACGCGCGGGCGTCGAGGAACCAGTCGCGCGTCTCGCACGCCTGCCCACGGACGCGCTCGGGACCTGAATCGGCGAGCGCCTTCAGACGCACGCCGACCTGATCCAAAAGGTCCTCTGCAGCGCTCAGGGCCGACATCCGCTCGACGAGCGTCTTGCTCATCGCCCGCAGCCGTGCGACCAGGACCTGCGGCTCGGGCAGTGCGGCGTCATGCCCCTCGGTCTTGGGAAGCGCATCGCTCTTGATGCGCTCGACCCGCTCCAACGCCGCGTCGTCCGTGAGGCTGACCGACGGGAAGGCGCGCAGAAGATCGCTGACGGCGACCGAGCCCTCGAAGGTGGCGATCTCGCCGCGTCTGATGCGCCGCTGCAACTCGGCGCGGGTGACGCCGGCAAGACGTGCTGCGCGGGACAAGCTCAGGTAGTCCATGGGGCGTGAGGTCTCCGATGTGGCCAGCGGGTCGGGGCGGCGTATGCAACACGTTTACCCGGGTCAAACGCGCAAAACCTCAAGGTCACCCCGATAGTGTTTAATCCGGAGTATCCGCGCCTCCCGGTGCGACTTCAATCCATCGGCTCAACCCACCTTTCGAAGGAGAGATCACGTGGACGACAACACCAAGATTCAGATCGAGGCCGCCGCATTCCGTGGCTTGGTCGAGCACCTGCAACGCCGCACCGATGTGCAGAACATCGACCTCATGAACCTGGCCGGCTTCTGCCGAAACTGCCTCTCCAAATGGTATATGAACGCCGCGGCAGAGAGCGGTGTCGAGATGTCCTACGACCAGGCGCGGGAGGCGATTTACGGCATGCCCTATTCGGACTGGAAGACCCGCTATCAGCAGGAAGCGACCGCCGAGCAGGCGCGCCTGTTCGAGGAAACGCAGCCGTTGCACGCCGTCGTGAGCGGTCACGGCGGAAGGTCTTAAATCGCGCCCAGCGCGGTATGCGAAATTTTCGGATGGAATCGGCCCCTTCAGACTTGACGGCCCCTGGAGCCGACGCGGCTTAAGACGATGTCCGAGAAAAAGCCTACCAATCGAGGATGCCCGTAGGGGCGAATTTATTCGCCCCTTGGCAGGGAGATCCTTGCCCGGAAATCGCCTAAGGCATTAAAAAAATGAAATTTTAAACCGCGTCTCACCGAGATCGAGGAAATCCCCAAAGGCAAACGCAACGCGAAAATGGCGCATGCCGCTCTGGACGCGGTTTAGAGGTCGCCTGTCGCGCCCGCGGTCATGATCTCCTCGATGGTGTCGCGCACCTTCACGGCATGCCCCATCAGATTCGGCGGCAGGTCGGCCATCTCGATGACCTTGTTCAGATCGAGTGTCGTCAGCCATGCCTGTCCTTCCTGATCCTCGATCAGGGTGATTCGGCAGGGTAGATACGCGGAGAAGTCAATGTTCTCCTTGATCATTTCATTGGCGATTCGGGCATCGCAGAACTGGAATATCTCGATCCGCTTGGCCTCCACACCCATCGACTCCAGCTCTTTGTAGAGGGGCAGGTGAGCGACCATTTTGAAGTTCAGCGCGTTGGCCCGCAGCATCATCGACTCGACGGCCTCGTCCATCGAAACATCTTCGGCCAAGGGCATCTTGAGCACGGTATCGGCGATCGTCATGGCTTCCGCACGTGCTTGGCCAGCGATAAAGGTCAACGGCAGAAGGGCGATCAGCAGGGACAGCAGGATCTTTCGCATTGTCGTGTCTCTCCGGTTGGTTATTGGTATTTTTGGAACGAAACCGCGCCCAGCGCGTCCTGCGATGGTGTTGGATGGGATCGGCCCGGGCAGACGTGACGACCGTCGGAGCCGGCGCGGTCTAGTCGAATCGGTAATGCTTCTCGACCGGGTCGACCACCTCCCAGGTGCACTCCATGCCGGCGGGGAAGGTAATGAGGTCTCCGCGACTGAAGGTCTGGGTCTCGCCGCCGGCCGGGGTGACATGAAAACGCCCGCGCACCACGTAACAGGTCTCGGCGCGATCGTAACGCCAGGGAAAGGTCGACGGCTCCTTTTTCCAGACCGCCCAGTCCTCGACGCCGAGGACATCCAGCTTGGCGGGGGAAGGCTTATGTTCGCAGTAAATCTGAAGGTCGGTCATCCATTGGCTCCGGGGTCGGCCGCCGCGATTGGCGGGTCTGGCTTTGATGGGTCGGCATTCTGGAGCGAATCCGTTGGATTTTCCACCCGAGAGGCCGATTTGCGTCCTCGACGCCTTTGCGGTTTGATTCCGTCATGAACGATCTGCATGCCCTCTACGAGCAAGAACCAAGCGCCGTCGCGCTTGCCGAGGTGATGCTGCGCTCGGGCCTGCGGCTTGCGGTCGCGGAGTCCTGTACCGGCGGCTGGTTGGCGAAGGTCGTCACGGATCTCCCCGGCAGCAGCGCCTGGCTCGATCGCGGGTTCGTCACCTACAGCAACGCGTCCAAGCAGGAGATGCTCGGCGTGCGTGCAGAGACGCTTGCCGCGCAGGGCGCCGTGAGCGAGCCGGTGGTTGCGGAGATGGCCTTGGGTGCCTTGAGTCGCAGCCAAGCCCAAGTTGCCGTCGCCATCAGCGGCGTGGCGGGACCCGGCGGAGGCAGCCCCGAGAAGCCGGTCGGGACTGTCTGTCTTGCCTGGGCGTGGCCCGAGGGGCGGGTCGAAGCCCGACGATTCCACTTCGACGGCGATCGCGATGCCGTGCGGCGCTGCTCGGTGCAGGCGGCGATCGACGGTTTGGTCGAGCGGCTCCGCGACCTTGTCTGAGCGCTGGTTCTTCGCCCTTTGGCCCGATGACGCGGTCCGCGCCGCTCTGGCTTCGCGCCTCCCCGAGCTTCTGCCCGTCGGTGCACGGGCAACCCACCCGAGCGATTTTCATCTGACGCTTGCCTTCCTCGGCCCGCTCGCACCCGATGTCCTCGGTTGTGCGGAGCGCGCCGCGGATCGGATCCGAGCCGCTGGATTTGACTTGGAGATCGATCGGGTCGGACATTTCGCTCGGGCGCACGTGCTCTGGTGCGCGCCCGCAACGCCGCCCGAGGCCCTGCCGGCGCTCGTGCGGGATCTTCAGGCGCAGCTCTCGATCTGCGGTCTCGCCGCCGATCCGCGTCCGTATCGGCCGCACATCACACTCGCACGCAAGGCCGCGGCGATGCCGGCCTCAGACTGGTCGACGCCGATGCGTTGGTCGGTTCGCGAGCTTGTGCTGGCCGCCGGATACGGCGGTCCCGGGCCGCGTTATCGGGTGCGTCGTCGCTGGGCGTTGATCTAAACCGCACCGTCTCCATCGGGCGTCAAATCCGCCGGATCCGATGTCATCCAAAGGCATCGCATACCGTGCCGGGTGTGGTTTAGAGCGCACCGACTCGACTCCACACGCATCCGCGCGCGTGCGAGATGCGCGATTTGAATGGTTTGCGCACCCGGCTCGGTGGCATGCCTTGTGACGTTTTTCGATCCGCTATGCGATAATCCGCGACTTGCCGTGCGAGCGTCGGGTGTCTTGGCCGATGCTGCTGTCGTTCGCCGGTCGCTTCGGATCCGGACGTTGCAGAACACGCCCCTTTACGAACATCAAGCCGATCAGGTTCAACGGAGACCCAATGGACGACAACCGCAAGAAGGCGCTGGCCGCCGCGCTGACCCAGATCGAAAAACAGTTCGGTAAGGGCTCGGTGATGCGCATGGGCGACACCGGTGTCATCCGGGAGGTCGAAGCCATCTCGACCGGCTCGCTCGGCCTGGATCTCGCGCTCGGCATCGGCGGCGTGCCCAAGGGCCGCGTGGTCGAGATCTACGGCCCCGAATCCTCCGGCAAGACCACACTCACCCTGCACATCATCGCCGAGGCGCAAAAGGCCGGGGGCACGGCGGCCTTCGTCGACGCCGAGCATGCCTTGGATCCCGGCTATGCCGAGAAGCTCGGCGTGAACATGAACGACTTGCTGGTCTCCCAGCCCGACACCGGCGAGCAGGCGCTCGAGATCACCGACATGCTGGTGCGCTCCGGCGCGGTCGATGTCGTGGTCGTCGACTCGGTCGCGGCACTGACCCCGAAGGCCGAGATCGAGGGCGAGATGGGCGACTCGCACGTCGGCCTGCAGGCGCGTCTCATGTCCCAGGCGCTGCGCAAGCTCACCGGCAACATCAAGCGCTCCAACTGTCTGGTGATCTTCATCAATCAGATCCGGATGAAGATCGGCGTCATGTTTGGCTCCCCGGAAACCACGACCGGCGGCAACGCGCTCAAGTTCTACGCCTCGGTTCGGCTGGATATCCGCCGCATCGGCAGCATCAAGAAGGGCGACGAGGTTATCGGCAACGAGACCAAGGTCAAGGTCGTCAAGAACAAAGTCGCACCGCCCTTCAGGCAGGCCGAGTTCGACATCCTCTACGGCCAAGGCATCTCGCGCGAAGGCGAGATCATCAGCCTGGGCGTGAACGAGGGCTTCGTCGAAAAGTCCGGCGCCTGGTACAGCTACGAGGGCAATCGCATCGGGCAGGGCAAAGACAACGCGCGGGTCTTCCTGTGCGAGAACCCCGAGATTGCCCGGGCGATCGAGGCGAAGATCCGCGACAAGCTGCTGCCCAAGATCGGCGATCCCTTGCCCGGCACCGGTGTCGCACCGATTGCCGAGGCTCCGCTCGCCGATTCCCCGGCGGAGATCTAGGCCGAAGCCCCTCGTCGAGCGATGGACGAACCTGACCCCGCGGCGGAGATCGCCGATCGAGCCCGTCGACTGCTTGCCGTCCGCGAGCATTCGCGTCTGGAGCTGACACGTAAGCTGCGCGCGCGCGGCTTCGACGACGCCGGGATTGCGCAGGCGCTTGACCGACTGGTCGCCGACGGGGCGCTCGATGAGGGCCGTATGGTTGAGCAGTACGTGGCCGAGCGCGCAGCCAAGGGGTTCGGTCCCCTGCGAATCCGCTCCGAGTTGTCTGAAAAGGGCCTTCCCGATACCCTCGTCGACCCTCATCTCGATGCCATGCGGGATGATTGGGCAGCCTATATGGCAGAAATCTACGATCGCCGATTCGGCAGCGCGCCGCCGCCCGATCGCACCGAGTACGCCCGGCGCGGGCGTTTCCTCGAGCAACGTGGATTTCCCCCCGAGATGATCCGCCGCTTCCTGCGCTGGCCAGATTGACCGGCCGGCGTCCGCAGTCCAACCGAGCATACCCATGACCACCAGCACCAGTACCCGCACCAGCGCAGAGCTTCGAGCGAGTTTTCTCGACTATTTCGCGCAACGCGATCACGAACCTGTGCCGTCCAGCCCCCTGGTGCCGGGCAACGACCCGACCCTGCTCTTCACCAATGCCGGGATGGTGCAGTTCAAGGAGGTCTTTCTCGGGCGCGAGCGGCGTGCCTACAACCGCGCGGTCAGCTCGCAGCGCTGCGTGCGTGCCGGCGGCAAGCACAACGATCTTGAAAACGTCGGCTACACCGCACGGCATCACACCTTCTTCGAGATGCTCGGCAACTTCAGCTTCGGCGACTATTTCAAGCGCGAGGCGATCGAGTATGCCTGGGACTATCTGACCCGGGTTCTTGCCCTGCCGCCCGAGCGGCTCTGGATCACCGTCTACACCGAAGACGACGAGGCCGCCGACATCTGGCTGAAGGAGATCGGCGCCGACGCCTCGCGCTTCTCGCGCTGCGGTGCGAAGGACAATTTCTGGTCGATGGGCGAGACCGGACCCTGCGGCCCCTGTTCGGAGATCTTCTACGACCACGGCCCCGAGATCCCCGGCGGCCCGCCCGGCTCGCCGGACGAGGACGGCGACCGCTACGTGGAGATCTGGAACCTGGTCTTCATGCAGTACAACCGCGACGCCGAGGGCAATCTCACCCCGCTGCCGCGCCCGTCCGTGGATACCGGAATGGGTCTGGAGCGACTCGCCGCCGTGATGCAGGGCGTGCACAGCAACTACGAGATCGATCTGTTCGTACGTCTCATCGACGCGGCGGCGCGCTTCACCGGCTGTGCCGATCGCGAGAACAAGTCGCTGCGCGTCATCGCCGACCATATCCGCTCGGCCGCCTTCCTGATCACCGACGGGGTGACGCCCGGCAACGAGGGCAGGGGTTATGTGCTGCGTCGCATCATGCGTCGGGCCATCCGACACGGCTACCAGCTCGGGTGCACCACGCCCTTTTTCCATCGACTGGTCTCGGCGCTCGTCGCCGAGATGGGAGCGGCCTACCCGGAGCTGGTCGCCGCTCGCGAGCATGTCGAGCGCATCATCCTGCTCGAGGAAGAGCGCTTCGCCGAGACCCTCGAGCACGGCATGCGCCTGCTCGACGAGGCCATCGCGGGACTGAACGATGCGCGGATCCCCGGCGAGACCGTGTTCAAACTCTACGACACCTATGGATTTCCGACCGACCTGACGGCCGACATTGCCCGTGAGCGCGGCCTGAGCCTAGACATGACCGGCTTCGAGCAGGCGATGGCGCAGCAGCGCGAGCGCGCTCGCGCCGCCAGCCAGTTCGGCGGCGCGGGCAGTCTCGAGATCGATGTCCAGGGCGAGACCGAATTTTGCGGCTACGAGCGGCTGCAAGAGGAGGCGACGGTTGTCGCCCTCTATTCCGCGCACGGCTCCTGCGACCAGCTCGCCGCGGGCGAGGAAGGTCTGGTTGTCCTTGATCTCACGCCCTTCTATGCAGAGTCCGGCGGCCAAGTCGGGGATCGCGGCTGGCTTCTCGGCGAGGGCGGCCGGTTCGAGGTGCTGGATGCGCAGAAGAAAGGCGAGGGCGCTGTGTGTCATCTCGGCCGCATCGACGAGGGCGTTCTGAGCGTCGGCGATCGAGTCGATGCGCGCGTCGACGTCGAACGACGGCGCGCAACGGCTTTGAACCACTCGGCCACCCATTTGCTGCATGCGGCCCTACGTCACGTCCTGGGCGAGCATGTGCAGCAGAAGGGCTCGCTCGTCGGTCCGGAGCGACTGCGCTTTGACTTCTCGCACTACGAGGCCGTCTCGCGCGAGCAGCTGCTGGCGATCGAACGGATGGTCAACCGCGAGGTCCGCGAAAATCATCTCGTCGAGACCCGGATCATGAGCCTCGACGATGCCAAGGCGTCCGGGGCCATGGCACTCTTCGGGGAGAAATATTCCGATCAGGTGCGCGTGCTGCGCATGGGGGAGTTCTCCACCGAGCTGTGCGGCGGCACCCATGTCAAAGCGGTCGGCGACATCGGTCTGGTCAAGATCATCGGCGAGAGCGGCATCGCCTCGGGCGTGCGGCGGATCGAGGCCGTGACCGGCGCGACCGCGCTCGACTGGATCGAGGCCGACGAGGATCGACTCATTCGCCTTTCCGGGCTCCTCAAGGGCGGGCGCGATGACGTCGACCAGCGGGTCGTTGCGCTGCTCGAACGCAGCCGTCGGCTCGAAAAGGAGCTCGAGCAGCTCAAGGCCAAGCTCGCCAGCTCCGCCGGCCAGGATCTGGCGTCGCAGGCGGTGCTGATCGACGGCATCAAGGTGCTCGCCGCGCGGCTCGAAGGGGCCGATTCCAAGGCCCTGCGCGTCACGCTCGATCAGCTCAAGGACAAGCTCGGCTCGGCCGTCGTCGTCCTCGCGACGGAGGGCGACGGCAAGGTCAGCTTGATCGCCGGCGTGACCAAGGATCTCACAGACCGTCTGAAGGCCGGCGATCTGATCCGCGAGGTCGCCGAGAAGGTCGGCGGCAAAGGCGGCGGGCGTCCGGACATGGCCCAAGCCGGCGGCAACGATCCGGCTGGGCTGCCCGCGGCCTTGGCGCTGGTGGACGGTTGGGTGCGGCAGCGGGTTTAGGCTGCATGTCGGGTGACGCTGTCGCTACCCCGACAGACCTGGTCTCGCGGGGGCGCGCGGCGGGTCGTCGGGATCATCAACAGAACTTTTTTCGGGCTCGTTGCACCCACGCGGATCAACGGACCCAATCCATCGGGAGAGAGCGAGACGTGCGTGCCGGGAGAATTCGATGGGGCTGATCGTCCAGAAGTACGGCGGCACATCCGTGGCCAATGCGGAGCGGATCAAGGCGGTCGCCGAACGCGTCAAACGCTGGCGCGATGAGGGGCATCAGGTCGTGGTCGTGGTCTCGGCCATGTCCGGAGAGACCGATCGACTGGTGGGGCTCGCCAAGCAGATCCAAGAGCGCCCGCTCCCGCGGGAGCTCGACGTGCTCCTGTCCACCGGCGAGCAGGTGACCATCGCCCTGCTGAGCATGGCGCTCGACGCCATGGGCTGTGCCGCGCGCTCCTACACGGGGGGGCAGGTGCACATCCTCACCGACAGCGTGCACAATAAGGCGCGTATCCACGACATCGACGGCGCCCGTGTCGGAGCCGATCTCGAAGCCGGTCGGGTCGTGGTCATCGCCGGTTTCCAGGGCGTCGACCGCGAAGGCAACATCACCACACTCGGGCGCGGCGGCTCGGACACCTCCGCCGTGGCGATCGCGGCGGCCTTGAAGGCCGACGAATGCCAGATCTACACCGATGTGGACGGCGTCTACACCACCGACCCGCGCGTCGAGCCCAAAGCGCGCAAGCTCGATCGCATCACCTTCGAGGAAATGCTCGAGATGGCCAGTCTCGGCTCCAAGGTGCTGCAGATCCGCTCGGTCGAGTTTGCCGGTAAATACAGGGTGCCCCTGCGCGTGCTCTCGAGCTTCCAAGAAGGCGAGGGCACGCTCATCACGTTCGAGGAAGACATCGTGGAAGACGCCAAGATCTCCGGAATCGCCTTCAGCCGCGACGAGGCCAAGCTGACCGTGCTCGGCGTGCCCGACCAGCCCGGTGTGGCCTACCGGATCCTCGGGCCGATCGCCGACGCCAACATCGAAGTCGACATGATCATCCAGAATGTCGCCGCCCAAGAGGCGACGACCGACTTCACCTTTACCGTGCATCGCAACGATTTTCCGCGCGCCCTGGAGATCCTGGATCGCACGGCGAAGGAGCTTGGTGCACGTCAAGTGCTCGGCGACAGCCGGATCGTGAAGATCTCGTTGGTCGGGGTCGGGATGCGCAGCCATGCGGGGATTGCGAGTCTCATGTTCTCGACACTGGCCAAGGAAGGGATCAATATCCGCATGATCTCGACCTCGGAGATCAAGATCTCGGTCGTGGTCGACGAGAAGTATCTTGAGCTCGGAGTACGGTCCCTGCACGATGCGTTTGGGCTCGGCGTACACGTATCATCCTGAAGCGTCGTCGATGCGTGAATCGACCGTCGGTCGGCTCGAATCCGCGAGGGGCCCTTGGAATTGCGTTTTCGAGGACAATAATCCCCAAGAGATGCGCGAAACTTTTTGGTTTTTGCGGGTAGATGCTAAAATCCTCCAGCGAGACTTGGTTTCTCAAATTCGATCTGAGCCTAGCTGTGCCTTCGAAGCAACCGACCCGCGATACGTCTGGTGGACGGCTCGGGTAATATCATTCAATCGGAAAAGGAACGGAAGGGAGATTAAGCGATGTTGATTCTGACCCGCCGGGTTGGCGAAACCCTCATGATCGGCGACGAGGTCACGGTGACTGTCCTCGGTGTCAAAGGAAACCAGGTACGAATCGGGGTCAATGCACCTCGCGACGTCGCCGTCCATCGTGAGGAAATCTACGAGCGCATTAAGCGGGAACAAGCCGAAGGTGGTCCGATCGCAGGAGCGGTCCCTCCAGGCACTCGCCTCGACTGAGGCTGTAGCCAAGGACGCGTAGGCAGGATAAACTACGCGTTCGTCGGAGAGATGGCCGAGTGGCTGAAGGCGCTCCCCTGCTAAGGGAGTATAGGCTAATCCCCTATCGAGGGTTCGAATCCCTCTCTCTCCGCCACTAATAATTCTTAAATACATGATTTTAAAAGAAAAATAATAGATTAAGAGTCGGCATACCCACAAACGTACCCACAAAATGCTCCGGGCTTTCTCAAGGCGTCCTTGGACAAAGTAGCCGACCCCGAACGGACCGCCGTCGGCAAGCCATCCTCATCTTCGTTCAGTGTGTGATCTTCCATGTGAGATCGCCGCACCTCGTCGGGACCACCTCGACGTCCAGTTTCCGTGTGTTTCGCGATTGACCCGGCTGATGGTTACCCCGCCAATGTCAATACCGATCGCATCCCGACTAAGCGACCGTGTCGGCTGCGCGAAACGCGCGTTGGTTGGTCGCGACGGCGCACTTCTCCGATTTCGCCTTGTAGTTGTCGCTGGTGTTGGGGAAGGGCTTGCACAAAACCGCGCGTGTCGACGCGGACGGGTGCGATCCGCCGCTAGCAGTCGTCGGTCGACCTCGCGTATGGCGATAGGTGCCGGTGCCCGAAGGTGCATCACGGCGTCGGCGCGTCCTCGGCCACGTTCGTTCCGGTAGCCCGGTTTAGCCTATTCCCGGCGCGTCACCGATCGCGCCGTCGGCTCGACCACCCAAAGGCGCATTCCGTACTCTCCGAAGACCCGCTGGCGCCATTGCGTCGTAGGCGTCACCGCGGGCGGTCGAGTCGATTGCGCCGTCGAGGAAGATCACACGGGCCGCCTCCGCTCGCCGTCACGGGACGGCAGTGTGCGCGCGGTCCGCACCGGTCCACCTTTGCTTCGCACCGAATCGACAAGCAATACGGACTCATCTGCTTCTTCGACTGCCTGCACGATCTGGGCGATCCGGTTGCTGCGGCCCGCTATGCCGCACGGGTGCTGACCCCCGGCGGGACAGTGATGCTCGTCGAGCCCTTCGCCCACGACCGGGTCGAGCACAACCTTTCGCCGGTCGCCCGGCTGTACTACGCGGCGTCGAGCACGATCTGCTGTGCCCATGCAATCTCCGAGGGCGGCGAGCTCGTCCTCGGCGCACAGGCCGGCGAGGCCAAATTGGCCGAGGTGTTCCGCAAGGCCGGCTTTACCCACTTCCGGCGCGCGGCCGAGACGCCCTTCAACTTGATCCTCGAAGTGCGCCGCTGACGGCTTCGGAGAGACGGGGTCGGGATCCTGACACTGTTTGTCGGCATGATCTTGCTCTTCCCCGTACTGGGTTATGCCACCCGGGAAAGCTATCGGCGACTCGTAGCATAGACCGGCGCGCGATCGGGGGCCGCCCGAAATACCCATGTCCTCGCCGATCGCCTTGATACCTCGCAGCGACGCCGGCTGCCGGCAGCAACGGTTCGAGCGGCGACCCGCGAGGGGACGCCTGCATCTCGCGCGTCGATTCGGCGGGATCGAATCGGGCCTCGGCGGGCGGAGTCGCCGAGCGACCGACCGCAACGCGTCAGTAGTGATTCGGGACGAAGAGCTGCTCCGGCAGGGGCTCGCGATCGTAATCCGGATTGAAGACGCGGTCGGGGAGCGAGATCTGCTCGTGCGGCACCTCTTCGTAGGGGATCTGGCTGAGCAGATGTCGGATGCAATTCAGACGCGCGCGCTTCTTGTCGTTGCCCTCGACGACGAACCAGGGTGCCTCGGGGATATTGGTGCGTGCAAAGGTCTCCTCCTTGGCCTTCGTATAGTCTTCCCAACGGACACGAGACTGGAGATCCATCGGGCTGAGCTTCCATTGCTTGAGCGGATCATGGATCCGCATGAGAAAGCGCAGTTGCTGCTCCTCGTCCGTGATCGAGAACCAGTACTTGATCAAGCGGATGCCCGAGCGCACCAGCATTCGCTCGAACTCGGGCACGTCCTGAAAGAACTGCTCCACTTGCTCCGTGCTGGCGAAGCCCATGACGCGCTCGACGCCGGAGCGGTTGTACCAAGAGCGATCGAACAGCACGATCTCCCCGCCTGAGGGGAGGTGGGGAACGTAGCGCTGGAAGTACCACTGGGTTTTCTCCTGCTCGGTCGGCTTCTGCAGGGCGACAACCCGGACAACGCGTGGATTGAGCCGCTGGGTGATGCGTTTGATGACGCCACCCTTGCCCGCGGAATCGCGACCCTCGAAGATCACGACGACCTTCTCGCCGGTGTGCTCGACCCAGTTGTGCAGCTTGATGAGCTCGGCCTGCAGCTCCAGCAGGGAGCGAAAATAGGTGGCTCGATCAAGAGCCGCGGGGTGCTTGCGCTTGTAGATCCTGCGGAGCTCCTCGGAGAGTGCCGGCTCCGAGATCTCGAGCTCGTAGTCTTCGTCGAGGGTATCCGCGAGCTCGGCCGCCAACCAGTCCATGGCTTCTGGATTTCCGTTGTCGATCGTCATCGTGTTGCTCCGTCGCCAACGCGAGTGAAGGGTTTGGTTGATACCGGACGCGCGGCGCAACAGGGATCGAGCAGGCCAGTCTCGATCTTCACTGCAGGGATCGAATCGCATGATCCCGGGGCACTGCATGCACGCCACCTCCGAGAACGGAGTAAACCAGACGGAAATGACCTTTTCATGAACCCAATCCAGGAGCCGGAAGGCGATCCTTGAATGTCGGCGGTGTCTGTTCCGTGCGGTGCCGCAGAGGCGTCGGAAACAGTGGGATCCGTGTCGAGCGCGGTGCTTGTGATCGACCGACTCGGTCTGCTTGTGGTCCGGGATTCAGAGGTTGCCGCCGGCAACGGCGATCACATGGCGACGCCGAACCAAAAGGCCGTGTCCGCCCCCAAGAATTGACCGTGCGGCATGTAATGAGAACCGTCGCAGGAGAAGGTCAGGCCCACCATGCCGTTGAAGAGGTTCAGGGACGCCTGACGGAGGTAGATGTTCTCGTCCACCAGCCGCAAGCCTTTGAGGCGATCGAGGACTTGGACGATGTCGGCGCTCGGAATCAGTGCGTCGACCGGATAGCGGCACGGCGGATATAGGAGGCAGATGTCCGGGTCCAGCAGGGCCTCTTGGTCCAGTATCCGATAGCGGTAGGGGTCGTCCAGGGTCCAGATCGTGGCTTGGCTGCTGGAGAAGTGGATCTGGCATTGGAAGACCCCGCGCTCGGTCAGCAGCTCGCCGAGGATGGACAGGGCGCGATCCAGGTTGCGGTCCATCGGACTCTCGACCCGACACTGCAGGAACAGGGTGCCTCGGATGGCCGGATCCCCCTTCACCTGACGCCAGGCGTCGGGTTCCCTGTAAAGCTCCGCGGTCACCGGCAGGTCGCGCAGATCGAAGTCGGCCCCCAAGTACCCAAGGGTGCCTTGATCTCCCCACACCATCTGGAGCGCAGTCAGAGACGGCCTCCGCTTCCTCAGGCTGATATAGGCGTCCGAGAGCAGGAATCCCCAGGGAGGCACCGGTTCGCGCATGTAGGGACGGTCCGATCGATCGCGTCCGAAGTGCCCCGATTCCACGCCGTCGGCTCCCAGGTTGTCGGAGATTTGAACGCCGTCGATCCCCAGGCAATACAGAAAGGCGCGATGCGGAATCTCCGGGAAGCCTTCGGCGAGGACCCGATTAAGGCCCTCCCGGTCGCTCCAGACAGCCACGCAGCGTGCGGCGAGAGAGGCCATGGGTTGATGGAGAATGTGCGCGAGTTGTTCGCGCTGGCGAAAAATATTGTCTTTCCAGGTCGTGTGCATGGCTGGGCTTTACTGGCCGGGTCAAAAAGGCAGGCCGGGACGACCGAGGGTGAGCGAGGTGTTCCGGGATTGTCGATTCTCTTCAGTCGATGCGGGCCTTCGGAGTCGAGGGGGGATTCGCTCGCGCGTGAATGCGGCGCAGTAGGGTAGGGCCCGACGTTCACACCAAGCAGGCCGTGACGATTTCTGCGAACTCGGTTTCAACGCGCTTCCATGCGGCAGCTCGGTCACAATCCCCGCCCTTGCGGGCGCGCCGGATCGACCAAGCCGAATAGTCGTCCCAGGCCGGTGACGCGCGAGTCAGTCACACCTTCAGGATCGGCATCTCGCACCAGAAAGGCTCGAGCCCTATCACGGCTGCGCCGAGCTTGGTTTCCGCCAAGAAGATCTCCGCCACACTCCGGCGGTCCAGGTCAAATGGTCTACGGCGGTCAGGGAGAACAACCTGGAGCGGGATGCCCCGCTTGATGGCCTCGGCGAATGTCATACCAGCACCTTGGGCCTGTTCTTCCGTCGGATGTTACCCGAGAGGTCCAAGTCGAGGAAGGCCAAGTTGTCGAGAGGAGGGGTAGCCGTACCGACCTCTGGTGCAGCGGCAGTGCTCGGGGCCGCAACCCACAAGCGATGGCCGTGATCGAGCCAACGTCGACGCATGCTCCGCGATCCCGTGCAGGGGTCACCCAAGCGTCATCGTCCCTTCGATCGACTGTCACCGAACCTTGCCACACTAGTGCCCGCGGTGATCGGATGGATCGCGGCTTTCGCGGCTCGGACGCAGCTTTGCGACTCACCGG
This sequence comes from Thiocapsa rosea, assembly GCF_003634315.1. NCBI lineage: Bacteria > Pseudomonadati > Pseudomonadota > Gammaproteobacteria > Chromatiales > Chromatiaceae > Thiocapsa > Thiocapsa rosea. Next base: position 4,434,569 of record NZ_RBXL01000001.1, read on the forward strand.
CGGGGACCCCAACCAGAATCTGGCTGACCTGAGGAATCCAGCATGATCAACATCCGAGCCCATTGGCTCGCCTTGGCGACCGTCTTGATCGCGGGGTTTGCCCTCGCCGCGCCCGGCGTGTCCGACGCCCGTCCGCCCGGCAAGCCAAGCCGGCCCGCCCTTTCGATCCAGGATGCCGTCGCCTACGAGGGCGAGGGTCTGCTGTCATTTCCGATCACCCTCGACCGACCCGCCCCGTGGGCGCTGCGCGTTGTCGCCGTGCCGCTCCGCGGGACTGCGAGGCCGGTCAAGGATTATGGTCCCGGCGCCGTGTCGACCACGATCCCGGTCGGTGCCACCGAGGGTTCCCTCGAGGTTCGGATCCGCGACAACGAGGTCGTGGGTCCGGACGTCACCCTGACCCTGCGGATCGTCGCGGCGCCCGGTGCGATCGTTGCGAAGGGCACGGCCATCGGCACCATCCGCGACGATGAGCCGCTGACGATCAATCTGCTCCACATCAACGATCACCACTCGAACCTCCAGCCGGTTAACAACACGCTCGATCTCGGATCGAGCGGGGGATCCTTCAGTGTGCCGTTCGGGGGCTTCCCGCGGGTGACGGCCAAGATCAAAGCGCTTGAGTCGCAGCTCGACAATGTCGTGAAGATCCACGCCGGGGACGCCATTACAGGCACGCTCTTCTACACCCTGTTCCAGGGCGAGGCCGACGCCGATCTCATGAACACGGCCTGCTTCGATGTCTTCGCGCTCGGTAACCACGAGTTCGACGACGGTGACGGGAACCTGGCGAGGTTCCTCGATTTCCTGGGGTCGGACCCCGCGTGCGACACCGTCACCGTCGCCGCAAACGTGGTTCCCCAGATCGGAACGCCGTTGGCGCCCGTGACGGCAAACGACTACATCCAGCCGTATGCGATCAAGGAGTTTCAAGGCCAAAAGGTCGCCTTCATCGGGATCGACATCGCCGAGAAGACGCGATTCTCATCGCAGCCCTTGCCGACCACGCAGTTCCTCGACGAGGTGAAGACCGCCCAAGCCTATGTCGACGAGCTGTCGGCGATCGGGATCGACAACATCGTCCTCGTAACCCACTACGGGTACGAGAACGACTTGGCGCTTGCGCGGGCCGTGACCGGTGTGGACGCCATCGTCGGCGGCGATTCGCACACCCTGCTCGGGGATCTCGGGCAGTACGGTTTGCCCTCGGGCGGTAACTACCCGACCCTCACCCTGAACGCCGACGGCGACCCGGTCTGCGTCGTGCAGGCTTGGCAGTATGCCCAGGTCGTCGGCGAGCTGGCCGTCACCTTCCGCGAGGGTAAGGTCGAGACTTGCGGCGGTACGCCCCACCTTTTGCTCGGCGACGTCTTCCAGCGAAGCCGGCAGCCGATTGCAGATCCGGAGCGCTCCGAGATCCTGGCACTCATCGATGCGGATCCGAGCCTTGGTCTCGTGACCCCGGATCCAACAGCCGACGCGATCCTTGCCGAGTATGCGGCCCAGGTCGACGAGCTCAGCAAGCAGATCATCGGCCAAGCGGGCGAGGTCATCTGCGAGCGCCGTGTTCCAACTCTGCCCCGCGGGAGCGCACCCTGCGACGGCGACGCCGTTTCCCTCTCGGGGGCGCAGCTGAATGTGAACGGCGGCTTTAGCCAACAGGTCGTGACCGACGCCTTCCTGGCACGTGCGTTCCGGGCGGACCTCGCGCTGCAGAACGGCGGCGGCGTCCGCATCACGATCCCGGAGGGAGACATCACGATCGGGACCGCCTACACCCTGTTGCCCTTCTCCAACACCCTGGTCGAGCTCGAGCTGTCCGGGCAGGAGGTGCTCGACAGCATCGAAGACGGGCTTGACTTCTACGCGTCCAATCCCGGCGGCAACACAGGGGCCTTTCCTTATGGCTCGCACATCCGCTGGGACATCGACATGACTCAACCCAAAGGCGCGCGGATCAGCGACGTCGAGGTGAAGGATCGAGCCACCGGGATCTGGGCGCCGCTCGACCCTTCGGAGACCTATATCGTCGTGACCAATAGCTTCCTGGCCAACGGCGGTGACGGATACACCACCTTCAAGGACGCCGCGGCGGACGGACGGGTGACCGATACCTTCATCAACTACGCCCAAGGGTTCGTCGACTACGTGGTCCAGGATCTCGGTGGTGGAAACCTCTTCGTGCCGCCACCGCTGGACTTCTCGACCCAGTCGTTTGCGCCCTTGCCGTAGCACTGACCGGTTCGCTCCCGGCCGGCAGGCATGCCGGTCGGGCGGGCGCCGACCGTCCAGCTCTGTAGCGCTTCGCCGAAACGACATCTCCTCGACACGCGTCCTTCATCGGCGCCCTTTACTCTATTGTGCAGCGCAACATCGCGCAGCGCCTTGTGGTTTTTGGTCCGGGCTCTGTCAGCCGCCAATCCCTAAACCGCGTCCAGAGCGAAATGCGTCATTTTCATTTTGCGTTTGGCTTTGGAGATGTCCTCGATCTCGGTGGGATGCGGTTTATATAATTTAATGTTTTTCAATGTTTTAAACCGCGCCACCGCCGACCCGGCGCCCAAGGCGCACCCGATGACCGAGCGCCCGACCGGAGGCCAAGCCGAACGCGGCAAGCTGGTCACCGCGGCGGATGCCGTTCGGCTGATCCGCAACGGCGATACGGTCGCGACCGGTGGATTCGTCGGGATCGGTTTCGCCGAGGCGGTGGCGCTTGCCCTGGAGCAGCGCTTCCTCGATACCGGCGCGCCGCGTGACCTGACCCTGGTGTACGCGGCTGGACAGGGCGACGGCAAGGAGCGGGGTCTGAATCACCTCGGGCACGCGGGTTTGCTGCGTCGAGTCATCGGCGGCCACTGGGGTCTCATTGGCAGACCTTTGCCGAGCCCTACAGCCCGGCCTTCAGCGCCGAGATCCGTGTGCCCATGCAGTCGATCGGCGAGTCACTCGCGGCACGGGGTCTGGCCCCGCATGTCTACGAAAGCCGAGAAGAGGCCAGGCACGGGATCGATCGGATGAAGGGCTAATCCGATGCCCGTCATCTGTTGAACACATTCACCAGCTATCGTATGGCCTCACGCGCGTTGCGGCCGATCATCGGTTCGGACGCTCGGGCCGGGCGTGTCCAAGTTCATCCGATCGCGACTACTCGGGGGCATGACATGGCAGATTCGGATCGGAAAACACCCCTCGAGAAGGTTGAAGCACTCTACGACGAGCTCGTCGACTGGTACGAGGACGGCTCGGATCGCGAGATACGCGCCGCATCCAAGCTGCTGATGATTGGCCTCCTCAAGCTCAAGGCGCATGGCGGATTCGGGTGGCAAGGACTCGTCGAGGACTACGTCCTAATGCTCAAGCAGGATCCCGAGCGCTACGCGCGGATCCTCGAAGCCAACCGAGGCCAGGGAAAAAAGGTGTTTTGACGATTCCTGCGCATGCTCTCGGACACAGCGCCCGGAAAGGACACCCCCGGACCGAATACCGACCAGATCGCTAATCCAGAGGAATCCCTGATGCCGATGTCTCCTGTCCTGCGAGTCCTGACGCTCGCCTTCGGCGCGCTGCTCTGCGCATCCTTTTGGCAGCCATCCATGGCTTCGGACCCGATCAAGGTTCACGGCGCGGGGGCGAGCTTTCCGGCCCCGCTCTATCAGCGCTGGTTCCGGGACTATTTCGTGGCGCACCCGAACATTCAAGTCGACTATCAGCCGATCGGCTCCGGACCCGGCGTCAACAGCTTCATCGAAGGTCGGCTCGATTTCGCGGGGTCCGATCAGCCCTTGACCGGCGAGCTGGCAGAAAGGGCCGGGGACAACGTCCTGCAACTCCCGTTGACGGCAGGTGCTGTCGTCTTGACCTACAATCTTCCGGGGATCGAAGAGCTCCGGCTCACACGCGAGGCCCTCGCCGGCATCTTTCTCGGCTCGGTCGCCCGTTGGAACGATCCGCTGATTCTCGCGGCCAACCCGGGAGTCGAGATTCCGGATCTGCCGATCGTGGTGGTGACGCGGGTGGACGCGAGCGGGACCACCTTGGTCATGACTCGGCATCTGAGTGCGATCAGCGAGGCGTTCGCGAAGCAGGTCGGCGAGAGCCAGTCGCCGGCATGGCCCGCATTGCTGCTGGAGCGAGGCGGTCTTATCCGCGGACACGGCAACGGGGGCGTTGCCGCCTTCGTCCAGGCGACGGTCGGTGCCATCGGTTACGTTCAGTACGCCTATGCACATCTGCCCGGCATGCAGATGGCTTCGGTGGAGAATCGCGAGGGCGAGTTTGTTTCGGCCGGGAGTGAGTCGTTCCGGGCTGCGATCGAGGCCTTTCGGACGAAGGTCGATTCTTCGGAGCTCGTCGATCCGGACGGCGCGGGGGCCTATCCCATCTTGTCGTTGTCTTGGTTGGTGATGCGCTCCGACGGGGATGATCCCAAGTCGCAAGCGTTGCGGGACGTGGTGCGCTACGCGCTCACCGACGGACAGGCGGCTGCCTCCAAGCTGGGTTATATTCCTCTCAGTGCGAAGGCGGTCTCCCTGATTCTTCAGGAGCTCGATTCCAGAAAGTAGGACGGATCGAGGATTGCTCAAGCAATGAAAGCTGAAAGCAGGACGCTAACCCCTTCCGTCCTCGGCCCGCAGCACATCGGCAATCTCCCCCATCAGCCGCTCGAACGACGGCTCCAGGTGGTCGATCACCCCTCGGTCTTTGCGTTTGAGGCTATTGCCGATATAGACGACGCCGCTACATCCGACCTCGCGTTTCGCCGCTCGGAGGTTCTTGCGGCTGTTGTCGACGACGATACAGGACCGAGGCTCGACACCCAGCTCCCTGAGAACAAAGCGATAACCTTGCGGATCCGGCTTCGGATGCAGCTTGTCCTTTTTGTCGAGCGTCGAGATCGCATCGAAGATGTGCTCGGGCGGAAACATCTGGGTGAGCCCCTTGACCTCGAGAACCCGGAAGACGTTCTCACGCACACCATTGGTCAAGATGGCGACCTCGATGTCGTGAACCCTGAGCAGATCCAGGCCCTCGCAGATCCGATCTCCTGCTCGGCTGATCCCGCGATAGTCGAGGTTTCCGGTGCAGGCGTCGATGAGCCTTGCGAGCGTCGGTTCGATCGGGTCCCCGGCGGGCTTGAGCAGCTTGGCCGTATGGTACAAGAGCGGTCCGAGCTGCAGACTGCCGCCCGCATCATAGATGGCTCGACCGGCAAGCCGCATCATCTTGAGGGCACGCTCCCCGAAGTGCGTGCTGATCGCAGCGAAGACCGATAGGGTCTGCGCCTTCAGTGCCACGTCTTCCGCTTCGGTGGTGATCACACCATCGAAATCCAACAACAAAAGCCGCGCATCGCGGATGAGTCGGGCAGGCACTCCCGTCATGGATGACCTCGGAATCCTTGAAGCTTATCGGCGGGCCCGGGCTCGTCATGACGCCGAACGAAAGGCCGATCGAGCGCCCGCGGTTCGATACTACTCCAAGCGCCTCAGCGCAGCGGAAGATAGAGGGCGGTACGCAGCTCCTTGGGGCTCGCGACGCCGGACGGGTCGTTCTCGTAGACCTCCAGCATGGGGCGGTGTTTGTCGAGCTTGAGCTTGACCATGCGGACGTGGGCGACGGCGGCGTACCAGGCCAGCTCCAGATAGTCATAGCCCCCGGCGAGGGTGACCCGGTAGTACCGGCCACCGCTGAACTCCTTTCGGGAAAAGGGGCCGGCGGCGCTATCGGCGGACGCCGGGATCGCCATGTCGCACTCGAAGCGGTTCTTCTTCACGTTCACCTTGTGGTAGGCGCTGAAGGGTGGGCCGCCGGGCGCGACCCCCAGCGACGCGAGATGCCCGGCGAGCCTCGGGAAGCCGTCTTCCATGGCCCGCACCATCGCCTCCATCCCGCCGCTGAAGGGGATAACCAGCGCGCTCTGCGGCTTCAGGGTCGTCTCGCCCTCGAAGCGCAGCTCGGGCTGCGGGGCGTCCGGATCGAGCTGCCCGCGCAGCAGCACCAAGCCGAGCTCGTAGTCCTTGCCGATCATCTCGCGCACCAGGGGGATCATAGGACGCAACAGGAAGGGCATGCTGCCGCGCAGGTACCAGGCGACCTCCGTCCCCCCATCCGTTTCGGCGAATTCCCACCGGACATCCGATCCTGACTTGAAGGGTCGCTGGATCTCCAGCCGTTGCTCGATCCGTCCCGGCGCATCGAAGCGGACGTGGGTCAGCCGCCCGGCGCCGATGGAGCGGCCATCCCAAGTGTAGTAGCCGCCCTGCTGATCCTCGGCTGCGCTGAAGTCGCGCTTGGCGTCCGGCTCATGGAGCAGCCAGGGACTCCAGTCGTCCCAGGTTCGGAAATCCCGTACCCGGTCGAAGACGGCTTGGCGATCGGCGTGCATAGTCAGGCTGCGCCGGACCTCGTAGTCTTTCGGCAGTCGGCTCAGATAGACGAGTCCGCCGGCGAGGGCGACGGCGAGGACGATCAGGACGGTCAGCATGGGCGATCTCCGGATGGACTGGGTTCTCGGAAGTTTAGCGTTCCGTGCGTTGCACGTGGATGGATCGAAACATTCGTCGACCGGGATCCGGCTGATGGACACCTTCATTGGACAGGCTTACCGGCAGGCGTGTCAGACCTGCCCCGGTGCCGACCGACAAGCCGGGTGACCGGCCCGATCCTCTGGCCTCAGATGTCGTGTCTGGTCCGCAGCGCCGCGATCTCCAGGTCGATCGCTTGAGTCAGTCTCGCGATTGCCGTTGCCGGTGTTTCCACGTCGAGGTCGCCGATCTCGAAATATCCGATGCGCTCCAGCACCCCGGGGAAATGCTCGCGCAGCATCGGCTCGTGCTCGCGGCGACTGACGGCGATGATGCGATGGGCGGTTTCAAAATCCGTTGGCTGCACGCCGATCGGGTGACGGGCGCCGCCTCGGATCGGGATCGCGCGGCGCTGCAGCTCGGTTACCGCGAAGGTGGAGATCGGCCCCTGATTGCCGGTCGCGGCGAGATCGCGTGCAAGTGCCCGCGAGTCGGCCTCCCAAGGCAGCGCGAACCGGTCGGCCTGGTGGTTGAAGTATTCCTCCGCGAAACGGCTGCGGTAATAATTGCCTGTGCAGAGAAAGAGGATTCGGTTCATCGGAGCGGACCCCTAATGCTGGAGTTGAGCGTAGAGCGGACCTGATAGGCGCATTCCAGCACAAGGACGAGGCCTGTGGGTGACGCCAGTGTGACCGAGTCGGTGTGTCGGCGCCTGCCCCGTTGCCCGACAATGGCGCGGTGCCTGACTCGGCCACGACGCCGGCCCGGCTGGCGTGCCCGCGGGAGCCTAACCTCGAAGCGACACTCGCGTCCGTTCGGCCCCTCGCTCAAGAGCACCCCCCCAACCATCCGCCGGGCGGCCTGTCGTAAGCTCTTACCTCGCCGAAGCTCGCTCTTGCACTCCCGAACGGTCCGCGAGCCATCTCGCTTGAGCCTTGACCGACCCTCCAGCCCTCGCTAGCCTCACATCTCCGGTGGTCCCGGAATCGCAGGGTCGCCTGGATTCCTTTTCCGTCAACCCCCTCTATCGATACCGAGGTAACCGATCCTGAGCACGCTGCGCTACCGAGTCGATACCCGCCTCGCAAAGCTGCTGTCGGAGAACTACCGTTCATCCGAGGCCGCCTTGAAAGAGCTAGTCGATAACGCTTGGGACGCCGATGCCGAGACGGTTCGCATCAGCCTCCCGAAACCCATGGCGAGCGAGTCCATCGTTATCGACGACGACGGCACCGGAATGACCGACGAGGAGCTGACGCGCGAATATCTGCTGATCGCAAGCGACCGGACACAGCGTCGCGGCCAATTCACTGCTGGTAAACATCGCAAGGCCAAGGGACGCAAGGGCATCGGCAAGTTTGCGGGCCTGATGGCTGCGCATACTATGCGACTGGAGACTTGGGCGCGTGGCCGCAAGGCCGTATTCAGCCTTTCCGCCGCCGACTTCGAGGCGGCCGACGACATCGAGCGGCTTGCAATCGAAGTGGTCGCGCAGCCAAGCGACGAGCGGGCCCATGGTACAGTCATCACGCTGACCGACCTCAACCAGGGTCTTTCATTCCCCGATCCCGACCGTTTGCGCCAGTTGCTGATCCAGGACTACGGCCGCGAGGATGGTTTCCGGATCTTGGTGGACGGTAAGCCGCTCGATGTAGACGATATCCAAGGCGCATTCGGCGAGCACCAGGCCGACCTTGATGCGGTCGGACCGGTCAGGCTGCGTTTCGCGATCTCCGACGGAAAACGGGGTCTGCGCCGGCCCGGTATCTCCATCCGGGTCGGCGGAAAGGTAGTCGGCAAACCGGATTTCTTCGGCTTGGACGAGGCTGACGACTTCCCGCGTAAGCTGTTGAGCAAGCTCTATGGCGAGATCGAAGCCGACGGCCTGGCCGACCACGTTACCGCGGACTGGGGTGCATTGATCGAGAACAGCGAGCTCAAGGCGACGGTGCGGCGATTCGTCGAACCGATCCTGCGCGAGAAGTTCAGGGAAGAATACGTCCGCGATATCAATCTGGCTCAAGCGCGTCTGCAACGCGGCATAAACGAGCGATTGGCGGCCCTGCCCGAGCACAAGCGGGACTTTGCGGACCGGGCGATCAAGAAAATCCTCGGCAAGTATTACGGGGAGCCGGAATCCAAGGTCGAGTCCATGGTCAGCGTTCTGCTGGAGGCGGTAGAGCGGACGGACTACCGCGCAATTCTCGAGCACCTCCACGAGACGAGGTCATCCGACATCGCTAGACTGGCGGAGTCCCTGTCTGAGTTTGGTCTGGCGGAGCTCGCGGTCATTGCGGAGCAGACGTCCACCCGCCTGCAAATGCTCGATCGACTCGAAGCGCTGTGCCGCGACCCCAATGCGCTGGAAAAGCAGGTCCACGAGGCACTCGAATCAAACCTCTGGGTATTCGGTTTGAATTACGCTTTCTTCAGCAGTAACAAGACCCTGAAGCGCCAGATCAAAGACCTGCTCGGCAAGCAATACACCGGAGATAGGGCCGATCGGCGACCGGATCTGCTGCTCACGCTCAACTATGACAATGCCTTCCTATTGATCGAATTCAAACGTCCCGGCCATGCCCTAACGTTTGCAGACTATCAGCAAGCGACTGCCTATCGCAATGATTTGAAACCGTATGTCAATGCGGACATGCGCATCATCATCATTGGAGGATCGAAGGGTGCTAGCGTGGGGGATCAGAGAGATTGGGAACGGAATACGGAGATGCTGGTTTACGATCAATTGATCGCGCACGCCAGAAACCAGCTCTACTGGCTACTGAAAGAACTCGGAGGCATCAAGCGTCGTTAGCCTCCAGCGAATCTTGATCCCGTTTTCGGCCGTTTGTGGTTATTGTCGGTACCGTGCGGCTAGGGCCCGCAACGCGTTTGAGTTCGAGTTCTGAGTTCTGAGTTCGAGGTGAGTTTCGGGGACACTGCTGCCCGGCAGGCCGCACTATCCCCGGACCTGGGAATTGCCAATTGCGGAACTGTCTGACCCAGCCTCGACTTTGATGACCAGCCCACCTGGGGCCCGGACCGACAGGAGGGGTAAACCGTGTCTGTAACCGGATTGCCCCATCCCAGGTCTTTGATCCCCCGGTTCGCCGACGAAGGTGCGACCCCACGCGCGATGTGCCGAATTCTGGGGGTTGCCGAGCAGGTGCAGGGCCAGGACCCTCCTGGTAAGGATCTGGCATTGTCGCGTTGTTTCCACGAACTGCTGTGCGGGCCGGACCTCCCTCCGGGTGAGGTGCGTCGCTTCCGTCAACTGCGTGGTCTCATCGGGGAGCTCCCGGGCGACAACCAAAGCACCGTTGGTGCCTGGGTCCGTTTCTTACCCTTGCCTGCCCGGCGGAGATTGGGGCTGAACCGGCTTTGGACCTCGTCTATGACCGCCGCCGGGCCGCCTGCTTTCCTCTGGTGACGCGCGGCACCGGCGGGGGGCCCCGGCCTCGGGTTCAAGCTCGGGGCCTCCCCAGCTTTTCTGGTCCTCCCTTGTTTCCACGCCGGCCCCGAATTCCGGAATGAGTTGCGGGAGGACCGGGTCGCTCGCTGCGGTGCCGTGCCGCCCGGTCGGAGAGCCAGGCCACGAGACCGGCCGAGGCTATCCCGTCGATGCAGAAGCCGACCGTGTGGACGGAATCGGCCCCGGCGATGCTCCGCGCGGTTTCGATCGCTTCCAAGGCGCCTTCCAGGACATCGTCCTCGAATCCGACATCCTGCATCGCCGAGTCGGGATTCCTCCGACTGATCGAGAAGACGGTAGAACCGGATCGTGCAGCAAAGCCATCAAGCTGCGTTCGGGGGCGAGATCCGTCGGCGGTCGCGACAGCTTGAAGGCAGCTACTTCAGCTGCGCCACCGACAGCTTGCGCAGCGTGGCGCGACGTTTGACGTAGTGCTCGTCCATGCGTCCGATGATGCCGTCGAGGAAACGGACGGTCTCGACGATGTTCGGCCCCTTGTTGAGCATGGCGCATTCGGCTTGGATACTCATGGCGGCATCCGAGACCTCGGCGCGCGACGGTGCTCCCTTTTTTGCCATGCCCTCGAGGATCTGAGTGGCCCAGATCACCGGAATATGCGCCGCCTCGCAGAGCCAGAGGATCTCCTGCTGGACCTCGGAGAGGCGCTCGAAGCCCACTTCGACCGCGAGATCGCCCCGCGCGATCATGATGCCCACGGGAGGCGAGTTGAGACTCGCGAGCAGGATGCGTGGGAGGTTCTCGAAGGCCTGACGGTTCTCGATCTTCAGCACGACCCCTAGACGGTTGGCACCGAGTCGGTAGAGCGCGTCGTGCAGACGCTCGACATCTTCGGGGCCGCGGACAAAGGAGAGGGCGACCATGTCCGCAAATGTCACGACTGCCGGGAGGTCCTCCAGGTCTTTGTCGGTCAGGGCGGACATCTCAAGCGCGGTATCGGGGAAGTTGATGCCCTTTTCGGCGCGCAGCTTCGCGCCGCGTGGCCCGGTATGGGTAATCTTCACCAGGATGCGCTGACCGTCGTTTTCCTGAACAAGACCGCCGATCTTTCCGTCGTCGAACCAGACACGATGCCCGTGTGCGACCTGCTCGAACGCAGCATCCAGCGTACAGTGAATCCGTGCGTGCTCGACGATGCGACCGGATGCGTCGCGCTCGGCCTCCCGACCGGGCTCGTCGTGACGGGTCAATATCAGCGTATCGCCGGGTAGGAGGTAGATGGGGTTGACCACCTCCGGAATGCCCACGATGCGTCCCGCTCCGACCGACTCGCCGTCGCGGAGGCCCGTCACCGGGGTCTCGTCCTCAATGTAGGCCGTTCGCTCGGTTTCGGCGATGAACGATCGATCGAGCATCTCGACGATCTTAAGCTCATGACCCTGACCGCGCGTGTCGGTCAGGCCGATGTGATCGCCGACTGCAAGTCTCTCGAGCAGATCGCCCTCGATCCGGAGGGCAAAGCGAATGTCGCCGGGGGTCGGCTCTGCCGCAGACGCCGGGGTCAACCAAATGCGAGCCGGCCTGGCGATGCAGCCGAAGACATCGCGATCGGGCGCCACTCGCTTCACCCGCCCGCTCGCACGAATGGCGCCCGTGCGGAGCTTCGGACCGGCCAAGTCGGCCTGCACGCGGCAGCTACGCCCAACCATTCGTTCGGCACGACGCAGGTTTTCCACCATCGCGAACCAGGCATCCGGACCGTCGTGGGCGCAGTTGATGCGCATGACATCCATCCCGGCGATGAGTAGATCCTGCACCAGTTGTGCATCCGAGGCGGCTTCGCTCGGCATGGTCACCATAATGCGAACGAATCGGTCGCGGGGCTCGGGACCCAGAAGCGCACGGGTGTGATCCCGAAGCAACAAGGGGCCGGAACGGAAATCCACCGGCGGCTCCGGCGCCGGACCGAGATCCTTGCCGCTGAGCTGCTCCAGGATGGCCATCACCGAGTTGAGGCTCGCCAAGGCATGGGGCTCCAGCACCCCGAGCGAAGAGAGTCCCAGGGCACCGAGGTCTTCTTGCAGACTGCGGATGTCGTGTTGACGAATGCTGAGATAGTGAAGGAAGTTGCGTGCGCTGTTGCGATGGCCGGGCTCGATCTTCTCGATCTCGGCGGCATAAGCGCGTTCGAATTCGACTGCGCCTTCGCGCAGTGTGGCGAGCTGCGCGATCGGCCTTTCCAACTGTCGCGATGTCGGTGTCGTGGTCATGAGTCGAGTGCCTGCGAATTTGGATATTGGCCGCACGCTGACGGCCGAATCCCGGAAACATAGGGCAGTTGTGTTACGGTTGTGTGATCTTGCAGCGACATAGGAGCCGCCGCGGCGGCACCGATCAGGTCTGATTCGAAGGGGGGTGTCTTCACCTGCGGGATTGCCTCGATCCGAATCGGCGGAGCGACGTGTGCGGGTTTCGGTGGTCCCCGGGGGGCCGAGCGCGACCTTCGGCCGGGATCCTCAGGCGGCAGGGACAAGATACTCGGGCGCGCCGTTGCCTTTCAGGAGGCGTGCGAGACGCTTTTTGAGCTTCGGCATCGTGATCAGCATGCCGAGGCTGTGTTTGCGGGCGTCCTTGACCAGTGTGGAGGGGTCGAAATAGGCCTTCGCATTTGCAACGGACAGGACGAAGGGTGGTTTGCCTTCGCGCGCCAGCAGGTAGCTCATGATCAGGGAGCCGGTGCGGTGGTTGCCTTCGATATAGAGCTGTGGCCGACTCAGGACGTAGACGTAAACCCCGGCGGCGCGGAACCAAACGGTTTCGGCGCGGTGATAGGCGAGCCAGTCCATCAAGCCCCCGATGCCGGCGTTTTGCTGCTCGTAGAAATGCTGCTCGGTCGCGGCGATGTGAACGGAGAACTCCCGACGCCTCTCGACATCCTCTCCGCACAGCACGCAGGTATTAAGTTCCAGAAGCCATTTCGAGTGCCCACGCTCGAAGGGGTCAAGCCCGCTCCTCAATGCCTCGTCGACCATCCGGTAACCGGCCATCATGTTCCGACGCACCATATCGGTCATCGGATCCCGAGGCGTGCTCAAGGTCCGGTTGATCCGGTCGAAATCGTCCTGCACGGCGCGCAGAGACGCATCGATCGCCGTCAGGTTCAGACGCATCGGATGACTGCCGGGATCTCGCGGGTGGGATCGGTCTGCCGCGCCGGTGCGCGCGGCTTGGGTCCGGGACGGATCCATCCCTGGATCGACCTGTTCGGCCTAACGGATCGTGTCGAGGGCGCGCGTCGCTGCAGCGACGATGTTGGCCGGCAGCGGAATGTAGCCCAACTCCTCGGCGATCGGCTGTCCCTTGTCCAGGGCCCAGGTCACGGCAGCCTTGAGTGCCGTCGCCTTCTCCGATTCCGGGTACTGTCCGTAGAGCAACAGCCAAGACAAACTGACGATGGGATAGGCATCTTCTGCCTCGGGATCGGGAACGAACAGCCGCAGATTCTCGGGCATGTTGGCCTCGGCCGCCGCCTCGAGTGTGCGTCGCCCGCTCTCGGCGTCCGGCCTAACGAAGTTGCCGGCCTTGTTTTGCAGGGTGGCGATCGGAAGTCCGAGACGGCTGGCGAAATAGTATTCGATGTAGCCGATCGACCCGTGACTGATCTTGATCTTGTGCGCGACCCCTTCGTTGCCGTTGCCGGTCATGGCGCCGCCGGGCCAGTTCATGAGAGTTCCGATTCCCGGCCCCTCGGTCAGCCAGGTCGGGCTGATGGTGCCGAGATGATTGGTGAAGACGAAGGTGGTCCCGGAGCCGTCGCGGCGGACCACCGTCTGGATCAGCTTCGAAGGAAGGTCGAGGTGCGGATTGGCCGCGACGATACGGGGATCGTTCCACTGCCAGATCTTGCCCAAAAAGATGTCGACATAGACATCGCGGGGCAGCCGCAGCTCGCCTTCCACGCCCGGCAGGTTGTAGGCGAGCACGACCATACCGGCGGTGGCCGGGATCAGCTTGGTGCCCCGGGCGACTTGGGCGATCTGCTCGTCCGTCATGGCCGAGTCGCTGGCGCCGAAGTCGACCGTCTCGGCGATGAAGCGTTTGACGCCCTCGCCGCTGCCTCCGCCTTCATAGCTGAGTCGCGCTTCGGTTTGCTCCGCGTTGTAACGGCGAATCCACTCCTGGTAGAGCGGCTCGGGGAAGGTTGCACCCGCCCCTGTGATCTGCAACCCGGCCGGGGATTCCGTCGTCGTATCGGTCGACTCCCCGCCGCATGCCGTCAATAGGATGGAGACAACGACCGCCGAAGCGGTGCGCTTAACCCCGGGAAGACTCGTCATGGCCCGTCCTCGTGAACTGAAGGTGATATGCCTGGCGCGGCGCCCGCACGGGGCGGGCTCCGGTGGCTGGATCAGCTGAACTCGCCCGAGACGTATTGCTTGGTGAGCTCCTCTTGGGGGTCCTCGAAGATCCGGCGGGTCTCGCCCATCTCGACCAGATAGCCGGTTCGCCCGCCTTCGGAAATGTCCACACCGAAGAAGGCGGTGGTATCGGCCACGCGGGTCGCCTGCTGCATGTTGTGCGTCACCAAAGCGACCGTGTAGCGCTCCTTGAGTTCGAGCATCAGCTGCTCGACCTGGCGAGTCGCGATGGGGTCGAGGGCCGAGCAGGGCTCGTCCATCAGCAGGACATCGGGCTCGGTGGCAATCGCCCTGGCGATGCATAGGCGCTGTTGCTGACCGCCGGACAAGGAGAGCCCGCTCTTATTCAGCTTGTCCTTGACCTCCTTCCAGAGTGCGGCGCGCTCCAGTGCCTTCTGTACGCGTTCCTCGACGTTGCCCTTGTAGCGGTTGAGCCTCAATCCGAAAGCAACGTTGTCGTAGATGCTCATCGAGAAGGGATTCGGCTGTTGAAAGACCATCCCGATGTACCGACGCACCACGACGGGGTCGACCTTTTTGCCGTAGACGTCTTGGCCGTGGTACTTGACGTGGCCCTCGAAACGGAAGCTCGGGATGAGATCGTTCATCCGATTCAGGCTGCGCAGCACCGTACTCTTGCCGCAGCCCGACGGGCCGATGAATCCCGTGATCTTGCCCTTCTCGATGGGGACGTTGCTGTTGCGCACGGCGAGAAAATCGCCGTAGAAGACCTTCTCGAGCCGGCAGTCGATCACCGCTTCTCCGACCGGGGAGAAGACCGCCGCCCCTGGTGAGATGGCGTGTGCCGTTGCTTCAGCTGTTGCGCTCATGACGTATACCTCGGGATGGTTACACCTTGGACTGCCCGATGAGGCGCGCCAGGATATTGAAGACAAGGACGATCAGGACCAGCACCAAGGAGGCGGCCCAGGCCAGCTCGATTTGGTTGTCGAAGGGCATGGCCGAGAAGTTGTAGATGAGGATGGATAACGACGCGGTCGGCTCCATCAGCTCGGACATGAAGTAGTTGCTGAAGAGCGCCGTGAACAGCAGCGGAGCGGACTCGCCCGCCGCGCCGGCCACCGCCAGCATGATGCCGGTCAGGATGCCCGGCAGGCCGGTCGGCAGCACCACCTTCCAGATCACTTGACTGCGGGTGCAGCCCATGCCGTAAGCGGCATCCGTCATCTTTTGAGGCACCTGTTTCATCGACTCCTCGGCGGCCAGCACCACCGTCGGCAGCATGAGCACCGCCAAGGCGACGCCGCCGGCCACCGCGGAATAGCCGAAGTTGATGACCAAGACCGCGTAGGTGAAGACGCCCGCCAAGATCGAGGGGAATCCGGTCAGGGTCTTGGCCACGAAGCGAGAGGTCCCGGCCAACGGGCTGTGAGGGTCCAGGATCGCCAAGTAGATGGCCGCGAGCAGACCGATCGGGATGCTGATGGCGGCTGCGATGGCGACCATCACCAGGGTGCCGATGATGGCGTTGGCAAAACCGCCGCCCATCTCGAAGCCGGCCGGCGGCAGCGCAGTCAGTGCCTCGATGTCCAAACGGGCGCCGCCTTCGGCCACCAACATGATGATGACCGAGAAGAGCGGGATGCTGCCGAGGATGGCGATACCCCAGGTCATGCCGGTCAGGAGTCCGCTGGTCAGGGCGCGCAGCTCGAACGGTCGACGTTCCAGGCTCAGGCGCTGCGACTCTTGTGGCCGCGATGTCAGGTCGATGTCGCTCATGCCTTGCCCTCGAACTTGCGAACCGTGTATTGCTGGATCCCCAGCCCGACGATGTTGACGATGAGCGTGATCAAGAGGAGCACCACGGCGGCATACATGAGCGCCTGCACCTCGATCTGGCCGGCCTCCGGGAAGCTCGAGGCCAGGAGCGATGCCAGCGTATTGGCCGGCGCAAACAGCGACAGGTTGATCTGGTTGCTGTTGCCGATCAGCATCGCCAGGGCCATGGTCTCGCCGAGCGCCCTCCCGAACCCCAGAACCAAGGCGGCGAGGATGCCGGAGGAGGCGGTCGGCAGCATCACCTTGAGGATGGCCTCCCAGCGTGTCGTGCCCATCCCGTAAGCGGCCTCCTTGACCTTGTAGGGGATGCGCCGGAAGGCGTCGACCGTGATGGCCGCGACCGTCGGCAGGATCATGATGGCGAGCACCAAGGCGGCGGGTGCCATACCCGGACCGCTCAGCTCGGTGCCGAAGATCGGGATGAATCCGAGCTCGCTGTGCAGCCACTCGGCCACGGGGCGCAGCATCGGGATGACCACATAGATGCCCCAGAGGCCGTAGACCACCGAAGGGATTGCGGCCAGCAGCTCGACGATTGTCCGAAAGACCGCAGCGAGACGGGCGTGGATGAAATCTTGGGTGAGAAAGATGGCGATGGCCACACCGAAGGTCCCGCCGAGGATCAAAGCCAGAAAGGAGCTGTAGAGGGTTCCCCAGATCTCCGGCAGGACACCGAACTCCTGTGTGCCGACATTCCATGTCGTCCCCGAGACGAAGCTCAGACCATGCTGAGCCATCGCCGGAAATGCCAGTCCCCCGATCTCCCAAAGGATATAGAGGATCAGAACGACGATGAGGGCTGCGCAGGAGAGCGCGATGATGCGAAAGATGGAATCGGCAAGATAGTCGCCTCCGGACGGTGGTCCGGAGACACTGCTTGCAGAGTCGGCATGCTGGAATGGATTCACGGCCATGGGTTTGAATCTGCCTGGATGTGCGTCGATCGGAACGATGGACCGGTGATCTCCTCGGCCTTGTCGGGCGGATCGGATGCGGTGGCCCATCCGTCCGAATCGCCTGTGACGGCGATCCGGACGGCGGATCCGCACGGGCGCAACTGCCGGCTCACCCCATGTCAACCGGCGCGCCCCATCCCCCCGAAATGCTCCGAAGCCCGCGGTCCTGGCGTGATGACGGATTACTTGACCAGCTGAGAGACCTCGCGAACCTTCTCGACCACATTCGCGGGCAGCGGGATGTAGCCCATGGAGTCGGCGCTCTTCTGACCCTCGGTCAGGACATACTCGATCAGGTCACGCGCCACCTGGGCCTTCTCGGCGTCCTGAGTCTCCGGCAGGAGCAGCCAGGTATAGCTGACGATCGGGTAGGCGTCATCGCCCGCCGGGTCCATGATCCAGGCGCGGAGATCCGGGACGTTCGAGCCCGGCAGCGTGCCTCCGGGGAACTCGGCGGTCGCCAAGGCGGCCGCGCCGGTCTCGGCGCCACCGGCCACGAATTTGCCGGCCTGGTTCTCGAGGATGGCCGACGGGGCCTTGGTCAGCTTCGCGAAACCGTACTCGATATAGCCGATCGAGCCCGGGGTCTGCTTAACGGTGGCGGTGACGCCGTCGTTCTTGGGCGCCTTCACGAACTTGGTGCTCTTCGGCCACTGCGGCGACTTGTCGTGCCCGACAGTGGTCTTGAAGGACTCGCTGATCTCGGCCAGATGCCCTGTGAAGACGTAGGTCGTGCCGGAGGAGTCGGAACGGACCACGACCGTGATCTCTTGATCCGGCAGCTCGACGCCCGGGTTGGCGGCGGCGATCTTCGGATCGTTCCGCTCAGATCAAGGCCGCACGCACCCGCGCGGAGACCCACTCGCTGAGGATCACGGTTGCGAGGATGGCGATAAAGATGAGGGTCACCTGAGGCCATGCCAGGCTGTCGACCGACGACTTGAGCTGCAGCCCGATCCCGCCCGCGCCGACCAAGCCAAGAACGGTCGACTCGCGGATATTGATGTCCCAGCGGAACAGGGTGATGCCGGCGAAGGCGGGCATGATCTGAGGCACGATCCCGAAGTCCAACACCTGCGCAGGCCCGGCTCCGGTCGCCCGGATCGCCTCGACCTGCCGCGTATCGATCTCCTCGATCGCCTCGTAGAGGAGCTTGCCGATAAACCCGATCGAGCGAAGGGCGATCGCGATGATCCCGGCCAGCAAACCCGGACCCAGGATGGCCACCAGCAGAAGCGCCCAGATGAGCGCGTTGACCGAGCGCGAAGCGACGATGATGAAGATGGCGATCGGGCGCACGAGCAGCGGACTCGGGGTCGTATTGCGCGCCGCGAGGAAGGCGACCGGGACGGCGAGGACGATCGCGAGCAGGGTGCCGAGGGTGGCGATGTTGATGGTGTCCCACAGGGGAACCCAGAGTTGGTCCATGTAGGACCAGCGCGGCGGTACCATCCGTCCGAAGAGATCCGCGGCCTGCTCCGGGGCGTCCCACACGAAGGCCCAGATCTGGTTGCGGGTCATGGCCTCCCAGGCCAGGATGAACAGCAGGACCAACAGCAGCCAGCCGAACCAGAGCGCGAGGGACTGCGGCGTCGTGCGCTTGCGCCAGATCGGGCCATCGGGGGGTTGCTGAATCGCCATCACTGTACCCGAGCGCGCACCCAACCGGAGACATACTCGGTCACCAACACGATGGCGATGATCAGGATAAGGATCGCGGCGGCCGAGTCGTACTCATAGCGATCGAGCGCCGTATTCAGGGTCGCCCCGACCCCGCCGGCACCGACGATCCCGATCACCGCGGATTCGCGAAAATTGATGTCGAGCCGGTAGAGCGAGAGTCCGATCAGACGCGGCGTCACCTGCGAACGGATCCCGTAGTCGAGCACCTGCCACCAGCCGGCGCCCGTCGCGCGGATCGCCTCCACCTGCGCGGCGTCGATATCCTCGATGTCCTCGGCCAAGAGCTTGGCGAGAAATCCGATGGTCGCGAAGGCCAGCGTCAGAAAGCCCGCCAGTGGGCCAAACCCGACCATGGCGACGAAGAGGATCGCGACGATGATCTCCTGGAGCGAGCGCGAGAGCGCAATCAAGGCACGGCAGGCGAGATAGACGGGAGACGGGGCAATGTTGCGCGCCGCACCGATCCCGACCGGGATGGAGATCACGACCCCGACAACTGTCGCGGTCAGGGTCATGGTGAGGCTCTCGATCAAACCGGCACGGATGTCGTCCCAGCGCGAGATGAAGTCCGGCTCGACGAAGCCGCCGAGAAAGCGCAGACCGCGCTCCCAGCCCTCGCTCAAGCGGCCCCAATTGACCTCGACGGCGCCGATGCCGACGACCAGATAGACGAGGACACCGGCGTAGATCGCCCAGCGCAGTCGGCCATCAGAAATGAGCGGCGGACGCCGCCAGTGGCTCGGATAGCGCACCGCGCCTGGAGTTGCACCCTCGCCAGCCGGATCGGGCAGAACGGCCGGTCCGCTCACAAGGCGCCGACCAGTTCGTCGGCACCCGGCACGCCTGGGCGCGCGGACGGCCGGGTGTCGGACAGATCGCTCGACGCCGTCCAATCCTCTTCGCCGTAGATCTCGGTCAGGACCACCGGCGTCAGTCCATCCGGGCCGCCGTCGTAGACGATCGCCCCGGCACGCAGGCCGACGATGCGCATCATGAACTCGCGGGCCAGCACCACGTCGTGGATATTTACGATCGCCGCCAGACCCCGCTCCGCGCACACCTCGCGCAGCAACCGCATGATTTGGCGCGAGGTCTTGGGATCCAGGCTCGCGGTCGGCTCGTCCACCAGCAGGATCTCCGGCTCCTGCGCCAGCGCGCGCGCGATCCCGACGCGCTGGCGCTGACCGCCCGAGAGTGCATCGGCACGCTTGTCCGCATGCTCCATCAGGCCGACACGATCCAAGAGCCGAAAGGCATTCTCGATATCTGCAGGCGGAAACCGTCGGATCAGACTGCTCCAGAAGGTCACGTACCCGAGCCGACCCGAGAGCAGGTTCTCCATCACGGTCAGCCGCTCGACTAGGGCAAATTCCTGAAAGATCATACCCATGCGACGGCGCGCATGTCTGAGTCCACGGCGGCCCAACCGCGTCAGCTCCAAGTCACCTAACCAGATCCGACCCGAGGTCGGCTCGACCAGGCGATTCACGCAACGGATCAACGTCGACTTCCCCGCCCCGGAGGGACCGATCAGCCCGACCACCTGCCCCGCCGGGATTTCGAGCGACACATCGGCCAGCGCCATATCACCGGTGCGATAGCGTTTGGTCAGGGATTCGAGACGGAGCATGGGTAATGGCGCGCGCTCGGATTTGGGAAAGGCATGGCCACTGCCAGCTATCAGCTATCAGCTATCAGCTATCAGCTATCAGCTATCAGCTATCAGCTATCAGCTATCAGCTTGTTTAAGCTGACGTTCTGACCAGGTCAAGAAAAACGCGCCCCGGGGCATGTCAAACTGAGAGCCGAGGTGATTTCCTGGAAAGGAACAACCAGCGTGTAGGTGCGAATTTATTCGCACGCACATCCTTCAGGTCTTTCGGGTATGCGCAGTCGGGATGCTTATTGCCGGGACCCACCTGAGAGCTGAGAGCTGAGAGCTGAGAGCTGAGAGCTGAGAGCTGAGAGCTGAGAGCTGAGAGCTGAGAGCTGAGAGCTGACGCCTTAACGACAGTCGTAGCTCCCCCCCATCGCGGCATCGACCTCTCGAACCACCGCCCAATGGGTCTTGTAGTCGATCGGGATGAACTGGGCCTCGCCGGACTTCTCGAACTCGGCAGCCAGCGCCGAGCCCTCCCACGGGAAGCTGAAGAAGGCGTCCTTGATCGACTCGGCAAGCTCCGGCTTCAAGTTGTAGACCAGACCGTACCCGGTTGTCGGAAAGGTCTGTGATGTGTAAAGGCTCACCACCTGCTCGGGTTGGACCACGTCGCGCGCGATCATGCGCTGCAGCACCGAGTTGGCGATTGCCGCGGCCGGATAGTCCTTGTTGGCGACTCCGATGATGGAGTTGTCGTGCTTGCCGGAGAACACCGGCTCGAAGTCCTTCTCGGCCTCAAGCCCGTACTCGGCCTTCAGCATCGCCGAGGGTGCCTTGTAGCCCGAGTTGGAGGTCGGCGCGGTGAAGGCGAGCTTCTTGCCCTTGATGTCCTCGACCGTCTCGATCCCGCTGCCGGGGTAGGTAATGATCTCCATCTCGTAGCCGTAGCTACCGTCGGCCGAGGCCATCATGGCGAAAGGCACGAAGCCGGCACAGTTGACCGCGAGCGGGTTGGATCCGGTATTGAAGCCGGCAACATGGAGCCGACCGGCCCGCATCGCCTCGATCTGAGCCGCGTTCGACTGCACCGGAAAGAACTGAACCCGCTTGCCGGTCTTCTCCTCCAGATGCTTCAGAAAGCCATCCCAGACCTTCGCATAGACCGCCGGATCCTCCACAGGCGTGTAGGCGAAGATCAGCACATCCGGGTCGAGCCAGTCCTTGGCATCGGCAGGCGGATCCGCGGTGAGATCACCGTCGGCGTCCGTATAGCGCGGATCCATGGCGCTCGCGGGCGCGGCCAATACCGCGGCCAGCGCAGCCGCCCCAGCCAAGAACACACGGCGCGATCTCTCGAAACCCATCACGGCAACCTCCTTCCCGGTCGGGGAAATTCCGCGATTGTAGAGAATCGATGTGACCGTTCTTTGACGGTGCAGGCAATCGTTCGGGCGCGCGACAAGCGTTGAGCGTCGGGCCCGCGGCGGGCGGTCACGCGGCATCTGCAGCCTCGGTCTGCACAAACACCACGTTCTCATACACGGCATCGAGCGGCATGCCCGACGCACTCCCCGCGGTTTGCAGCCAAAGGATTGCCCCAACCGCAGACAACAGTTAAACGACCAACAGGATCCCGAAGGGCAAGATTCGCAGCCGAGCGGTCCGAGCGGTCGAGCGAATCATCGGGTGTCACCGAAGCGTCATTCCAAGCCGATAGAGTCCGTGGTGGCCGAAGCGGCAACGGGCGAGCGGGTGCCCTACCGCGTGCTGAGTCTCGACGACGCGGGTCGCCCGGTCCTGAGCGATGTCTTCACGCTCGCGCCCAAACCGCTGTCCGGCCAAGCCGTGAAGATCCTCCTGACGTCTGATCACCAAACGCTCCCCATGACCCCCGCCAATCTTCAATCTCGACAGCTATCTGGAACTCTTCGCACTGCCGGATGACTCGCCCGGCGGCGAGACCTATTGGGCCGAGACCTTCGGCGACATCCGCGTCGTCGGACTCTACGTCACGCAGATCTGGCGCACGCCGACGCTGGACGCCGATCGGCCGGGCCGCTATCGCGAGACCGATCTGCTCCCGGACGACCCGCTCGACCAAGGCTGGGGCCAGCACATCTTCGAGCGGATCGACCGCGGCAGCGACCAGCTTGCGTGGCTCGAGCGCGAGTTGGCGAGTCCCGCATTCCGAAACGGCAAGTATCGCGTTGTCTTGATGCATCACCCCATCCACAGCTTAGGCGCCAACAGCTCGCCGCCGTTTACCGATCCGGTGCGGATCGAAGAGCGCGACACGAACGGGGCACTTACGGGTGTCCGCTACGAGTATCCGCGCGCGGACGACTATCGGGTTCGGGACCTCGAGCCGCTGCTTCGACAGGCCGGTGTGCAGCTGGTCCTGAACGGACACTCGCACCTCTGGAACCGCTTCTTCGATCAAGGTGTGCACTATTTGGAAACCTCGAATGTCGGCAACAGCTTCGGGGCCTTCCATGTCCTCGGCGGCCAAACCCGTCCGGTGCCGCCGCCCCCTTGGCGCGCCTCCAACGCCACTGCTCAGGGCGACCCGAACGGGCTTGAGCCCATTGCGCCGAGCATTGCCCCAGAAACCGATGGCGACCAAGTCATGCCCTTTATCGCGAGCAATCGGCTCACGCTCTTCTCGATCCTCGACACCGCCGACGGGTCGGTGACCAGCTATGCCTTCGACACCGGTAGGCGCGATTCGGATGTTCGGACGATGGATCGATTTATCCTGATGCCATACGATCACCTGAATCTGCGGTAGCCGTCAGCCTGTCAAGGTCGTACGCGGTCGATTGAGACCGTCACCTGTGTGGAGCCGCTGCTCGGAATGAGGCCGGTCTCGCCCTCCAGATCGCCGGACTGGGGCATGGCCTGGCCGCTGGTTGAGACCCGGGCGCCGACGATGACCTGTGGGAAGCGTGACAGCTTCATGGTCGGCATCATGGCCATACTGTCATCAAGGCGGAGGGTCTTGGGAAGGTCTGCGACCCGGATGCGCTGCACGGCCAACGGCATCGGTGGACCTGCAGCGGCCTTGGCGTAGACGAAGACCGTGGTATCGGGCGGCGAGCGATCCAACAGCGCGGGGGCGAGTGAGACTTCGACCTCGATTGCGGGGGCTCCCGCATCCGCCTGGTTCGCGGGTTTGGATTCGGGCTGGCGCTCGTCGTCGCCGTTGGACGCCCGCGCGTCGCCCGCAGATCCCAGCTCCCCGGCGCCATTCTTTTCCGCCAGTCCAGCCGCGGACGGCACCACCCCGGCACGCTGCTCGGCGTTGTCGATGAGCCGCCGCAATTCGGCGGCGTCCTCGCTTTCAGGGTCGATCTCGCCCAAGACCCTTTTCCAGGAAACCGCCGCTGCGGTGAATTGACCACGTTGAAATGCCGCCATTCCGGAAAGCCAGCGCGCTGTAACGTCGTTCGGGTCAATTTCCAACGCCTCGGCGATCAGCGCCGACGGCCGGCCTTCCAGGCTGTTGTCGTTGTTGGCGGCCAGCGCATCGGCGTATGCCACCAACACCTGGGAGTCCTTCGGCCTCAATGCGTAAGCCCTGGCCCATGCCGTCTCGGCTTTCGCGGCGTCTTGCATCGCAAAATAGGTGCGTCCGAGCATGATCCAGCCTTCGGTATCGTCGGGTGTCTTCTGCAACCGCTCCTCGAGCTGTGCAACCAGAACATCCAAAGACGACATTCCGTCCGCCGCGCCGTTGTGGCCCCGGGCCGCGACCTGGTCCTCCGTGCCGGCATCGAGCCGCGGAATCATTTCCTGGCTCCCCAGCATCAGGTAGAGGGCCAACGCCGATGCGGGCACGGCCACGACCAGTGCCAGCGCTGTGAGCCGCGGGTTTGGCAGCGACATGGCGCGAGGCTGTTCCCCGGTCTTGGTGTCCAGGTTGTTCAGCGCTTCGCGCTCGAGATCCTGACGAGCCGAGTCATATTGGCTCTCATCCAGCTTACCCGCAGCCAGGTCGGCATCGAGTTCAGCGAGTTGCTGTTTGAACAGACCCAGGTTGACCTTATCAAGGTCGACGTCGTTGTGATCCGTCTCGCGCGCAACGCTCAGCAGTGGCGCAAGCACGAACAGCAGGGCCAGGCCGGCGAGTCCGGTTACGAGAATCCAGAAGATGGTCATGATGATTGGTTCGTCTTGCCGTCGTGATTGGCGAGCATGTCCTTCAGTCGCAGGCGGTCGTCTTCGCTCAGTTCGGCGTCCGGCGCGGAATTCTTGCGCAGCAGTGCGCGTACCATGAACACCGCACCGATTCCGATCAGCACGAATGGCCCGAACCAGAGGATGTACGTGGAAGGTTTCAAGGGTGGGTCGTAGAGGACAAAGTCGCCATAGCGTGCGATCAAAAAGTCGAGAATCTCGTCTTCTGACTGGCCGGCGCGCATCATCCTATAAACTTCGTTGCGCAGGTCCTGGGCCAGCTCCGCCTTGGACCCGGCAAGGGACTCGTTCTGGCAGACCAGGCACCGCAGCTTGCTGATCAGCTCGCGAAACTCCGCCTGCTGCTCGGGACTGTCGAAGGTGAACTCCTCAAGCGTGAAGGCACCGGCGGTCAAGCTGGTTAGGAGCAGGATTGACAACAGGAAGGACTTAATCAGTGCTGGCATGGCGATTTCGTACGCGTGCTTCTGTCATCACTCAGGCCCTCGCCGCGATGCCGCCGACGGGCGCTGTGGAGCGTGAACGCGCGGTCCGATAACGCGGATCGCTGACGGCCAGCATGCCGCCAAGCGCCATCAGTATCGCGCCGAGCCAGATCCATCGGACATAGGGTTTGTAGTACAGGCGCAGCGCCCAGTCACCGTCTCCCACATGCTCGCCGAGCGAGATATAGATGTCGCGGAACAAACCCGCATCAATGGCGGCCTCGGTCATTGGCATGCCGCCGCCTAGATAGGACCGCTTCTCCGGATAGAGTTCGGTGATCTGCTTGTCGCCATCATAGACTTTGAAGTGGCCTCGGTCGGCCATGTAATTCGGTCCGGGGGCCTTTTCGGCACCAAGGAATTCGAACCGGTAGCCGGCCAATTCGTGGCTGTCCCCCGGTGACAGACGTACGTCTTCCTCAACCTCGAAATTGGACACCATGGTCACGCCGACGATGAACACGGCGACGCCCATGTGGGCGGTCACCATGCCGTAGAAGCGACGTCCGTTGCCGCGCAGATCAGCAATCCAACCGTCGAAGCCGCGCTTGTTCTTGAGCCGGTCGCGGACGATGGTGGCATGCGAGAACAGCAACCAGGCTCCCAGCGCGACACCGATGGGTACCCAGAAATGGCCACCGCTGAACACCGGCAGCGCCGAGATTGCGAGCACGACGACGCTGAGCGCGAAGGCGATCCAGAGCGTCTTGATGAGTCGGCCGGGTTCGTCGTGCTTCCAGCGAGCCGCGGGGCCGATGCCGAGGAGGATCCCCAGGAAAGGCGCCAATGCCAAAAACATTTGATTGAACCAGGGGAATCCGACCGAGATCTTCCCCCAGCCGAAGGCCTCGTAGATCAGCGGCGCCAGGGTGCCGAACAACACCAGCACCGCAAAGGCGACGAACAGCAGATTGTTGCCGAGCAACGCGCTCTCGCGCGACACCAGATCGAAGCGCCCGCCTTCGGATACTTCCGGCGCACGCCAGGCATAGAGTGCCAGGGAGCCGCCGACGACGATGCACAGAAAGATCAGGATGAACAGTCCGCGCTCCGGATCCGTGGCAAAGGCATGGACCGAGGTCAGTACGCCAGAGCGAACGAGAAAGGTGCCGAGCAGGCTCAAGGAGAACGCGAAGATGGCCAACAACAGGGTCCAACTCTTGAAGGCACCGCGCTTTTCGGTGACCGCCAGCGAGTGAATCAACGCGGTGCCGACGAGCCAGGGCATCAGCGATGCATTCTCGACCGGGTCCCAGAACCACCAGCCGCCCCAGCCGAGCTCGTAGTACGCCCACCAGGAGCCGAGTGCGATTCCGATGGTCAGAAACACCCAGGCCACCGTCGTCCAGGGGCGTGACCAGCGTGCCCAGGCGGCGTCGAGCTGCCCGCCGATCAGCGCTGCGATGGCGAAGGCGAAGGCCACCGAGAAGCCGACATAGCCCATGTAGAGCATGGGCGGGTGGATGGCGAGACCGAAGTCCTGGAGCAGCGGGTTCAGGTCACGACCCTCCGGCGGTATCGGGAAATGGCGCTCGAACGGATTGGAGGTGAACAGCATGAATAGCAGGAACCCGATCGCGATCATTCCCTGCACCGAGATCACCCGCGCCACCACTGCCAGAGGCAGATTCTTGCTGAAGGCGGCGACCGCCGCGCCCCAGGCTGCCATGAACAACACCCAAAGTAACAGCGACCCTTCATGGCCGCCCCAAACCGCTGAAACCTTATAGATCTTAGGGAGTAGGGTGTTCGAGTGCTGGGCGACATACAGCACCGAGAAGTCGCTGGCCAGAAACGCCTGTACCAGGCAGGCGAAGGCGATGATCAAAAACGTGAACTGCCCGTACGCCAGTGGACGCGCCATGGTCATCCAGGGGCGATTCCCGGTTCCGGTACTGGCCCCGTTGCCGGCGAGCGAGCCGGCCAACGGGAAGGAAGCCTGGAGGACGGCGATGACGAGCGCGAGGATCAGTGCGACATGTCCGAGTTCCGGGATCATTGGGCAACGCCTCCGGATTTCAGCTGTTGAGCGGCCGACTCGGCAACCCCCTCGACATGGGCGGTCTGCAGCGTGTCGGCGACCTCTGGGCGCATGTATGTATGACTCGCCATGCTTGCTAAACCGCGTCCAGAGCGAAATGCGTCATTATTGCGTCATTATCATGAGCACGATCGATGCCATGTAATCATCAACGCAACGGATCGCTTACTGGCGGCCGGTGACGCATTGGAGGCAAGCGGCCCGAGTCGTTTCTTGAGTCGTGAGGCAGAAGCGCATCGCCGCGGTGCCGGCTCGAACGCCGAGACAAAATGGTCGCGAAATGAGTTGACCAATGGGTCAAATTGTCGTGCCTACGTGCCCAATGTCTCGATGGCATTGCCGCGGAACGATCGCGGGCACCGCCTTCCCCAGTCCGAGCGACTCGTGGGCCTGGCCTGGATAATCCAGGTCGACGAGCACCTCTTGCTCGAGAGCCATGCCCGCCGGGCCGCGCGGTTCTGCAGAGGGTGGACGAACACGCAGAAGAACCTACTCAGCACCTTCACTCCGGCCGCATGGCTACAGATTCAGGTCGGCGCCGACAAGGTCTGCATCCCCGCGCTCTGATCTGTTTCGACGACCTGGATCACATCTCCGACCCGAAGTCGTCCTGTGCTCTTGGGGATCACTAGAGCGCCAAACCACACAGCGCCATCCCACTGACGATAGGATGCCAGGGTCTTCAAAGGTTCTTTGCCTTTTCTCGAAGAGCCTTCCTCGATCGTCGTAACCACGCAGCGATCACAGAGTTTCGGCACGGTGCACCTCGTCGAACCGATTGTGATCTTCTTCCAGGTGTCCTCTGCGAAAGCGTCAGCGTCCTTCACGACGACATTCGGTCGAAAGCGCGACATCGGGATCGGTTGGTCGAGACGGGCGTTGAGATCAACGAGTGATTGTTCCGATGTGAGAAGCAGGGGATACCCGTCAGCGAAGCTCACCTGATCACCTGGATCCGAACGAGCTGCATTCACTTGCCTGAGCGCGGGATCGGGCATGTACACCAGCTCCACGTCACGCCCTAAAAATGCGCTGAACCACGAGGAACCATTGGGGAGAGTTTTCGCCTCAACGGTATCCCGCCAGACGGTGCTGATCCTGAGTTCGCCGAACAGCTCCTCGCCGGGCTCTGCGGGGAGAGCGAAGTCACCAGCGCCCGGCGCGAAGACGCGGAAGTCCTCGCCGCGGGAGTTGACCACGACTTGGGCGAGGCGAGGTTCTTCACGACGCGTGACGAAGCGACCGGACGCATCGACGATCATGTACCGTCGGTCGTGGCGAAGCCCCCCCGGGACCACCTCAACCTCCGTGAGACCGATCCCACCGCATGACTTGATGGGATAGATGAAGAGCCCGCTGACGTGAGTCACAGGATCAATCTCCGCTCAGAACTCGCCCAACGCGTACTTGTGCACCTCCGGCGAGTGGCAACTGGAGCGCCAGCTCATGACCCCGTTCGCTCATTTCGCGCCACGACTTCTGGACGACGCCGACGACCCTCACGTCGTCGTGCTTTGCCGCAGACTCCGCAAACTCATGCTCCAAGAAGTACAAGCACACGGCATCCCCCATAGTTTGGCTGTTCGGATTCGTTTTCAGTCCCTCTTTGAATCGGACGTGAAGGCTGCAGCGGACGACCAGATTCTCAACTTTGCAGTCCTTGGGGTCAATCGCCGTTGTGGCGATCTTCAAGGCGCGCCCCATGGCTGGGAGGTTGACCTCAAGGCCGCAAGACCTTCCAGTGCAATGCCTGCCATCACCAGACCTCGCTGATCGCCGGGACCCTGTTCGAAGGAACCACACTGGGACTGACCGTCTGGTTCCCGGCGATCTATCTCATCGGCGCGGCGAAGACCGGGCTCTCGGCGTTGGCGTCGAACCGCGACCTCGCGGGGCTTACCTCAGCTTCGATTTCAGCAAATATGCCGAGCGCTACCTCGGCACGATCACCTATTGCTTCAATGGCCGCTTAGATCCACTGCAATGCCACCGAGACATCGGGCACGTAAGCGCGACATTTTGTTCCATTGGCCAACTCATTTCGCGGCCATTTTGTCTCTGCGTCCGAGGCGGCACCGCGGCGATGCGCTTCTACCTCACGACTCAAGAAACGACCCCGGTGGCTTGTCTCCAATGCGTTACCGGCCGCCAGCGAGCGATCCGTTGCGCTGATGAGTAGATGGCATCGATCGTGCTGGTGATGAAGCGGGCCAGTCATCAATGCCAATGCAGAGTGCTACACAGCGAAACATGTAAATATTCGCACAATCTCTCGAGATCAATCTCCTGAGAGTTATGCCGAATTTGATGGCAGAGCAGCCAAGACGTTTGTCGTTGACCCGCACGGTATGTCTGCATAATCGACTTCGATTAATCTTGAGTAACCACTGTATTTATACCGCTACTCAAGCTTAACGTCTCTTCAACAATTCAGCATGGAATAGTTCATATGAAAAAAGAATACGCTTCCGAGTTTATCGGCACGTTCGCTCTAGTCTTTTTTGGTTGTGGCGCTGTTGCCATTAATCAATTAAGCAACGGGGCCCTTGGTTTGATTGGTATATCGGTTGTATTTGGGCTCGTTGTAATGACCATGGTTTATACTTATGGTCATACTTCTGGTGCTCATATTAATCCTGCTGTTACTGTAGCGCTGGCTTTTGCAAAAAAATTCAATAAAGACGACGTTCTGCCTTATATTGGCGCACAATGTGCAGGAGCCATATCTGCAAGCCTACTTCATTTAATCATTCTTAAACCGCTATTCATAATGCAGAGCATCCCAGAGAAAATGTCTTACGGAGTTACCCAGCCTTTGGATGGTAGCTTCCTAACAGCTTTTACAGTCGAAGCCATTCTTACTTTCTTTTTAATGACCGTCATCCTAGGCTCCGCTGTCGACAAAAAAGCAGCCGGGAAATTTGCCGGCATCGTAATAGGTGCAACTGTGGCATTTCTAATAATGTTCGGCGGTCCGATCACAGGTGGCTCACTGAACCCGGCAAGAAGTCTTGGCCCAGCGCTAGTCTCAGGTGAACTCTCTCACATCATTGCTTATTTAATCGGCCCGATTACCGGGTCCATTGGTGCAGTAGTTCTTTACGCTAAATTAAACAGTTTGGATGAACAGCCGAACCAGGTGTCCCGTAATGAACCGGATCTTGAACAGTCAACGAATTAACGGAAACTAAAATCAGCCGGCCGGCCATCTCGATGCTGTCAAGCTCAAGGTGATATCTGTACCGAAAATGCGGGTTTTTCGGCACTCCTATTCGCCGAAAATCGTGAAGTTCTCTGTCGGCAGGTAGCGCATCCCGATAGGACTGTAAACATGGCAAATAATCTGAAAACTTTACGCAATCTACTGCTACTCACCCTGGCATTGCTGGGGGGGATTGTTACGGCGGCATCTCTGATGTCGCCACGTAATGCAGATTCGGACCAGCCTCCTCTGCATAGACTGGGCGGTGATTTTACCCTCCAAAGCCTCAGTGGAGCGACTTCATTATCAGATTTCAAAGGCAAAGTGTCTGCACTCTACATCGGTTACACCCACTGCCCGGATGTCTGTCCTACATCGCTTGCGATTATGTCTCAGGCACTTAAAGACCTGTCCCCCGAAGAACTGGAACAGGTACAGCCCTTGTTTGTCAGCGTTGATCCCGAACGTGATACACCGGAGCGGCTGGCAGAATACAGCCAGTTCTTTCATCCTAAAATCATCGGCATGACAGGCACGAAGAAGGACGTTGACCTGGTGGTCAATCGCTATGGCACCTTTTATCGCAAAGTGGAGATGAAAGATTCCGCCATGGGCTACGCTGTAGACCACTCATCTCGCATCTATCTGATTAATAAGCAGGGGCAGCTGAGCAAAACCCTGATGCACGGTACAATGCCCAATGAAGTGGTTGCTGAAATTCGTAAATTACTCTAATGGAAACAGTATGAAAAAACTTATCACCCTGCTGACCGCACTCACCCTGTCCAGCGCTGCTATGGCTGACGTTCAGGTGTCCGATTCCTACGCCCGCGCTGTCCCTCCTGGCCAGCCAAACAGCGCCGCCTTCCTGACACTGAAAAACACCAGCGACGAGCAGGTTGCTCTGCAATCAGCGTCAAGTTCTGCAGCAGACGTCGTTGAACTGCATACTCATAGCCATGTCGACGGGGTTATGCAGATGCACAAAGTTCCACGGATCACGTTGAATGGTAATGAAACCGTCGTTCTTGAGCCGGGTGGTCTGCACATGATGCTGATCGGTCTGAACCAGAGTCTGATCACCGGTGAGCAGATCGATCTGACACTGAACTTCAGTGATGGCTCCACCCAAACACTGAATGTAGAAATCAAAGACGTGATGGCAGCGATGGGTAAAAAACACCATCACTAAGCCCTTACTCAACGGGCGTTGATCATCGATCGGTCCACTGTTGCAAAGCCGCCACAAGGACGAGGTGCGGCTGCCTTGCCGGGCGCGGTCGTCGTCGCGCCGGTCAAGCGGGTCAGGGCATGCGCTCGAGCACCTGCTCGCACAAGGATGGGTGGGGCCGAGCGACGAAGCGCTCGGCGGCCGTGGTGCCCGCCCGGCCGCTTGATCGCAATGCGGAGCTGCGCGCTCCGAAGAGAGCGCCGGGACCACGTCGTCGAGCATCGCCTGCTCGATGGCCGGTGCCAGGTCCGGCGCCTGCACCCGGGTGTTGACCATCATGAGAAGAAGGTCAGCGTGGCCACGATTATGTTGGAAAATGACATTTCATCAGGCAACCAAGATGAATTAATACCTTATAGTACAGTGGGAAAAAAATTGGGGCAAGAAATGCAGCAACGCGATGAGCAACTGAATAAGATTAAAGAACATCTTGCCATTGTAAGGGGGCGTATTGATGCAGCTTGTCAAAAAGCGGGAAGAGATCCTTACAGTGTACGTTTGCTGCCCGTGACCAAAACAGTTCCTGCTGAGCAGCTACGTATTGCACATGCTGCGGGTTGTCTGGAAATGGGTGAGAACAAAATTCAAGAAGCACATGAAAAATCGGTAGTGTTAGGCGATCTGAACATTAAATGGTCGGTCATTGGTCATCTGCAAACAAATAAAGCCAAATATTTAGCTCGTTTTGCGAATGAATTTCATGCGTTGGATAGTCTTAAAGTCGCTGCGGAACTGGATAAACGATTGCAAATTGATGGCCGCAGCCTGGATGTATTTGTGCAAGTGAATAGCTCTGGGGAAGCCAGCAAGTTTGGCTTGCTACCTGATGAGGTTGGCGCTTTTGTGGATCAACTTCCGAATTATTCCTCATTGCGAATCAAAGGGCTGATGACATTGGCTGTTCTTTCGACTGACCATGAACGGGCACGTGAGTGCTTTTTGAAAATGCGTGCTGTACAAGAAATGTTGCGCCAGGAAGCCCCGGATGGTCTTTCATTCGACGAGTTATCCATGGGCATGTCGGGTGATTATGAGCTGGCTATAGAGGAAGGTGCGACGGTGGTACGGGTTGGACAGGCGATTTTTGGTAAGCGCCCATTGCCGGATAGTCACTATTGGCCAGAGTTTGGCTAGATAATATGTAATGCTTCGGATGGTCTGTTGAAAATTCTAATTTGTAAAAGTTGTTAAGTTTCCACTTTAAAATATTAGAAAGTAGGGTGGAGCTCTGGCTACGTTCCAGCCGCCACGTACGAATAGGCCGCCGAGTATAGTCGGCGCATGGCCGAGAGTGCCGTGCTGCTGGTCGACGAGGTGCTTCCCGAGCAGCCGGTGCGCCCTGTTCCTCAACGGCAGAAGTACGGCATCCCGCGTTTTTCTGCGCCAAGGCCCGGAGCGGCACCCCGTTGCCCCCCCGGTTGGGTAAAATGTTCCTGGCTTTCGCTTTCTCGCACACTGTTGAGTACAGGGTGTTTGTGTGGGCTTTCCAAAGACGCCGGTATCGGGGCTACTCCGCACAAGCCGCTCCCGACCCGGCTTTTGAAGCGTCCACTCCTGGCTTACGGAATCTTCACCCATTCGACAGCGGGGCTCTATCTCAGCATACGATTCTGGGTCATCTGGATCGCGCCCGAGGCCGCTCGGCCCGTCTTCCCGGG
Organism: Thiocapsa rosea; assembly: GCF_003634315.1. Classification (NCBI taxonomy): domain Bacteria; kingdom Pseudomonadati; phylum Pseudomonadota; class Gammaproteobacteria; order Chromatiales; family Chromatiaceae; genus Thiocapsa; species Thiocapsa rosea. The sequence continues at coordinate 4,467,791 of NZ_RBXL01000001.1, forward strand.
CACGGTGACGGAGCGCTGGGCCTTTTATTGGAGCGTATACCAGTCCTTCGTCTATTTCTACTACAACGGTTTCCTCTGGATGATGAGAGAGCCCGAGCTGCGGCCGAACTTGTAGAGCAGAAGCGCCATGTTTCGCAGTGGAAGAATGGCCGCTAGCCGTTTACACTAGCTAGCGAGTAAGGTCGGTTTCCAGAACAACGAAAAGAGGCTTTTCCTATGCGAGTCCCTATGCGAGACCCGATGCGAGTCGGAGAGTACATGACTCAGAACCCGTTTACCGTGTCCGAGCAGACAAGCATGAAAGAGGCGGTGCTCATGCTCGACAGGCACCACATCCGTCATTTGCCGGTCACCAACGGTTCCAGGGTCGTTGGGATGGTGACGGATCGCGACATCCGTCGAGCCTCACCCTCGCTGCAGTCGGGTATCGAAGGGGACTACGAGCAGGTGCTGGCGGCCACTCCCGTGGCTCGCATCATGACCAAGGAGCCGGTGACTGTAATGACGGTGACCGAAGACACGCCGCTGGTCGATGCGGTGCGCGCGATGGTGGAGAAGAAATTCGGAGCCCTTCCGGTGGTGAGAGGTGAGGAGCTGATCGGGATCATCAGCGAGATCGACGCGTTAAAACTTCTGGCAGAACGCAAAGAGGTTCTGCCTATGCGAATCGGAGAGTACATGATTCAGAAGCTGTTTACCGTTCCCGAAGAGGCTAGCATGAAAGAGGCGGTGTCCTTGCTCGGGAGGCACCACATCCGTCATTTGCCGGTCACCAACGGCTCCAGGCTCGTGGGGATGGTGACGGATCGCGACATCCGTCGAGCTACACCCTCGCTGCTTTCGGGTATCCGACGGGAGGACTTCGAGCAGGTGCTGGTGGCCACTTCCGTGGCTCGCATCATGACCAAGGAGCCGGTGACGGTGACCGAAGACACGCCGCTGGTCGATGCGGTGCGCGTGATGGTGGAGAAGAAATTCGGAAGCCTGCCGGTGGTTAGAGGTGAGGACCTGATCGGGATCTTCACCGACATCGACGCGTTAAAAGTCCTGTTGGAGGAACTGGAATAGCCAGCGGGCTCCCCGCACGCCTTACAGGAATCGCTGCCATCACCGCAGTGGGTCCCCTCCGCCAGCTCGGTGACGTCTTAGTCCATCCCTTTCGTCTCTCGTGGGTGGCGCACCGCGTCCTTGCTGCAAGCGAAGGCGCCCGCTTGCTTGAGCGGGACCTCCTGCGAAGAACAGCTACCTGGTCCGGCGCGATGGAATAGCGCCTGGGTTTGACGATCACCTACCGCATACATCAGCCGGCCGGCCATCTCGGAAAAGCGCCTGGCGCTCACCCCGAACGGCAACGTTCGCTATCAGCTGACGTCGCCGTACCGAGCCGGCACGACGCACGTCATCTGACTCCGGGCATCTTGCTCTTGGCCCTTCGGACCAGCCTTCGGCCGTTCAAGATCGCTCCCGGCGATCTTGTCGAACCACTACCTTGAACTTGATTTAGTTGATAATTTGATACAGGCTTAAATAGCCGCCCCAATCGGATTTAAAGACCAATCTAAAATCAGCAAGTTCTTTTTCGGCTGCGGTGGTAAAAGGAAGCAAGCTGGCGAGTAAAGAATCTTCAAAATCCGGATCGATGATCCTCCAGGCACGAACAAAGTTCTCATCGATAGGCTGTAGCATATAACTGCCGGTTCCTTCTCCTTCACGAGCCCATTCTCTAACCTGTTTGATTTGACCGTGCAGATCGGAATCGGTCGAAAACAAGCGCGTCTCTAAGGGCAGACCCTGGCCGGCTAAAAGACTGATTTCTTGGATATGTGCCATATCATCGGCACTCATCAAGATATAGTTATCACCTGCATCCGTATACAACTGGCTCAAGCACGACGTAGCATCTCTGGCCTTACCGATTAAACATTGCGCGAAGATAGTCAATTGTTCTTGCTGAGAAAACCCATTACCGATCTTTTGCCAAAATAACTTTTCTTCTGAATTTGCGAATGCCTTCTCGATAGGTTGTTCTGAGACAGCCATTCTTCCGGTAAATAGGTGCAGCCGTTGAGCGTTATCCCAGTAAGTAATAAATCTATCCGAGTCTTTGGTGTGTTTTTTAACGGCAGCAGAGAGGAACCGCCACTTTTCTTGTCGGTATTGATGATGTTTCTTATTATCTATTGTATTCGTTTCTTTTTCATGTTGTCTAGGGAGAGGATAGACGATGGCTCGACGTCTTTCATCATCGACTTGGTATTGCGCCACAAACATTTCGTATTCTTTTTCTTTTGGGCTTTTGATCAAAATTTTCTCTAGAACATCGATAGGGAAGTGACTATTTATGTCTTGATATTCAGATGCTTCAACGGCTGATATGGAATAACTGAGCTGCTTATTGTTTTCATTACTAAAGGCTACTGAAGTAGTGGTTAATGCGAGAAGCAGCAATGAGATTCTAAGCCGAGACATGTTGTAACTCCGAATAGAAATTTAACGGATGGGAGCAGGGGGTAAAAAACCCTATGCCGACCTGATTGTTTCGGCATAGGGTCAATAAAGGCTAGACTACTTGCTGAGTTCCTCTACCTTTTTCTTCAACTCAGCCAATTCTCGGATCTGGGTATTTTGATCTTGGATCTCCGTATAACGACGCATCAACCTGGCCCAACCTTCAGAGTAGGTGAAGCCGCCTGGGTTAACATGCATTAAGCCTTTGTAATGCTTAATCAGATCATGCTCCCACATCTCGGCATGGGTACGGTCAACCAAGCTAGGGTTATTACCTTGGGCGAAGAACAGTCCAAAGAAGTCACCAGGAGCATCTTCTGCAGGCTCTGGTGGGGCAGGGCGGTTGGTCTTTTGACCTACTAGCAAGCCATCATCATACAGTTTCTGCACGATCTGCTTGGCTTCTTGTTCCACCTCAAGACCTTGAATGATGCCTTTGTCTGCCGTATCCAGCCAGGCTTTGGCAAAGCGTGCAGAGTGACATTGAGCACAGCTATCGACCCACGCTTGTTTGCGTTCTTCAAACCAAGGCTGGTCTAGGTTATCCGCAATGGCGGGGGTTGGATTAAAGGCCCAACGTACTTTACGGACCAAGTTGTGCGAATATTCACCTTTGTATTCAAAGTGACAAGTAGCGCAGGTAGGTGCAGTGTAATTGCCTTCGGTGAGGTGATCTTTCAATTGAACTTCAAAGTTCCATTTGTCTTTACCCATTGTCTCGTAGATCACGCCGTGCTTAGACAACATGTAGTTTTCAAACTCGTTGTGATCGACACCGTTGTGGCAGGTGGCACAGGCTTCGGGCTTACGGGCCTCGGCGGCAGAAAAGGTATGGCGAGTATGGCAGCCATCGCATTTGTTTTGTTGGTAGTGACACATATCACAACCTTGGGCCACTTCGCGTTGTGACATACCGGCCCAGATGGCAGTTTCCACATTGGCCTTCCAGTCCATGGCATGGGATGGATGTCCATCCGGCCACTGCCCTTGCGGCCATTTCTGCTCTTTTTCCGCTTCAGCCTCGGCAAACTCTTGTACGTGACAGGCGCCACACATGGCTCGGTCCGGCATCTTCAGCTCTGTTTCGTGCTGCATGCTGGTTTTACCGACCCCAGCATGACAATCGATACAACTTACACTCTCAAGTTGCTTGCCGGCTGCCAGGACACCACGGGATTGTAATTCTTTCTCAATCTCTTCGAGCTTGGCCTTCTTATAGAAACGCGGGTCATCATCTTTTAAACTGCGTATGTCATCCAGATTAGCATGGCCGCTGTCTTTCCAGGCATGCACCCAACCAGGGTTAATGGCTAGGTGACATTCGACACATTCTTCCGCATTGAAGTTGCCTATTAAGGTACCTGGCGGCTCATAGAAACTCACCGGATTCCAGTATTGTTGGATCGGGATGGGTTCCCAGAGGTCGGCGTATTTTCCTTTGCCGGGATGATCAGCGTAATACTTATCTTTTAATGCTTCATAGTCATAAGCAGCAGAACTGGAAACAGCGGTGACTACGGGCAACTGGCGAGTATGAACAATATAACTGGACGCACCGATGAGTATAAACAACAGAATGGCGAATCGAGCTTTCATGTTACTAACTCCTCTTAACGTTATTGATTGTTTTGGCCAAGCCCAACCGGTATGTGACGTCAGTCATCAATATCCGGTTCTTGTTCGTCGCCGCAGGAACCCGGTTCAATATTTCACCTCGGTCGGTAGTATTATCGCCTTAGCAGGGTGTCCGGGAGGACTAGACGAGTTCACATTATCGCCCGGATCGGCGCGGTCACCCTGATTCATCGCTGGCTCGTAGGTTCCGGCAACATCACCACATGCGCTATAGCCGACCAGTAGGCCATCGTCACTCCACCATTCGTCCACGACACCCTGGTCGGAGCTATGCACACGGCGAATGCTACTGCCCGCACGGCTCGAGCGCTCCGGCGGCACCGATTTGATCTGACAGGTGCGAGACTTAACAAGAACCATCGGCATACGGGACTCGAAGCGCCGCTTGCCTTCACCATAAAGCTGATCCACGATCACGGCAGCCTGGCGATTGATAGGCTCGACGAATGAAAAGACCTGTCCCTTGTGTTCAGCGCAATCACCAAGGGCGTAGATATCCGGGTCGCTGGTACGCATGGCTTCATCGACATTGATACCCTTGCCAACATCAAGGCCCGCTCGGGCCGCAAGCTCAATGTTGGGCTTCAGGCCGATCGCCGAGATCACGACGTCGCGCTCCATGGTGCGCCCATCCTCGAACTGGATCTGCAACCCACCGTCTTCCTTGGCGACATCGTTCATGGTGGTGCCGAGGAAGAACGCGATCCCGTTCTGCACGTATCGATCTTGAACGTAGGTGGAAACACCCTCGGACACCACGGCCGACAGCAAATACGGGGCTCTATCATTGATCGCGACTTCATGCCCGGCACGAGCAAGGTGATCGCCCAATTCACATCCGATCAAGCCGGCACCTAGAATCAGTACTCGCTTGTTACCGCTGTTGAGCAATTCCGTCAGTGCCTCATAGTGATCCAGGTCATTCAGCTGGTGGATATGCTGCTGGATACGACGATCGTAGAGACGCAAAGGCACCGCGCCGGTCGCAAGCACCAACTTGGCGTACTCGACCTTGCCTTTGTCGGTTAACAAACGTTTTTTATTACGATCGAGACCAATCACCTGGGTACGTGCACGCAAGTCCACGTCCAGCAACTGCGCGCGATCCGGCCCTTTGGCAATGATCAGATCGGCACGTGACTTGCTGGTAACGGACACGGATAGATGCGGCTTGTAGTAGTAGTCACCATCGTCTTTCGTGACGATGGTGATCGGGCCTTCGGCACCATTCTGGCGCAGTTGCTCGGCGATGTTCCATCCGCTGATCCCAGCGCCAACAATCACAATGGGATCGCCTTCCTGGTCGTTGTTGCGTTCGGCTGCGGCTTGCGCATACTCAGACAAGCCGGCAAATTCAAAGCTTTCGCGAGGATCACCACAAACCGAACAAAACCATTCGGGCGGCAGGTCATCAAATCGAGTCCCGGGGGCTACTCCGTGAATCGGGTCACCCATAGCTTCGTCGTAGATATGCGCGCAAGTGCTACAACGATAGCGTTTTAAACTCATCTTCCTTCTCCCCGGCATCAATGTGCTGATCTAAATGATCCTTAACCGCGCCTCTAACAGCGGCGACCGATATTGGTCATTGCGACACGAGAGCCACAGCCAACAGCCCCTCACCACCGGTAGAACCCCGGTGCGATTTCTCAGCGGCTCATGCCGCTGCCTCGACGGAACCCTGAGCAGCTAGAGACACCAGCCACTTCGCCCATACCTGCTTGGCCGGGCCTTGTAGGTTTGGCCCATAGCGCTGGCCATCTTCCCGTAGTCCAGGAACCGTCAACCCTTCTACTGACGCAATTTCGTGCGCATGACCGAGGTACCAGCTTTCCAAAGCCTCGGCTTCAACTTCCAAATGGAATTGCAGCGCCAGCACATTGTCTCTGTAGCTGAACGCCTGATTTGGATAGACCGCCGACGACGCCAGCCGGGTTGCACCGGCGGGCAGATCAAAGGTGTCTCCGTGCCAATGCAGAACTTCCAATGCGTCCTGTAGGGGCGACAAGACGTTCCCCTCCACATCGCCGTGAATTTCCAACGGCGCCCAACCGATTTCCTTGGTTCCACCGGGATACACATCCGCGCCCAGCGCTCTGGCAATCAACTGACAGCCCAGGCAGATACCCAGTACAGGCCGATTGCGCGCGATGCGATCGCGGATCAGTTCCAGTTCGGTGTCCAGATACGGATAGGCGTCTGTTTCGTAGACACCGATCGGGCCGCCCAGGACGACCAGCAAATCCGGATCGTCTTTACTGATCGGGTTAAGATCCTCAACGCCCGCCATGAAGGTGCTAATGGCATAGCCGTGTTTGCTTAACGCCAGCTCCAGATTGCCCAAATGTTCAAAAGCAATATGCTGGACCACATGTGCGAGCATTGTGACTCCCCCTCTCTTGTGTACCGACATTCGGCGGCCACTCGTATTGCTTATAAGCGGTTCATAAGCGACGTCAGCATTCCAGTTCATTCTCCCACTCTCCCCAGCCCCTCTACCGGCAGGGGAGAGGGGCTAAGATGGATTACTGTTTATTGAACTGTTACTTTTTCAAGCAATCCTTCCGCCTGGAAGGAATCACAACCTTCCGGCGTGTCCAGCAAGCCAGTTTCTTCGGCAAGCTCGATCAGCTCCGAGAAGTCGACACGGAACAGGGCAACTTCGGCTTCCGCCCGGATATCACCAATCACCTCTTTGGTGTGCTCATAGTCGAGCTGTTGCAGGATGGTTTCCCAAACGCTCAGCTCCTGACTGGCGAACCAACGCATCGGACGCGGCAGCATCTGCGCGAAGAACGCAAGCTCACGCGGCGTCAGGTGGCGGACGATTTCCTTGGTCAGGTGACGGAAGATGCCGCTGTGCGCCAATTCATCTTTCCGGTGCGCATCGGTGGTGATTCGGTTGATCGGCTGCACACCATCGGCGTCGGACAGCAGGCTCAGATAGTCGCTGATAAACACCTCGGACACGATGCAGGCGCACGCACGAACGATCTTCTTTTGCCAGTTCTCGGAATACTTCGCCGCCTCAAGCTCGATCTTGTTAACCAAGTCGAAGCTAGGCAAACGCAGGTCCAGCAAGCCACGCTGTGTTCGGGCCATACGTGCGGTATTGATCACCATCAACACATGGTAGGCCTCATCCGTCAGAGTTTGGGCGGCCAGCCATTTGATGGTTTCGTCATGCGTACCCGGCAGAGTTCCGTAGATGATTTCATTGCAAATGGGCGAGATGATTTTCGTTTCAATATCGATGGTTTTCTCGTTATAGGCGATCCAGCCGGATGACAGAATCTTGGTGCGCATCTCGTCGCCAAGCTCGCCGTAACGCGGATGCTGGTGAAACGGGATCAACCGATCCAGGAAGTCGTCGTACACATCGCTGTACATCATTTCGACTTCGAACTCTTCGTTCTTCACCTGTGCACGTTCTTTCCACACCTCGCCCATTTTGGCAAGAGCGGCAATACTATTATTGCCGTAGGCGGCGGGTGCATGAGAAGAAAGGGTTTGGGTTTGCATGGGTCTCTCCAGTGGTGGATAGTTACGAGCTTTGGTCGCTTAAGACATGCTGAAACAGCCCCGAAGGACCAATCCAGGACTGCATATTTGAATATGGCTATCCTGGGCCACTCAGAGCATGCTCCGGCGCAAATGTGGGCGCATCATTGCGATTCCGTCGGCAATTCGGCTCGCATGACACTACGCCCGTTCTATCGATGCACTCCGCATAGGCATTGATGACCGGCGCGCTACATCATGACGCACGATCGATGCCATGTACTCATCGGCGCATCGGATCGGCCGCTTGCGGCCGGTGACGCATTGGAGGCAAGCCGCCAGAGTCGGTTCATGAGTCGTGAGGCAGAAGCGCATCGCCGCGGTGCCGTCTCGAACGCCGAGACAGAATGTCCGCGAAATGAGTTGGCCAATGGAACAAAATGTCGCGTGTTGTGGGTCACTTTGTTTCACCGTCCAATTCCCGAATTATTTCGTGCGGAATGCTCGCGGCTTTCCCGCACTGATTGCCCCGGTGGCGCAGTGTTGGCAGGTGGAGCAGTGCGAGGAGGGCGAAGGCGGCGTGTCGGGCGCGTTGCGGCGGTGTTCAACGGGCCCGGGTCGGGCACCTGTGGGGAGGGTGCCCGGCGGGCGCGGGTCGGTTAGAAGGGCAGCGGATCGTCGAAGTCGGCGCCGAAGAGGTCCAGTTGGGTGATGGCAGTCTGGATCTGCACGAGCCGTTCGTCCAAGCAATCCTGGACGGCCCAAGCCTGCTCGGGCGTCCAGTCCTCGGGCAGGAGGATGGTGAAGCGTAATTGCACCGGCCACCGGCCCGCACGGTTGCCTCCGTGGCGGGCCTTATTATTGGATCAACGTCGGGAGGGTGTGCCGGGGCGAGCGCGAGGATGCACGCCGGTGAAGCGTCCGGGACATCCACGCTCCGCGCTCACCCCATTCCCTCACCGGGAAACCACATCACCGGCGGAATACTCCCTGCGAAAATGGCCGGTGGTTTGCGGATCAGGATGGGAAACAACAGTTTCGCTCATGGCTGCGCGCTCTCCGCGGGATTTCGCGGGAAAACCTCCCGATGTACCTGAGCTGTTTTCAGTTGATCCACAACACTCGCGCTCGCGGGAAGGGGCTACCCCGGCGTTATTGGCAGCCCCGATAGTCTAGCTGTCTGGAATGTCGATTGAGCCAAGTGCGCATCGCTACTCATTCCAGCCGGGATCGATCCGTCTTGCGAAAGGGCCCGAACAGACCCCAGACGGCGGCTAGGATCGCGCCGATCAATGCAAGGCCCAGTAGCAGCATCCCGGTGCGTTGTTGGTCGTCTATGAGATAGTTGCTGCACAACTGCACCGGGCTGATCTGGAAGACCCAGCCCAGACGCACCAGCATGGCCCAGCCCTCCATGAGTATGACGCCGCGCCCCACCGGTCCCAGTCGACGCCAGCTCCATGTCAAGGTGGCGCCCGTGAGCGGCACGGTGAGGATTTTGAGCAGCCGGGCACCCGGATCGAAGGTTGCGAGATCCATGTTGAGCGGGAGCATCCAGTAGATCATCCAACCGCTGCCCAGCACCAGGGCGACTCCTCCGCTGGGATCCGCACGTTCCAGCCACGCCTGCAGTTGCTCGGAGCGATAGACCCAGTAACCGCCGCAGAAGGCCAGCAGCGGCATCTGCAACAAGAGGTGTGCCTGCATGGACGCTTCGAAGAGTCTCGCCGTGACGGGAATCAGCCCGGCGACACAGAACGCCAGGGTGAGTGCGAGCGGCCACTGCCGCCACCGTTCACCCGTCATCGGTGATCAAGCCTTCGAGCGCGGGGTCGGTCCAAGCGCTGATGCGGACCAAGTGGCCGTCTCGAATCCAATGGAGCGAGTCGCTGTGCGCGAAACCGCCGAAGCGGTCGGGGATGACGCGCAATCCAGTCTCGCGGATCAGGGTGCTTAGGATTTGCTCGTCGGCCGGGCGCGCGATGGTCCAGGACGTGCGCGTGCCGCCGAAGCGTTTTCGATACTCGGCGAGACGCTCGGGCGTGTCGTGCGCGGGTTCGATGCTTACGGACAGCAGGCGAACCCGGTTCGAGCCAGCGGCTTCCATCGCGCGCTGGAGCTGACTGTAACGCACCCCGAGTGCTCCGCAGACCGAGGTGCAGCGGGTGAAGATGAAACTGACGAGCAGGACCTGATCGTCCCAGTCCGACAGCCGGACGAGGTTGCCCTGGTCGTCCTGCAATTGCCAGTCGGAGACCGGCGGTTGTTGGCGCATGGCCTGGGTCTGGCGCAAGGTCTCATAGGTGAATGCGGAGAGACCGGCGGTGCTATGCCAGAGCAGCCCTGCCATCAGGCACAGGGCCAACGCCACGGAGAGCAGGGTGCGCGGACTCATGCGCGTGCGCCGATTCCTGTGCTTGCCAGCCTCGCGCGCGGCAGCTTCTGCAGAATCGGCAAGGCGATCATCAGGGTGCCGATCAGGACGATGCCGCCGGACAGGGCGCCGACGTTGCCGAGCCACTGCCAGCTCTCCTCGTGCACGGCGAAGCGACGCGGCACCGAGAGCGCCCCCGACACCAGAAAACTCAGGCAGAGCAGGGTACCGCCAGTGGCATAGACCGCCACCGCAACAAGCCCGGTACGTCCCTGCTGGCCGTTGGCGCATAGGTAGCTCGCGAATCCGAGCACCATCGGCAAGACGCCTAGCAGCAGATAGAAATGGAAATGGCCCGGCACCCAGAGGGTATTGTGCATCACCAGATTGACGTGAATCATGCCGTCGATCACCGCCGGGATGATTCCCGCCGCCCAGCCGAACAGTGACAGCACCAGCAGACTTGAGGCGGCGTCCCAGCGAATGCCCGATCGGTAGACGAGCATCAGCCCCCCGAAGGCGGTCATCACTAGGACGGGGATGCCGCTGGCATAGGACACGATTTGTCCCATGATCGCCATCCAGGGCGGCATCGCGAAATCCATCAGCAAATGATGGGGGTAGACCGCCAGCACCATCAGTGTCACGGCGAGCCATGCCGCGAGAAAGGGTCGCGAGACACGCCATGGGCGTCGAGCATACAGAGGCAGGATTTCGTAGACCGCGATCACGGCCGAATAGATCGTCGCGTTGATGAACACATGGCCGAAGAAGAAGATAAGATTCTTCATTAGCAGCGCGTCGGGGGCGAGCGCCGGGTAGATCAGATGTAGCATCGTCATGATCAAAACGATCGCGCCCACGGCAATGCCGGCGACATTGACGATGAGCACCATAGCGCTGGCCACGACCGTGGGCGAGTGCGTTGCGTCGATCGGCTCCCGGCCGAACAGCATCGGCAACCCCAAGGCACGGGCAATGCTGCCGTAGCGACGCACGATGGCGACGCCCATGTCGAGGTAGACCAACAGAAAGGCGACCCCCAGCAGCAGCAGGCCGCCGACGAAGGTCAGTGCCGCGCCCTTGCTCCATTGTCCCAGCGAGAAGGCGGGCAGGGGGTAGAGGAAGGTCCACGCGGCGGCGAAATGACCGAGCAGGATGGAGCCGACGATCATGGCGACGGCGACCAGGGACAAGAGCAGCGTGGCTAGAAAGATCTTTGGATTCAGTTGCACGTGCTGACTCAAGAAGTACCAATTGACGGCGAGGGCAGCCAATCCAGCCGTGCCCACCATCCCCGCGCCGTGCAAGGTCATCAACTGATAGAAGACATCGGGGGCGAGTGTGAGCATCGCGGCGCCCTGTGCCGCCCGCATCAGCACGCCGACCAGCATCAGCCCGGCGAAGACCAGCAGACCGATGCCGAGGTAGAGTTTGACGACCGGCGCGCGCTGCGCTTCGGGAGTTGCATATCCTAGTTCAGTCGTGGTCATTTCAGTGCTTCTCCGTCACGGCGATCTCTGTAACCATGGCATGGTGCGCCACACCGCAATACTCGAGACAGAGCACGCGATACTTGCCGGCGTGCTCGAAGGTAACGTCGAGGTCGTTGAAATAGCCCGGCATCGCCTGTGTTTGTGCGACGATCTTGTCGTCCGGTCCGTAGATCGCGAATCCGTGATTCACGTCTTGCGAGGTCACGCGAAACCTGACAGGCTCCCCGGCTTCGACGCTGTTCGATGCGAGTTCCCATGACCATTGCCGACCGACCGCCTGGATTATCCTGGGCGACTCGGCGCTGGATGCCTGCAGTGGAAACGGGATGAGCGACCAGACGCTCACCAGCACCCCGGCGGCGCACAGGCCTATCATCCACCAGCGCCGAATGATGTAGCCACGTGTGGAAATGCCGCCATAGTCCTCGTCCCGTGGTCCTGAATTCAGAACGACAAAGGCGAATACCGCGGCAATGAACACCATGCCAAGAAGACTTATCAGGAGGATACTGATATGCATCATTATGGTCTGTCCGATGGATTGTCGAGGTAGCGACCGGCTACGGCCACATGCGGGCCTGTGCGGGCCTGTGCGGGCCAGGTTAGGGAGCACCAGGCTCACACGCGATGGAGCCAGCTGCGGTTGAGCCATCCAGCCGACTCTGCCGTCTCTGCCTTTATGCGGCGCCAGTCTAGCCGAATAGATGCATTGATCATCACGACGCACGATCGATGCCATGTACTCATCAGCGCAACGGATCGCTCGCTGGCGGCCGGTGACGCATTGAATGCAAGCCGCCGGAGTCGTTTCTTGAGTCGTCAGGCAGAAGGGCATCGCCGCGGCGCCGCCTCGAACGACGAGACACAATGGACGCGAAATGAGTTGGCCAATGGGACAAAATGTCGCGCCTACGTACCCAATGTCTCGGTGGCATTGCCGTTGAACGATCGCGGGCACCAGGGCAATCGCATCCAAAGAGCACAAAGGCCGTCGGCGCCGACTGAGGTGGACTCGCGGTCGCGTGAGAGGCTCCCGACAGCACTCCGAGCAGCCGTCGAGTTCGATGTACTCGTCGTCGCGGGGTCACTCCATGGACCCCGGCATGGCTTGAGCCCCCGCGGCGGATACTCTTCTGCTCGGCGATTCGCTCGGCCTCAGACCACGGTCACATCGTCCCCCACCCGGATCACCCCGCCCTCGCGAACCCGCAGGCAGTACCCACCATGTCGTCCGAGCGCCTTGGCCATACCCGCGCCGGCGACCCGATCCAGATACCCGCAAGGCGGGCGCACCCGATGCCACGCCAACAGCGCCTCCCCGATCCGCAGGCTCCGGCCCCGTAGCTCGACCCCGACCAATCCGGACACCACCAGGTTGCGACGATGCTGCCCGGCGTCGAGCGGCAGACCATGCCGGCGCTCGGCACGCCGCAGGTCCTCGGCCAGAATCAGGGTGACCTGACAGCCGTCGGTGAGCCGCCAGAAGCCACGACCCAGGGCATAGCGATCCTCTGCCAACCCTTGATCGACCAGCGCGAGGGTCTGCTCGCAGGCACGCATCGGCGTCCCGGCCGCATCCGCGACGAAGATCGCCGTCACGCGACCGGCGGGCGCACGTCGGAAACGCCGAAACAGCCTCTCGAGTCGCGCCATCAGCCATTCAGCAAACATAGACGCGCGATCCCCCGTGATACCGGCATGAGGACTTGGCGGCATCGGTGAACTGAATGAAAGGCTCGACTGCGGATGAGGGAGCTGTCACGAGGACTGGATCAGTGTCTTGCGGTAGACCCTGACGATTCGGGTGCCGTCCCAGACATACGAGAGGTGGGGACCCTGCCGGGGGATGGTGACCGCGGGTGGGCGCAGCGCGGCGATGCACTCCCCTCCGGGGTCCCGCACGGACCGATAGACGATCCCCCAAGACCGCACCGCGCGCATCGCCAAGCCAAACGCTTGGGATGGCCGCCAATCGTCCGGGTCATGCAGATGGTCGTAGACCGCGCCCCGGACATCGTGCAGGGGCTTCGCCACTTCCCCCACGTACACCCGCATGTCGATCTCCCCGGCGTCCTCCCGTGTGTAGGCAAGAAACCGGGCGCGGTGGTACGTCGTTTCCTCGATGGCCGTGTGCAGGGTCTTGGCCGCGTAGTAAACGCCGAAGCTGCCGTCGCTGAATCGGCTGGCCACGCCGATATGCGTGAACGCGGCCATCACCGGCGTCGAGCCGGGACCACAAACACGGTCTTCGCGATCGACCAGTGCGATAGTTCCCACCTCGTCGCGCAAGCGCTCGTTGGTCAGCCCTTCGAGATAGTACAGCTCGTCCATCAGGTCCGGATCCACCAGCGTCTCGAAGAGGTTGATGGGCGGAAACTCCGAAGAGACGATGCGCTACTGGTGCGTCCAGTCCAGATCGCAACAGGGCGGACGCTGCGAATCAGAGTCCCCGCTGAGCATCCAGATACCGCCGCACATCCGCAAGATCGATCAGGCTCCCGCCGAGCATCCGCTCAAGCGCCGACTGCCCGTGAAACAGCGGCGCCATATTGGGCTTCTTCACCCATTCGTCGGCCGCACGCGGCGAAGGCAAGAGGATGTTCAGCGCCTTGGCGATACCCAGCAGGTAACTGATGCGATCCAGGACGTCCCGCCCAAGGCGCCGGGCCGTCTTCTGCGCCTTCCATTTGAAGAAGGTCGACTCCGGAGGATTGCCGAGCAAAATCCGCTCCTGAGCGGCCGTGAGCCCCCAACGTGCGGAAAGATTAAAAAATGCCTGTAGGGCGGCACTGGAGAGTCGCTCCGGATCGAAACCGGTTTGGGGATGCGGGAGTGCGCTCATCTCATATGCTCCAAATATGGAGTATTTCATCGTATACCCTAAAAGTAGAGCTTTCTGTCAGGGTTATCCAGACCTCTGGAGAACCCTATCGGCCAGAGCCTCGATCAAGTTCCTTGCACGCGCAGGATGAAGGGCATCGCGGCACAGGTGTCGGTGGCCGCTCTCCGCCGACTTGCACCGTTCGACGGTCTCGGGCAGCGTTGAAGACTTTCCGTGCAGCAAGATGGTTGGCCGCATGACCACGCTCTTCTCAATCATCGAATCCCCGAACCATCCACGCTTCGACGCGCTCTATCAGCGTCTCGGCGTCACGCAGGTCAAGCTCGCCTCGCAACGCAAAGCGCTGCAGGCACTCAAGTCCATGTCGCCGGACTGGATCGTGGCGGAGTTCTTCTACGGTTTCGGCAACAACTACGCCGGAGCCAATGTCAGCAACCTGGACGTCTTTCTGGCGGCCTTACGCAAACAGGCACCGTCGGCACGAACGATCGTGCTGGTCGGCAAGGAACAGGCGCAATACGTCCCGCGGCTGGCCGAGCGCTTCCGGATCCATGCCGTGCTGACCTTGCCGGTCACCGAGACCGAGCTCGAAGCGGTCCTGCAGAACACCCCGGAGCCTTAGCCGCGCTCGGGCATTCGGCTCGCGGTCCTTGCCGTGAATAGCCGCCTCGCCATCGGGCCGCCCCGCGTCGCCCTCGCGAACCGATCCGGCCGGCTCAGGTCACCGCCGGACATTGGTGCAGGTCGGTCGTGTCCGACAGCTGGCGCAGGACGAACTCGGCCACGTCCGCCCGGCTCACAAGTCCGGCCATCAGTGTGGGGTCAGTGCCGCTGCGATAGTCGCCGGTGCGCGTTCCGTCACCGAGCCCGCCGGGACGCACGATGGTCCAGTCCAGTCCGCTCGCCCGAATGAGGCGCTCCTGTTCCGTCTTGGCCGCGATGATGGGTTGCAACACCGTGTCCATGGCCCGCTGAAACTCCGCGCCGACCTGCTCGCGACTGTCCCCGACTCCGAGCGAGGTCACGGCGACGAGCCGACGCACGCCGTGGGTCTGCATGGCCTCAAGGATACGTTGCGTACCCTGCGCCTCGACCGGTTCGGCTCCGACTCCGGAGCCCAGCACGCAGATCACGGCATCTGCTCCCTGAACACAACGGCCGGTCGCCTCCTGATCGAGCACATCACCCTGGATGAGCGTCACCCCGCTGCGCGCCTCGATCTTGGTTGGATCACGCACCAGCGCCGTCACGGTGTGACCTGCCGCGAGGGCCTGTTCGAGAACCTGCCGACCGGTCCCGCCGGTGGCGCCAAAGAGTGCGATCTGCATAAGCGGATGTCCTCGAGGGATGTGGTTGATCGAGACGGTCACCGAACCCGGCCATCCCGGTGACCCGGAGCATGATACCCCGCTCACCAAGGGTCCTGCGCCACTACGTCGATCCGCACGGGACCATGACAGCGTAACCGAGGAGGAACGCCTCGAAGACGCTCACCTGCACCGGCCGGATCATCTGCGGGAGGTAGGCGACCAGCCGGGCGCGACGCGCGCGACTCAGGTGCGGGAGGTCGGCGCCGTCGAGTCGAATCCGGCCCGATTGCAGGGGCAGAATGCCGGCGACGAGCTTGAGCAGTGTCGACTTGCCGACCCCGTTCGGCCCGAGCACGGCGGTCAGGGCCTGCGCCGCAAGCCCGGACAAGACCCGCGAGCCCGGATAGAGGGTCCCCGCGAGGCCGAGCGCGGCACCGGCCAGCAACGCCGCTGCGACGCGCGGGAGACGGATGTTCCAGACGATCCGGGTGCCGATCCCGTCCTGAGCGGGACCGGCGAGCAGACGCATAGGGCTTGAGGGTGAGTACACTGTCGGCAACCGGCACTGTGCCGATGCCGAGCAGATCGCGATTTTCGGTTTGGCTGAAGTAGAAGTTGTAGTAGTCCCGATCCAGCGCCGGATCGCCCGTAAAACGGGTGTTGTAGTTGGACCGAGTAGACCAGCGGTGCGACGACCTCGACCGTCTCCAGTTGCACCGCCTCCTCGGAATGGCCGATCGTCGGCAGACCAGCCGCCACGGCGAGCGACAGGCCCAAAGGTTTCGCGTCCCGCATCCTCTTGCACTCGGATCAACCTGGATGGCGCGAATATTAATAAGCATAATATCGTATTACCACCCACGATCCCGAAACCTTCGTCGGCGCTCACGGTTTCAGTAGTGCATCCGATCCGGATTGGCGGCATAGGTCTCGAGGATCTCCAACGCCTCCTCGCGAAGCAACGCAATCTCGGGAATTGCACGCTGCTCCGCCGGCCTTGCAAGCTGCTCGTGGATGAAATGGTCATCGAAGCCGATGCGCGCCGCGTCGTGGATGCTGAACCCATAGAACACGCGCTCGATCCGCGCCCAGTAGATTGCACCGAGGCACATCGGGCAGGGCTGACCGCTGGTGTAAAGCGCGCACCCATCCAGGCTGCTGTTTCCAATCTGCCGGCAGGCATCGCGGATCGCGACCATCTCGCCATGCGCTGTCGGATCTCGGGTGGCGATGACCCGATTCCAGCCCTCCCCGATGATGCGCCCGTCACGCACGATCACGGCACCGAAAGGTCCGCCGTCGCCCGCTGCCGAGCCCCGACGGGCCAACGTGATGGCGCGTCGCATGAAGTGTTCATGATCGGGCCAGGCATCGGTCTCGCCGACGCCGCGACCCGAAGACTCGGACTGCACGCTCATATCAACCCCCATCGGATTGTGGCTGCCAGAGCCGCTCCGTCGTGATTTCCCGGCACAGCGACATGATGGCCGCGTTCTGCTCTCCGTGGATCCGATCGTTCATGCTCCCTTCCTCTGTGCGCTTCCAGACAGCGTTCTGCCGACATCACCCGTACACTCAATCATCATCACAAGACCGGTCTCCCGAGCGCGCGCGAAGGTTTCCAACCACGCCGGACGTGGCGTTACACTCGGGCCTTCGGCGTGAATCTCCACCGATAGGATGAAGCAGACATGATGCCTGTCGAGGCCGTGGTGCTGGATATCGAGGGTACGACCACGTCGATCGCGTTCGCGACCGACATGTTGTACCCCTACGCCCGGGAGCGCCTGCCCAACTATATCCGCCAACACCGCAGCGAGCCCGAAGTGGCGGCGATCATGGACGAGGCGCGCGAGGCGGGCGGCGTGTGGAACGACGAGGCGGTGGTGGTGCGCATGTGCCATTGGATGGAGCGGGACCAGAAGGTCACGCCGCTGAAGACCCTGCAGGGGCTGATCTGGGAGGAGGGATACCGCAACGGCGAGCTGGTGACGCCCCTTTATGCGGACGTGGCCCCGGCGCTGCGGAACTGGCACGCGAGTGGGTTACAGCTCTACATCTACTCATCGGGATCGGTGCACGCGCAGCGGCTGATCTATGGCCACACCGTCGCCGGCGACCTGACGCAGCTGTTGTCCGGCTATTTCGACACCCGCACCGGACCCAAACGGGAGGTCGGCTCCTACCGACGCATCGCCGAGGTCATCGGCGTCCCTACTCGGCGCATCCTGTTCCTGTCGGACGTGCGCGAAGAGCTCGACGCCGCCCGCGAAGCGGGGTGGCAAACGGTCTGGATGGTGCGCGAGGGGCTCGCGGGACCGGCCGCCGCCCACCGGCGAGCCACGCGCTTCGACCGGATTCCGCTGTGACGAATCAACCCACTGTTCGCTGGACGACCGTCGCCGGGTCCGGACAGGTCCTCCGGCGTGATCGTTAAGGGCATGAAGACATGAGAAGGCCCGTGCCGATTCGCCAGGCGGTCATGTTGCTCCTGATCGCGGCGTCGGCGGGGCCGTTCCCGGCCCCGGCCCAGGCCATCGATGCCTCCCGCGCACCGCCGCGCTTTCTCGGCAACGACTCGATCCTGCCCTATATCCGGGTCGAGGATGGCCAGCCGAGCGGTCTGCGGGTCGATCTCACCCGTGCGCCGGTCCAGGGCGTCTCCCTGGTCGAGCCGGCCAAGGAAGTCCTTTACGTGAGCCGGGAACCAGGGAACCGCCTGATCCTGATGGGGGCTGGGTCCATCATCCTGCTCCTCGTAGCCTCTACCGTCATCGCCCTGGCTCAAGTGTTCAAACTCAGGAAGGCGAACCGCCTGTTGGCCGAGCGCGAGCGGGCCCTGGTGCCCATCCAGGCGCTGCGCGAGAGCGAGGCACGCTTGCAGCTGGGCCTGCGAGTCGCCGGCCTGGGGCTGGCTGAGATCGACTACGCAACCGGCACCTGTCACCTCACGGCCAAGGCCGCCCAACTGTTCGGGCTGGGCAAGGACGCGCTGTCCGTCACGCGCGAGACGGTGCACGCCACCTTCCATCCGGAGGATCGCGGGCACCTGCTGGCCCTGATCGCGGAGTGCTTGGACCCGAGCGGGCCAGGCTTCTTCGACCTGGATCACCGCGTGGTCCTGCCCGGCGGCCGGATTCGCTGGCTGCGTGTGCGCAAGCAAGTGATCTTCGATGACGAGGAGCCGGCACGCGCCATGCTGGCGGCCCTCGATGTCACTCCAGAGCATGCCGCGGCCGACGTCTTACGCGACGGCGAGCGGTTCAAACAGGCCGTGCTTGACGCGATGCCCAGCGAGGTGGCGGTGCTCGACCGGGATGGAGTGATCGTCTCGGTCAACGCACCTTGGCGGCACTTCGCTCTAAAGAACGGTCCGCGGCCCGGCGAGCCCGCACCTCGCACCGGTATCGGTACCAATTATCTCGAGATTTGCGCCACCGCCCGCGGCGACTCCGCTGAAGGCGCGAACCGCACGGCGGCAGGCATCCGGGCCGTCATGGCCGGCGAGGCCGATCAGTTCCGCGTTGACTACCCCTGCCACAGCCGGGACCAGCAGTTCTGGTACACCCTGACTGTCAGCCCCTTGCAGCGCCGGGACGGCAGCGTGGTGCTGGTGCATACCGACATCAGCGAGCGGAAGCGCTCCGAGCAGGCGTTGCGCCGGAGCGAGCGGCGCTACCGCACCCTGATCGAGGCGACCAGCGCCGTCACCTGGTCCTGTCCGCCGTCGGGGCTGCAGGTCGAGCCGCAGCCGGACTGGATGGCTTTCACCGGCCAGAGCGCCGAGGACATGCTCGGGGCGGGCTGGACGGGCGCGGTACATCCTCAAGACCGTGCAACGGCGGCGCGGGGCTGGACGGATGCGGTGAGGCGTGGCGAACCGTTCGCGAACGAGCAACGCATTCGCCGCCATGACGGCGAATGGCGCTGGATGAGCGTGCATGCGGCGCCGATCTGCGATTGCGACGGACAGGTGGTCGAGTGGATCGGCATGAATCTGGATGTGACCGAGCGCAAGACTGCCGAGGAGGCGCTCAAGCGCGAGCGCGTCCTCCTGCAGGGCATCTTCGACTCCATCCCCGTGCTCCTGGTGCTCTGGGATCCGCGCCTCAAGCGCTTCAGGCTGAACCGTCAGGCCGAGACGGTCCTGGGCTGGTCAAGCGCAGAAGCGAACGAGGGTGACTTCATGGTCAGGGTCTATCCGGACCCGGGCTATCGCGCCGAGGTCTCCGTCTATATGCAGTCGCTGCGGCCCAGCTTCCACGAGTGGCGCTGCATGACCAAGGGCGGGGAGGAGGTGCCCATCGAGTGGGCCAACGTGCGTCTGCGTGACGACACGGCGATCGGGATCGGCGTCGATCTGCGCCCCCGCAAACAGGCCGAGGCGGCGCTGCGGGCGAGCGAGACGAAGTACCGCACCCTGTTCGAGAACATGGCCGAGGAGGTGCACTTCTGGCAGGTCGTCCGGGACGACTCCGGCGCTATCGAGACCTGGCGTCTGATCGACGTCAATCCCCCGGCCCTCGCGAGCTGGGGGCGGCCGACGGCCGAGGAAATCAGGGGCAAGACCACCGACGAGATCTTTGGTCCCGGCGCGACGGCGCATCACCTACCCGTAGTCCGCCAGATCATGCGCGACGGCGTGCCGCACTCCTTCGAGGACTATTTCCCGCATCTGGACAAGTACTTCCGCTTGACGAGCGTCCCGCTCGGGGAGCAGTTCATCACCACCGGTGCGGACATCACCGCCATCAAACGTGCCGAGCGGGCGCTGCTGCACTCCCGCGAGGGCTTGAGTCGGCTGGCCGAGGCTTCACTCGCGGTCATGGCCAAGACCGATCTCGGGGCGATGCTGGAGGCCATCGCCGAGGCCGCGCTTACGCTCACAGGCGCGCGGCTCGCCATCTGCGGCTACGGCCTCGGTGAGGCCCACATCCTGGTCGAACGCGCGGCGCGCAGTGCGGATGCACCAGCCTGTCCGCCGGGGGTGATGTTCCGACCCGACCCGGGCGGCGTTCACCTATCCCTGCTCGAGGGAGCCGTGTCGCTGCGGCTCTCCGACCGGGAGCTGCACGCACATCCCCGGTGGCAGGAGCTTCCGCAGGGGCATGCGCCCTTGCGCGGACTGCTCGGTGTCCCTCTGTCGGCACGCAACGGCGCGCCGAGCGGGGTGATCTTGGTCACCGACAAGGTGCAGGGGAACTTCGAGGCCGAGGACGAGGCGCTGCTGGGGCAGCTCGCCACCGTGGCCTCGCTGGCGCTGCAGCACGTCGAGGCGCGCCTCGCGCTCGAGGAGGCCGACCGGCGCAAGGACCGGTTCATCGCCATGCTCGGGCACGAGCTGCGCAATCCACTCGCCCCGATTCGCAACAGTCTGGCGATCCTCGAGCTGACGCCGCCGGGCGGCGAGCTATGCCGGCAGGCGCAGTCGATGATCGACAGGCAGGTCAGACACCTCACCCGTCTGGTCGACGACCTGCTCGACATCACCCGAATCGCGCGCGGAAAGATCACACTTCAGCGCGAGCCGTTGGAGCTCTGCGCGCTGCTCAGGTGCGCGGTGGACGACTATCGCGACGTCCTCGCCGAGAGCCGGATCGCCCTTGAGCTCAGGCTTCCCGAGGAGGCGCTGTGGATGAGCGCCGACCGCACCCGCCTCGTTCAGGTGATCGGCAACCTGCTCAGCAACGCCGGGAAGTTCACGCCGCCCGGAGGTCGGATCCAGGTCTCGCTCGCGCAGGACCGGGCGCTCGGGCAGGCGATCCTGAAGGTGTGCGACACCGGCATCGGGATCGCGCCGGAGATGCTGCCGCGGGTCTTCGAGCCCTTCGTGCAGGCCGACACCACGCTCGAGCGCAGCCGCGGCGGACTCGGTCTGGGACTCGCCACGGTGAAGGGGCTCATCGAGATGCACGGGGGCCGCGTGCAGGTGGCGAGCGCGGGACTCGGTTCGGGCACCGAGCTGACGCTGCAGCTCCCCCTTGAGGGGGCCGCGCGTCCTGCAGAGACGTCAACCGAGAGACGCGCTCCGAACGGTGCGCGGCGGCACATCCTCGTCATCGAGGACAACCCCGATGCCGCCGAGAGCCTGCGCCTGCTGCTCGCGCTCGCCGGCCACCGCGTCGAGCTCGCCTGCTCAGGCCCCGAGGGGCTCGAGAAGGCCCGGGCACTCGGCCCGGACCTGATCCTCTGCGATATCGGCCTGCCCGGGATGGACGGCTATGCGGTCGCGCGCACGTTGCGCCTGGACCCTACGCGCCGGGCCGCGACGCTCGTGGCCCTCTCTGGTTACGCGGCGCCGGAAGACGTCGCCAAGGCCGTCGCAGCAGGATTCGACGCCCACCTCGCCAAGCCACTGAGCCTGGAGAAGCTCGAAGCACTGCTCGGGGATGACACCCGAGGCGGAGGCGTCTCGTGAAGAGCGGGCAGGTGACCCGCGCCGTTTCGACCTCCTGCAGGCCGCAACGCCGGTGGATTGTCAGGGGTCCGCCCCGCACGATTGCACCATCATCTCCACCATCTCAAACACCTGCAGGCTTGATCAACCACCTGCAGGCTTGACGCGTACGGCGGGTTTATCGTCGTCCGGGGGGCCGGCCAGCGGCGAGCCGGCTTTCCAGGTCAGCAGGCGATAAGCACCGTCGGACGTCGGACGCAACAGGCCGACCCAGCCTTTCCCCCAATCGATGCGGGCGGATCCGTCCTCTTGCGTCCAAGTTCCGCTGCTGCGGTAGTCGCCGATCTGCTCGGTGGCGATGCCGCCCGGCAGGAGCCCGATGACGATCGGGGTATCGGGTCGCGACAGACTGGGCGCGGACCAGATTCCCTCCAGCGCCTCGTCGGCAGCCACGACAGCGGTAAGGAGCAGCAACAGGAAGGCAAGAACAGGACGCGACATCGGACACCTCGAGGATGGGGATGCGGAAACGGCCCGGCAGAGACGAATGCACGACATGTGCAACCACGCCCTGGACCAGTCTCCCTGAGTCACCCTTAGGGTAGCAAAATCCACGCGATCGCCTACACAAGGCGCATTCCGGAAACTGTCTTCCCATCGTCGGCGCAACCACGGGTATGGAATCTTCCGGAAATCGCCTAATATCAGACGCAGAGATGCAGCATGGCCTCCATCGGGCCAACCACACGCCGCGTCGATCGTTTTTCTCTCCTTTGAGCCCCTCACATTTGCCGTAGATGATCAAAGCTCACTCTCAACGCGTGTTGCAGCCGTACTCGGCTCAAGTGCAAATCGCTGAATCCGATCATGCGCGAGCACTTTCGATGGATGGCGATGTGTGGGAGTTTCAGTTTATCTATGCAAACAATCGCAGCGCGAAAGCGAGCGTCGGTCGACAGCAAGGCCGCTTTATCAGGGCTGCGCACATCAGGCATTGCGATCTCAAACGGGTGATCGAAAATCCTGTCACGGAAGATGGCCGCGTGGACCAACGCATACTGGAGTTGGCGACGTTTCTGATCGGAGCACGACTGCCCTTCGAGGCCGCCGATCGCTATGAGTACTGGCTCCTTGATCCTAAAGACTGTTCGCCGCTCGCTTTGATCTTCTCGTGTGTCGACTCCTCGGAGATGGCGTCGTTTCCGAAACTCACTGATTGGGCCGCGCTCCCGGCCGCCGTGATGCCGATCGAAACGAGTGAGGCGGAGCGCAGCAGCTCATATGGGCCCGTGAACTACCGGTTGGAACGATGTGTCGCAGAACGGGCGGGTACCAAACCGAGAGCGCAATGGTTCACCCGGAGGTACAACGAGAGCGAGGATTTCCCCCCTTTCTTAGTCCGCGAGGACTGGGAAAACGACGAACATCGGGATCTTTGTCGCCGTTATCTGCATCGACAAGCCCCCCGTTTGCTGATGCTGCATGGAGTCATTCCTGAGGAACGGCGCAGAATGGAGTTGGCGGCACGGGCGAACGCGCTGGACGTGGCGCGCTTCTATCCGCTTTATCCGGAAATCGCCGATAACGACGTGATGGATAAGATCCGCATCGAAGCTCGGCTTCGGTTGGCCGCAGGGGAGACATCCTATGCGATGGGACGCCGGGATGGTGTTCTGTACCAGTGATACGGTTGCCTCCGAAATCTCCACGTTGCACTGCAGCATCGGCAAGACGCCGATGCGCGCATATCATGAATTGCGCTGAGCGTCAAGGCTGTAGATATCCCAAACAGGTCTTTCACCTGCGGCCCGGTTAACGCAAGGCGGCAAGCAGGGCAACGCGAACAAATCGCAAAAAGCCTTTAAAAAACAAAACATCAAGAGCGCGTGCGATATCGCAGCTCGCGCCAGCCTCATAAGAATCAGTTATGAGCGCCGAAAATGTCTGAGTCGCGTAGCATGTGCTGAAACGCTTATACTCTGAAGACCATGTCGCGGAAGGCGTCGCAACGGAGCCGATTTTCCGATGGGGCGGTTGGATGTCCGTTCCTTCGGCGTAGCCAGTCGACCTGATGCGGGGGCGGATCGGGTCACCGTTTCCTCGAGGTAGCCGAGGTCCATTCATAATTTGGAGTCACCATCCAATGATCGCAAGTAATCCTTTCGCGATTTTGTCCGAGAGCCTTTCACTTGATCCAGGCGTCATGCAAGCGTACGTCGTTCTGATGGTCCTTCTGGTCATCGGCGGCACACTGCTCGACGTTGTCCATAAGAAGAGTGCCAAGTACTTTTTCGAGAAGGGGCAGTCGCTGAAGAAGATCGCCAAGCGCGAGGTCGGCGGTGGAGAGAAGATCGGCATCGCCATGAGTACGGTGGCGAATGAGGTGTTGACCTCGAGCGAGTTCAAGAATCAAGACCGGCGTATCTCGCACCTGTTCACCATGTATGGCTTCGTCTTCTTCGTGATCACCACGGCCGTGATGATCTTCGGCCTGCCCGTCGCCGCAGGCGAGGGCTCGGGCCTGACGCCTCTACTGTGGCATCTGGGCGCCCTGTCGATCTGCATCGGCGGCTACTGGTTCTGGTTCAAGATCCGCGTCGATGTGCGCTCCGAGGGTAACGCGTGGCACAACGTGCACCAGTCCGACATCTTCATTGTCTCCCTCTTGCTGATGGCGACCTTTGCGCTGATCTGGTCCTTCCTGCAGGCGGTCGCAGGCGCGACTGCGGTGCTGAGCGTCCTCGCATTCATCGTCTTCATCGTCGCGGCTACCACGCTGTTCAGCACCATCCTGTGGTCGAAGTTCGCACACATGTTCTTCAAGCCCGCGGCGGCGTTCCAAAAGAAGGTGGCGGTTGCGGACGGATCCCGCGACAAGCTGCCCGAGATTCCCGATCTGTCGAGCGCCGAGTGCAAAGAGCGCTACCCGGACATCCCGGAGTATATGGGCGCGAATCCGCCGAACATGGGGCTCGGCATCAAGCGCGAAGCTCCGGCCCACTATTGATCTCGAGCTGCGAGCTCTAGCCACGAAGAGGAAACGAATATGCCAACCTTCGTCTACATGACGCGCTGTGACGGTTGCGGCCAATGTGTCGACATCTGCCCCTCGGATATCATGCACATCGATCCGGTGGTGCGCCGCGCTTACAACATCGAGCCCAACATGTGCTGGGAGTGCTACTCCTGCGTGAAGGCGTGTCCGCACAACGCCATCGACGTCCGCGGCTACGCGGATTTTGCCCCGCTCGGCCACTCGGTCCGGGTCCAACGCGACGAGGAGAAGGGTGTCATCGCCTGGCGGATCATCTTCCGCAATGGCGAAAAGGACATGAATCTCCTGGCCCCGATCACGACGAAGCCTTGGGGCAAGCACATTCCGCAGTTGGCGGACGTTCCGTCTCCCAGTCAGGACATGCGCGACAGCGAGCTTCTGTTCAACGAGCCGAAATACATCCGATTCGATGACGGTGGTCTGCACACGCTCGAGAAGGCCGGGCTCCAACTGAAAGTAGGGGTGTACGAATAATGGCTTACAAGACAGTCGTTGAGGACGGCATCGACGTCCTGGTGTGCGGTGCAGGACTGGGCGGCACAGGTGCTGCGTTCGAGGCCCGCTACTGGGGTAAAGATAAAAAGATCGTGGTTGCCGAGAAGGCGAACATCGATCGCTCCGGCGCGGTGGCCCAGGGTCTGTATGCCATCAACTGCTACATGGGCACCCGGTTCGGCGAGAATAACCCGGAAGACCATGTTCGCTACGCGCGCATCGACCTGATGGGCATGGTCCGCGAGGACCTCCTGTTCGATATGGCGCGCCACGTGGACTCGACGGTGCACCAGTTCGAGGAATGGGGCCTGCCGTTGATGCGCAACCCGAAGACGGGTGCGTATCAGCGCGAAGGGCGCTGGCAGATCATGATTCATGGCGAGTCGTACAAGCCGATCGTCGCCGAGGCGGCCAAGAAGTCCGCTGACCAGGTCTTCAACCGGGTCTGCATCACCCATCTGTTGATGGACGAAGCCAAGGAAAACCGCGTTGCCGGCGCCGTCGGGTTCAACGTGCGCACCGGCAACTACCACGTCTTCAAGTCCAAGACGGTGGTCGTCGCGGCAGGCGGTGCCTCCAACATCTTCAAGCCACGCTCCGTCGGCGAAGGTGCCGGCCGCGTGTGGTACGCACCTTGGTCGTCGGGCTCCGCCTATGGCCTGATGATCGGTGCCGGTGCAAAGATGACCCAGATGGAGAACAGGATCGTTCTCGCCCGCTTCAAGGACGGATACGGTCCGGTCGGTGCGTACTTCCTGCACCTGAAAACCTACACGCAAAACGGCATGGGCGAAGAGTACGAATCCAAGTGGTTCCCGGCCTTGGAGAAAATGGTCGGTAAGCGCTACCTGGATGTGGAGGCGTCGCACCTGTCGCATCGCCCGATTCCCACCTGTCTGCGGAATCACGCGTTCATCAACGAGGTGAACGCCGGCCGCGGTCCGATCCACATGGTGACCATGGAGGCGTTCCAGGATCCGCATCTCGAAGAGATCGGCTGGCACAACTTCTTGGGCATGACCGTCGGCCAGGCCGTATTGTGGGCAGCGACGGATGTCGACCCGAAGTATGAGAATCCGGAGCTGACGACCTCCGAGCCCTACGTGATGGGTTCGCATGCCACCGGGTGCGGCGCTTGGTGCTCAGGTCCCGAAGACATCTCCCCACCGGATTATTTCTGGGGCTACAACCGCATGACCACGGTGGAAGGTCTGTTCGGTGCGGGCGACGCTGTCGGTGGCACACCGCACGCCTTCTCGTCCGGTTCCTTCACCGAAGGCCGGCTCGCGGCCAAGGCGGCCTGCAAGTACATCGATGACGGGAAGGGCGAGGGCATCCGCGTCTCCGACGAGCAGATCAATCGTCGCAAGGAAGAGATCTACAAGCCGATGGAGCACTACAAGGTCTATCGGAACGAGATCACCGCCGGTTCGGTCAACCCGCACTACATCAACCCGCGTCAGGGTCTGGATCGTCTGCAGAAGCTGATGGACGAGTATTGCGGCGGGGTCACGGTCAGCTACATGACCAACGAGAAGCTGCTGAATATCGGGCTTAAAAAGCTCAAGCTTCTGGAAGAGGACCTTGAAAAGATTGCCGCGGAGAATATCCACGAGCTGCTGCGGGCCTGGGAGCTGAAGCATCGTCACCTCACCTCCGAGGCGGTCATGCATCACACGCTGTTCCGAAAGGAAACCCGCTGGCCCGGATACTACTATCGCGGTGACGTGATGAAGGTGGATGACGAGAACTGGCATGTGCTCACGGTCTCCCGTCGGGATCCCGAGACCGGCGAGTACACCATGGAGAAGGCGCCGTTGTACCACTTGATCGATGACAAGCCAGAGGCGAAGGCTGCGTAAGCCTTTGCGAAGAAAGCCGGGGCCTCGGGAATCGGGGCCTCGGACGTCTTCTCGCGGTTTTCCCATGCGTGTTGGACGAGTGCCGGGCGAAGCGTCATGTGCGCTTGCGTCGTTGCCAAAGATTAGGTATGGCGTTTATCGAGAGGGTTGCATCGCTGTAAAGCCAGCGGTTTCAGCTCGAGTTCGTCACAAGATTGCCAAGACGTACACCGATGGCGATGCGAAATGAATATCAACGATAAGTCCGACGAGGAAATCCTCGAGATCGCCCATCCGATGTGGGACGAGTTGGTGCAGTACTCCAACAAAGGTCAATACGGCAAGTTCATCAGGAAGTTCTCCTATGAGCTGCTGCTCGGTTTAAATGAGGTCGAGCTTGGTAAGCAGTTCGCGCATAGCGAATTGTCGCGGAACCTGGTCGAAGAGCGAGACTTCCTTGGGCTCATTCGGCGTGGCGAGCATGTGACCGTTCTCTATCGTATGCGCAGTACGACGAAGGAGGGGGAGTGGCTGGGAAGAATGGTTCTCGGCTATGAGAAAGGTGAGGTCCGTATCTTCGCCGTGTCGATTTTCTGAGCATCATGGCAGACACCATCCAGCACAATAAGTACGTCGAGCTCAAATATCGCGTGGTCGACGCCAAGACCCGCCATGTATTGACGGCTGTGGATTTTCCGTTGGGCTATGTCCATGGCGTGAACGACGTGCTGTCCTCTCAAGTCATGGCCGAGCTCGAGGGAAAAGCGGTCGGTGATACGCTATCGGTCGCGCTGGACTGCAACACCTTGTTCGGTGCGCGGGATGAGTCTCTGGTCGTGACCGACCTCGTCGAGAACGTTCCTGAAGAGTACCGAGAGGTCGGCACCAGTATTCTGATGGAAAACGACCGGGGCGAGACGAAGACCTTCCTGGTTACGAGGGTCGATGATAAGACGTTGACGATTGATGGAAATAATCCCTTGTGTGGCCGAGACGTCGTCTTTGAGCTTGAGATATTGACTGTTCGAGATGCGACGGAGGCCGAGATGGCGGCCGGCGGTAAGGTCGAAAAGCCGCCGGCGCTGACGGGTGTAAAGCAAGTACCCTTTTAGCGACGCGTCAGAAACACGTTGAACAACGACAACGGGAACAGTGCTCAACCGCGTCCAGAGCGTGATGCTCACTTTCGAGTGAGTTCGACGTTTGGTCCATCCACGACCCTTTGCGGGGACGCGATTTAGAATTGTACATTTTTTAATTCTTTGAACCGCGCCGGCTCCGACAATGATCGGACTTGGCGCGGCCAAGCTAATCCGACAAACTACGCATACCGTTCCGGGCGCGGTTTAGTTCCTCAGCGAATGATCAATAAAGACCTGAACAAGGGCTTCGGTCCTGGGTAATTAAAGAATGCAGCTGAATCTCGATCCGACACTATTTGATGAGCAGCAATTCATTCTAGTCCGCGCACTGGCGCAAGGTATCAGGGTTAAACTGCAGGAAGCGGGCTTGAGTGGTGAGCCGCTGGACGAGGCGACAGCAAGCATTGCGTTCAGTGTTGCCAGCATGATCGATGACACGTCGGCGATCGAAGTCGACGGGAAGGATGTCCATCCGTACTTGACATTCCGCACGGCGGATGACGAGTTGACTCACTGCGGTGAAAACGCATACACGCATGAGTTCGTGTATGAGGCCCTGCAAATCCTGTCCAGAGAAGGTGACGTATGAGCGAGCAATCGAAGAGCAGACCAAAGGTTCCGGAAGGCAAGGTGCGCTTCCATAAGACCAAGCAAATGGAGCCCAATGAGAAGGGTTTTGTCGGATATGAAACCCTGTGGGACTCTTTGCAGAAAGAGGTCGAGTATAAGACCCCGAAGCGGCCCTGATCTCCAGTGGGGCAGGATGCCCCGCTGTTTCGATTGTCCAAGCCTCTGAATCAACTCTCGGGGTTTGCCTCGACGTTTCCTCCGCGCTCTTTTTCTTCCGCCGTTGCATCGCGGACCAACAGGACTTTCACCTGGTAGATAACCTCCCTGCCACAGAGCGGGTTGTTGCCGTCGAAGGTGATCTTGTCTCCTTCTATCTTGGTCACCAGAAAACTCTTCATTTGGCCGAGAGTGTTCTCCATCAGGATCCGGGTGCCGACCTGGCGATACTCGCGCGGCACGACGGCGACCTTTTCAGTGATCACCAGTGACTCGTCTCTCGGACCGTACACCTCATTGCAGTCGACAAGCAGGTCGACCCGTTGGCCTTGCGCCTTGCCTTCAAGCTCTCGGGTGATCGCCGGTGCCAATATCTCATTCACGCCGTGAACGTAGTTGAGGGGGCGCGAGATTTCGGTCAGAACATCGCCGGTCTTACTGTCGCGCACGAGATAGGTGAGCTCGACATAGGTGCCGTCGGCAATGGTGTTTGTGCTGGTTTCGGTCATAGATGTCCGGGGAAGTGTACAGGTTGGGAAGGATAAGGTGATTTCCGGAAAAGGATCTACCGGAAGCGCCGCAACCAGGAAAAGTGGTCGAACGCTCTACTCGTTGTCGTTGTCGTTGTCGTCATCGGATTCCGGACGAACACGACAACGATAACGACAACGACAACGATAACGATAACGACAACATTAAGGTATCAGGGTTGAAAGCAAAGATCCCATGCTGCTGCGTGGCAGCGGGGCGTAAGCACCCCTCAATGCGGGACGGATGGAGTCGATTCAACTGCATCCGACAACCCTCGCCGGGACCTCTCGCAATGCCGCGAGGATCCTGTTCAGTTCGGCGTCAAGGGCGGAAAGTCCTGCAGGACCTCGGTGCCCGTCTCCCGCGATGCCCCATGGGCGAGACCGGGGAAAATTGTTGACTCCGTAAGCGAAAAACATTCAACGCATCGGTTTATAGTTGACGGACGATCTGCGAATATCGGTTTCACTAGGCCATCCCGGCAGTCGGAGGCACATCTCTTGGACAGCTTTATCCAGACCCACGAGGCGACGATCCGCCTCGTCTTTTTCTTCGGCATCTTTGCGCTCATGGCGATTTGGGAGGTTCGCGCGCCGCGCCGTGAGCGCACCTTGACCCGACTGCAACGCTGGACCAGCAACCTCGGTCTGGTCGCCTTGAATACGGTCGTGCTGCGTATCCTGTTTCCCGCTGCGGCGGTCGGGATGGCGCTCTTTACGAGTGCGCAAGGGTGGGGGCTGCTCAACGCGATCGCGCTGCCGGGCTGGCTCGCGGTGCTCATTGCCGTGGTGGTGCTCGACTTCGTCATCTGGGTGCAGCACGTGCTGTTTCACGCCGTGCCTGCGCTGTGGCGGCTGCATCGCGTTCATCATGCCGACCTGGACTACGACCTGACCACAGGCGCTCGCTTTCACCCGATCGAGATCGTGCTCTCGATGCTGATCAAGTTCGCGACCATCGCCGCGCTCGGCCCGCCGGTGGTGGCCGTCATCCTCTTCGAGGTCATCCTCAACGGCATGGCCATGTTCAATCATGCCAATGTGCGCCTGCCTCTCGGCGTCGATCGCGCCCTGCGTTGGTTCGTGGTCACACCCGATATGCACCGCGTCCATCACTCGATCGAGGACGACGAGACCAATTCCAACTTCGGCTTCAACCTGTCCTGGTGGGATCGGTTGCTCGGCACCTACCGGGACCAGCCGCGGGCCGGCCACGAGGGCATGACCATCGGGATCCGCGACCACCGCGATCCGCGCCGGGTCGATCGGCTCGACGGGATGCTGGTGCTGCCCTTCATCGGACAGGTGACCGATTACGCGATCAATCGACGGAGCTGGGAGGATCATCCGCCGGATCCGCGGCCGTGAACAGACCGCTCCCGCGGATGGTCTTCCCGGTGGCACGCGCGTCGACGACACTCGACGGGGCCTGGATAAACGCTGCAGCGCAAGTGGCTCGATCAGCGGCCGGCGTGAGCTGGCTCCATGATCCTGGTAGTATCGGCGCCCAACAGGTAGCGATGTGCGGCGGCGTCGCTGCCCCTCGGCCGGGCGTGCGGCCGACACTCCCTTGATCGCCTGAGGGGCCTCAATTGGCAGAGGGAGATCAGTCGTCGGAACTCCCGGCTCGCACTGACAACCGGCGACTGATCAGGACGCTCGATGATCCCGACCGGTTGGATGCGAGAAGCGGGTGTTAACGCGTGCACGGGCGGAGCCATGGCGACAACGGACGAGCAATCATCTTCCACGGATGACGGAGCGACACGACGGCGCGAAATCCGTCTGGGCATCAAAGGGTTGCGTCTGCCATTCCTCGGAACACGGTTGGAGACGCGCGGCATCTTTCCGTATGTGCTTCTCGATATCAGCACGCACGGTGCCCGGATCATTCTCCCGGACTGGGCGGTGCGGCGCGAGCTGCTGCATGCGGGTGAGCACATCGATTTTCATCTGCCCTTCATGTTGGATGGCGTGACCTACAATCAGGGGCGCGTCGCGTGGACGCAACGCGACGACATCCAGTATGGACAGGTGTGCGGCGTGGACATCGAGACACGATCGGCGCTCTACTATCCTGTGTTTCTCGAGCTTAAAGCCGGCAAGGTCGCCATCGATTTGCATGACATGCAGTCGAGTGAGCGACTGCTGTTGCGAATTCTCAAAGATACCATTCTCCTCAAGCGCGGCATTCTGATCTACTTCGGACATTTCAAGCCGATCGTTCAACGAATGATCCGCAGCGATCCGGAGCGCGCGGCTATGCTGCGGTCGTATCTGTTCGAAGACACCGAGTCGCGCGTGGAGCGGAATATCGCGGCTCTCGAGCGTCAACGCCTTGCGATCGAAGGTACGGACGATCTGCTCGGCGAGTTGGCGACGGTCCTAGACCTTGACGCGTTGCGTGTCCTGATGGAACCGGAGATCGAACCCATGGTATGGATCAGCACCTTCTCCGAGGGTCTGATGCGCGAATACTTGTCCGCGATCATGAGCTTGGAGGCCAAGATTTTTTATAATTTCAATACGATCGTGATGATCTATGCCGATGCACTAATGCGCTCGATCGGAGTCGACAGCATGGAGACCCATCATGGATCTTGAGTTGGAAGACGCCGGTGAACTTGTCATCATCCGACTGCCTTACCCACGCTTCACCCTCGCGCAGCGCGATGACTTCATGTCCGAGATGATTTCCATCATCAGCCGCGGATACCGATCCTTCATCCTCGATCTATCTGCGGTGACCTTCATCGATTCATCGGCCTTAAGCACCCTCATCTCGATGCTGAAAACCATCGGTCCGCGAAGCCGTATGGTGGTGTGCGGACTCAACGAGGCCGTCGAGTATGTCTTCCGGCTCACCAATCTGCATCGTGTCATCGAGATCCAACCGGATGTTGCCCATGCCCGGAAGGCGCTGCAATCTGACTGATCGGGCGCCGTGCGACGCCGGCGGTCGTGAACGGATCACGCCGTCGTGACTTGGAGCAGCGCCCGGTCGCAGAAGGTTACCTATGCTCTGATCCTCATCCTCAGCGGGGTGACCGCGCTGCTCGCCTATCCGCTCGTCTATCCCGATCGGTCCCTCTTCCGGCAAGGCGAACACGCATGGCAGGCGGGTCGTGAGTCGGACGCCATGTCGCTGTACGCGCAAGCCCTGGCGAACGGGCTGAATCGGTCGCACGCACTCTATCGCATGGTGACCGAGGCCCTGCAGGCAGGCGATATGCCGTTGGCCGAACAGGCGCTCGCGCGACTGACGGACAACGCCTCACGCGCGCGTCTGCGGGCATCCGATCTGCTTCCAGTTGCCGGAGCGCTCGATGCGGCTGGACGCTACGACCTGGCCAGCGCTCTGCTCGAGCACCATGCGAATCTCTTTCCCGAGGATTGGAGTTCAGCGCTGTATCGCGCTGATCTGTTGCGTCGCTCGCAGCGTTACGACGACGCAGAAGGCATCTACAGGGCCGTGCGGGATGCGGCGCCGGCTCAGGTTGCTCGAGTCGCTGCATTGCAATGGGCCGAGATGTTGGGTTGGCAGGAGCGATTCGCCGCTGCAGAGGAACTCTTGCGCGAACAACTCGACGCAGACCCGCTCGACCGTGACGCGCGCATCCTCTTCGGTCGCATCCTGTTCTGGAGCGGGCGCCTCGACGAGGCAATCAGCGAGTATCAACAGGCTTTGGGGGAGACGAAATGACTGACACGAGCGCGTCACGCTGCGCCCCTGGGATTCACGACGCGGCTGACTCCGCGCGCAGAGGCCAGCGATGGATCGGGCTCGGTCTCGTGCTGTTGATTGGCCTTTTGGGCCTGTCCTCGCCACGCGCCCAGACCGATGCGCCGGCATCGCCCCGCGGTCCTGCTGTTCAGGCGGGTACGCCCGGCACGACCTTTGGTCTGACCGAGCCGAGTCGCCCGGCGCCGCCGCTGCAGCGCGAGGGCGACCTGATCCCGGACTGGCAGGCCTGGCTCGAGCTGGCCCGGCTGCAGAGTTATATCAGTGACTACGATGCCTCGCTGAAGGCCTACGACAAGGTCATCGAGCTACGCCCGGATGACACCCAGGCACGCCTGGAACGCATCAAGGTCCTGGTCTGGGCCAATCGCCCCGAGGACGCCTGGACGGCCCTTCAGGCCATTCCGGAGAAGGACTTGGATGCCGAATCCAAGCTGATCATGGCGGATCTCTATGCAACACGGAAGGAGTACGCACGGGCGTCGGCACTCTACCGCACCCATCTTGAAGCGGCGCCGAACGACGAGGCGGTCAGGTTGAAGCTTGCGGAGGTGTTGTCCTGGGAAGAGCGTTATGAGGAGTCGCTCAAAGAGTATCGACTCCTGCTCGAGCGGCGCCCCGATGACCAACAACTGCGCCGGAAGTACGCGTTTGTCCTGTCTTGGGCCGGCAAGCTCGAAGATGCCGCGCGCGAGCTGAAACGGACACTGCCTTGAGTCGATGGGAGGAGTGTGATGGCTGAGCGTCGGGCACGCCCGCTCGCGACGGCACCGAGCGCCAGTGGTCCATCGGTGGCCAGACGGCGCTGGGCTGTCGGGATTGTGTCGGGTCTCATCGGGCTGCTTGCACTCGGGCTTCTTGCACTGGCGCAACCTGCGGCGTTCGCCCGGCCGAGTCCCGGCTCGACCATCGTGCCCGAGTCCGCTTGGATCGATGATCGCGAAGCGCGGCTCGAGCTTGCCCGCGTGCTCGCGGCCTTGGGACAGGTGCGTGAAACCCGCGAACAGGTTCTTGCGCTCGCCGCGGACGCACCGCGCGATCCCGCGCAGCAGCTCGCGCTGGCGAACATCATGATGACCTGGGGCGATTTTCGTCGCGCCGAGGCGCTCCTGCGACCACTGCTCGCGCGTGACGATCTGAATGCGCCGACTCGGCGTCGCGCCGCGCTCGATCTAAGTCGCGTCTTGCTGGCCGCGCAGCGTTACGAAGAAGCCGAACAGGAACTCTTGCAGGCTTTGCATGGCTCCGGAACGGATCGCGAGGCATGGCATGATCTGGTCGCACTGCGCATCGCCGAGCAAGACTTCGACGGCGCACTCGCCTTGCTCGAGGGGTCAGCGCCCGTCCCGGCGGATGATCCCAACCGCCTGCGTCAGCAGGCACGGGCACTGTCCGCGGCCGGTGCCCATGAGGCGGCACTCGATCTGCAAACGGCGTTGGTCGAGCAGGGCGAGGAACGGCGCAACGATGCCGTGGCGCGTGCCCGCAGCCTGATCCGGCTTGAGCGGGATGACCAGGCGGATGCACTTTTGGAGCGGTTGTTGGCCGATGACCCCAACGACATCGATGTGCGCTATCTCTGGTTCACGCTGGATCCCGATCGCGAAGAGGACCCCTGGTGCGAGGCGCAACCGCCGCGCCT
Organism: Thiocapsa rosea; assembly: GCF_003634315.1. NCBI lineage: Bacteria > Pseudomonadati > Pseudomonadota > Gammaproteobacteria > Chromatiales > Chromatiaceae > Thiocapsa > Thiocapsa rosea. The sequence continues at coordinate 4,503,087 of NZ_RBXL01000001.1, forward strand.
GACACCCGAGCAACTGGTGCGTTGGGGCGAGCTTGATGCGCGCGCGGGTCGCAACAAGGAGGCGATCGTCTGTCTGGAGGCGGCGTTGGAGCAAGACCCCACGCATTTCCAAGCGCGCCTGGCGCTGGCGGAAACGGCGGCGACCGTGCGTGACTTCGAGCGCTCGCTCGCACTCCTCGACGCACTCCTGGATGACTTTCCGGACACCTCGAAGCTTCAGCTGACGCGGGCGCGCGTCTTGTCTTGGGCCGAGCGCTACGCGGACGCACAAGAGGCGTATGCAGAGCTTCGCGAGGCCCGCCCGGAGGACCCGGTGCCGACGCGCGAGGCCGCGCGCGTCGCCATGTGGAGCAAGGACGCCGGCGCGGCGACTCGACTCTATCGGGAGATGCAGGTCTCCCGTCAGGTCGAGCGCTTCCAGCCCGAGGTCGAGACGCTGCGTGCGCGGGTTCAGCTCCCGGCGATCGAGGCGGCCTTGTCCGATCTCGGCGACGCACTCGGCGAAGGCCGTGTCTATCCCATGCTCGGTCCGCTCGAAGCCGCGCTGGCGGAGGAGGGCGATGCGCTGACGCCGGAACTCGCCGATCGGCTCGCCGTGCTGGTGATCGCGCTGCGGCCGGTCGATCGCATCCAGGAAAGCGCGTTTCTCGAGGAGCAGGCGAAACTCAATGCGTGGCATCGTCGTTTCAGAACGGCCAACACGCGTTTCGGAGAGCTCATCGCGGTGCAACCCGGAAACCAGGAGGCACTCTTCGACCAAGCGCAAATGCAGTGCATCGTCGGCTTGTATGATGAGTCGCTCGACACCTACCGATCCCTGTTGAACCTCGACCCCCTGCACAGTCGCGCCAGCGAAGCGGTCGAACGCATTGCGGTCAGCTCCCGTCCGGCCTTGGGCTTGAACCTCAGCGTCTGGAGCGAAGAAAGCCCCGGCGGCACGCGCTTGGCCGCGATCGACCGTCAACACACGGAGTTCGCGGCCGAGATTCCTCTGAAGAACGGACGCTATCAGGTCAGCGTCGGGCAACACCTCTGGCAGGAGCGACCGAAACCGCTCGACGATGTCCGCGGCGGCGATCAATTGCTGGGCACCTATGAGGCGCAAGGACAGAGTCTCGGTTTCAGTGGTGTCCTCTCGCCTTGGCTGAGCGGCGCCGCGGAAATCACCTACAAGGATTATCAATCCTCCGCGCTCGCCGATCCGACCTTGGGCCGGGCTGCGCTGACCGTGAATCTGCGGGACTGGGCTGACCTCGGTCTGGAATACGTGCGGACCGAGATGCTCGCCAACGGCTTCGCCCTCGAGCAGGGGATCCTCGCCAATCTGTGGCGCATCCAGGTGGCCGCTCCATTAAGGCGCTGGCTGGATCTCGATCTGCTCGCCGAATATCAGGACTACAGCGATGCGAATCAGGGCATTGTGCTGCGTGGCGATCTCGGCGCAGTCCTCACGGATCATCCGCGCGAGCTCAAGCTCACCCTAACCGGTGAGTATCGGGATGTTCGCAACCAAAACGTCTTTGAATTCGACGGCCCAAACCTCGTGAACATCCAGTATCCGTACTGGACACCACGCGATTATGTCGCCGGCGCCTTGACCCTGCAGTGGCGACACGATTTGGCGGAGTTTCTATTCTGCGGCGCTCGCCAACATGTTTATCTGCTCAAGCTCGGTTTGGGTACCGACACGGATCATAATGCCGGCATCCGCTTTGAAGCTGAATATCGCTACGATTTCGCACCGCGTTGGAGCTTGACCGCTCAGGGCATGATTCAGCGCTCCCGCGAGTGGGATGCCGAAGGGCTCTGGCTTGGGCTCGGTTACCGCTTTTGATCCGGAGAATCAGAAGGTATGGATAAGGGGTCCGCACACAAGAGGCCGATCTTTTCGATCGCTTTGATCACGGCTGTTGTCGCCCTCGTTCTGTACCTGATCGTGCGGACGTCGTTATTCGTCCTCGCCGACTATGTCTGGTACGAGAAGAGTATCGCCTTGCTCTTGTTGTTCGCCGAATTCTTCATTATGTTGCATGCGTTCGGCTATTTCCTGAATCTCTACCATGTCCTGCATCGGGACTCCGCACCGCGACAAATCTCCATGGACGAGGTTCCGGAGTTGACGGACTACCCGCCCGTCGCCATTATCGTGTCATCGTTTAAAGAGCCATTGGACATCATCGAAGGCACTTTGACCTGTTTTTATAATCTGACCTATCCCAACAAGCACGTCTATTTTCTCGACGACACCCGGTATGATCGCCCGGGTGATGATCCCGAGCAGATGCGTCGATATCGCGAGCAGATCGATGCCCTGTGTGAAAGGATCGGCGTCAATCTCTTCCGTCGCAGTTGGCGCGGCGCAAAGGCCGGCATGATCAATGATTTCCTCGATTTCATCGAAGGCCATCCCAAGCCGGGGTTTACCTTCCACAGTTTCGAAGAATCGTTCGCGCTCAAGCGCGAGAAGGAAAAGTACATCATCGTTTTCGATGCGGACATGAATCCTTTGCCCGATTTCGTCGATCCACTCGTCGCCTTCATGGAAGCCAATCCAACGCTTGCGTTCATTCAAACGCCGCAATACTACACCAACTTCGAGACGAATCGGGTCGCACGCGCCTCGGGTCTCCAACAGGCGGTTTTCTACGAGTACATTTGTGAAGGCAAGAGCGAACAAGATGCCATGTTCTGTTGCGGCACAAACGTGATCTTCCGGCGTGAGGCATTGATGGACGTCGAGGGTTTCGACGAGTCTTCGGTGACGGAGGACTTTGCGACCTCGCTTAAATTCCATGCTCGGGGTTGGAGTTCGGCTTATCTGAACAAGATCTGTGCCTTCGGCATGGGTCCGGAGGATCTCGGCGCTTACTTCAAGCAACAGTTTCGCTGGGCACTCGGCACCGTCGGCCTCTTTCGAACGATCGTCGGCGCCTTCGTACGCAATCCCCGCATGCTCAGCGCGTCGAAGTGGTGGGAGTACTTTCTCTCCGGGACTCACTATTTCGTGGGTTGGGCATTGCTGATCATGATGACGACACCCGTCGTCTATCTGTTCTTCGAGACCCCGAGCTATTTCGTCCGCCCCGAGATCTATGCCCTCTTCTTTCTGCCGTATTTCATCCTGACGATGACGCTCTTCATCTATTCCATGGCCCAGCGTCGTTACGGATTCAAAGAATTGGGGAGCGGGATCGTCTTACAGGCGATTACGCTACCTGTCTATCTGCGGGCATCCTTACTCGGGATCATCGGAGTCAAGGGGACCTTCGGCATCACACCCAAGGGCGGGAGCACGAGTTTGCCCCTGATCAAGCTCTGGCCTCAGATCCTGCTTGCCGCCATCTGCGTGGCCTCGATCGGATGGGGGATCAGTCGACTGTATTTCGAGCGTGATGCGATATGGGCGGTGACGGTCAATATGGTGTGGTGTGTCTATCATGCCGGGCTGTTGTCCGCGGTGATCTATTTCAATCACCCGGAGGAGGACGGGGCATGATGGCACGCATGATCGGTGGCCCGCTCCTGATGCTTGGGATGCTGCTGTGCGCATCCCCGAACGTCTTCAGTCAGGGTGTGCGGGAGGGTCTGTTCTTCGGCGTGGGTCTCGATGGTGATCGGTTGACGGAACAGCGCCTGATGGCGGTTCGCGATGCCACGGGGATTGCGCCTTCTCTTGTGGTCATCTTCCAACAGTGGCCGGGGCCCGATACGCCGGATGCGGGCCGCTTCCCGCTCACGAGCGTCCAAGCCATCGGGCAGGCCGACGCACTGGCGTGCGTGACCTGGGAGCCCATGTTCCTCGTGCAGGGCGGCGAGCGAGCAATCGCGGCGGATGCGATTCTCGGTGGCGGCTATGATGATTATCTGCGCCTGTGGGCGCGCGCGGCACGCGACTACGGGCAACCTGTCCTTGTGCGGTTTGCACATGAGATGAACCTCGCGCGCTATCACTGGGGAAGCGACGCAGAGGGCTACGGCCCGGAATCACCCGCGCGTTACCGCGCCATGTTCCGCTATGTTGTCGAGCGTTTCCGAGAGGAGGGGGCGGACAACGTCTTCTTCGTGTTCTGCCCGAATTCCGAATCTGTTCCGCATCCCCAGTGGGACGGCGCGACCTGGAATACAGCCAGCGCCTATTATCCGGGCGACGATGTCGTGGATATTCTCGGTGTCGACGGATACAACTGGGGAACCACGCAGACCCTCGCCGAACACGGATGGGAAAGCCGATTCAGTTCATTCGCCGACATTATGCGGCCGATGTTCGATGAGCTCCGAGGGCTCAACGCAGAGAAGCCGATCGTCGTGTTCGAGATGTCCAGCGTGGTGCAAGGCGGGGATAAGGACGCATGGATCAGAGCAGCCGTCGAGGACATGATGGTTTGGGGGATCTCTGGATTCGCCTGGTTCGAGGTCGACAAAGAGAACGACTGGCGCCTCGCAACCGGCGTCAACCCGGATTTGGCTGACTGGCTGCGCGAGCGTGTGCAAAGACACGCGCGAACCCTTCTCGAGTAGGCGCACGGCGCGGCGGCGCGGCGGCGCGCAAAAAATGATAATCGTTCTTGTTGCTAATGCAAGACCGATTGCCGTGTATCGTCGGCCTCAATCAACACAACCTATACTGCCAATTGGCGCCTAGCCATTCGGTATCCTATCGTCGGAGTGTGCAGCGCCAGTCCCGTAGCCGAGCCCGTTCGGGTCTGCCGGCAACGCTCGCTCCGGACCGAAGCGACAAGACAAGGACGCGAAGACAAGAACAGGAAGACAAGCGGTGTTTGCCCCGCCCCAGTCGAACCCACCAACGACGAGGAGATGAATCCCATGCTCATGAAGGCGATCCCGGCGGCCGTTCTCGCGGCCCTTCTGACTACCACCTCGGCCGCAGACCCTGCGATGTCGATCGGCAAGGCGAGGCCCAACAGTTTCTGGTGGCCCGACCAGCTCGATCTGCAGCCCCTGCGCGACCACAACCCGGCGTCCAATCCCTACGGGACGGATTTCGATTACGCGAGTGCGTTCGCGAGCCTCGACCTCGCGGCCATCAAGGCGGATCTCAAGGCGTTGATGACGACGTCTCAAGACTGGTGGCCCGCCGATTACGGCCACTATGGCCCCCTGTTCATCCGCATGGCCTGGCACAGTGCCGGAACCTACCGGGTTGCGGACGGGCGAGGCGGCGCCGGCGGCGGCCAGCAGCGGTTCGATCCGCTCAACAGTTGGCCCGACAACGTCAACCTCGACAAGGCGCGGCGCCTGCTCTGGCCGATCAAGCAGAAGTACGGCCGCAGCATCTCATGGGCCGACCTCATGGTGCTCGCCGGCACCGTCGCGCTGGAGGACATGGGCTTTCAGACCTTCGGCTTCGCCGGCGGCCGGGCGGACGACTGGGAGCCCGACCTGGTCTACTGGGGTCCGGAGGCGGACATGCTCGGCCGGGAGCGCACCGACGCCGAAGGCAATCTGCAGAATCCCCTCGCCGCCACCCAGATGGGCCTGATCTACGTGAATCCGGAAGGCCCGGGCGGCAATCCCGATCCGCTCGCCGCCGCCGAGCAGATCCGTACGGCCTTCGGTCGCATGGCGATGAACGACGAGGAAACCGTCGCCCTGATCGCCGGTGGTCACACCTTCGGCAAGACCCACGGCGCCGGCAAGCCGGATGAATGCGTAGGCGCCGAGCCCGCCGCAGCGCCGCTCGAACAGCAAGGATTGGGCTGGGCCAACCGGTGCGGCAAGGGCAACGCCGAGGACACCATCGGCAGCGGCCTGGAAGGGGCGTGGACCGCAGCGCCGACCCGCTGGACGATGCTGTATCTGAGCAACCTGTTCGACTATGACTGGCTGCAAACCCGCAGCCCGGCCGGCGCCATTCAGTGGACCCCAAAGGACCGAGCGGCCGCCGGCACGGTCCCCGACGCCCACGTGGAGGGCGTCAGCCATGCGCCGATCATGTTCACGACGGACTTGGCGCTGAAGCTCGATCCAACCTATCGCGCGATCGCCATGCGCTTCCTGGAACACCCGGAGGAGTTCCAGCGCGCGTTCGCGCAGGCATGGTTCAAGCTGACGCATCGCGACATGGGACCCCGCGACCGGTTTCTCGGCGCCGAGGTGCCCGAATCGGTGCTGCTCTGGCAGGACCCTGTGCCCGCGCTCGACCATGCGTTGATCGATGAAAACGACATCGCCGCGCTCAAGACGCGCATCCTGGCGTCCGGTCTGCCAACCGGTGAGCTGGTGCGCACCGCTTGGGCGTCGGCATCCACCTTCCGCGCAAGCGACATGCGCGGCGGTGCCAATGGTGGGCGCATTCGCCTCGCGCCGCAGAAAGACTGGCCGGTCAACGATCCGGCAAGCCTGGCGAGGGCGCTGCAGATCCTTGAGGACATCCAGACGACCTTCAACAACAGCGCATCCGACGGCAAGAAGGTCTCGCTCGCCGACATCATCGTCCTCGGCGGTGCTGCGGCCATCGAGCTGGCGGCCAAGGATGCCGGTTATGACGTAGATGTCCCCTTCACGCCCGGACGCACGGACGCCACCCAAGAACAGACCGATGTCGCGTCCTTTACCGTCTTGGAGCCGACGGCCGATGGCTTCCGCAACTACTTTGCGGACAGCAACCGCCAGTCGCCGACCGAGATGCTGGTGGACCGCGCAGACTTGCTTGGGCTGACGGTCCCGGAGATGACGGCACTGGTCGGCGGGATGCGCGCCCTGGGTGCCAACAGCCGTGGGTCGCGGCATGGCGTCCTCACCGAGCGCCCCGGCCCGCTGACCAATGACTTCTTCGTCAACCTGCTCGACATGGACACCCTGTGGTCGCCATCGGCGGACGCCGATGGCCTCTACGAGGGACGCGACCGTACGACGGGCGCGCTGAAATGGACGGCGACCCCGGTGGACCTGATCTTCGGATCGAACGCCGAGCTGCGTGCTATCGCCGAGGTCTATGCCTCCGCGGATGGAGACGAGGAGTTTGTCCGAAACTTCGTCGCGGCATGGACCAAGGTGATGATGGCCGACCGCTTCGATTTGAAGCGGGGTTAGGCAAGAGCCGCTTGGGCCGTGGTTGGCGTTGGCCTGGCCCAAGCGCGCGAATCAGTTGCCGAGGCTCTACCGGCAGAGCCGCAATCAGGAAATGTCGTTGTCGTCATCGGATTCCGGACGAAACGATCCTTCCTTCGAGTGCGTCGCCTTGACCGCGACCTCGCGGGCCGTCGGGCCGGCTGAAGAGGACGACTGCACCTCGTCTATCCCGGGGGGTGTCGCCGCTTCGCGACGATCGTCGGCGTTACTTCCGACCCATCGTCTACGCAGTTGGGATGTCGATTCCCGGAAATCGCCTTAAGGAACGGACAGGGAGCGAGCGGCCTGCTGAATCGCTATTTGGAGGCGGTCGGTATCCCCGATCGCGATGTCGTGCCGAATCGGATGATCCAAGCCCTTGAAAGTGTTGGTGCGCGAGGGGGGACTCGAACCCCCACGGATTGCTCCGCTGGAACCTAAATCCAGTGCGTCTACCAGTTCCGCCACCCGCGCGCGCCGCTATTCTACTGCGGATCCGAGCAGAAGGTTAACTTTGGACACAGCGGCGAAAGGCGCCCGAAGGCGCCTTTCGCGTCATACCGCCGTTCGCCGCCCGGATGCCCGAACGGCGCGATCCCGATTAGGGCTTCACGGTCGTCAGACCGACGCTGACCCAATCCTGCATGCCGCCGCGGTACCACTTGAGTTTATGCACCGGGTAGCCGAGACCGACCAAGGTCTTGATGTTGTCGGTGGACTGCCCGCACCAGATGCCGTTGCAAAAGAGGACAAGGGTCTTGGCATTGGTGAAGTCCCAGGTGTTGTTTTCGGCGTCGAAGCGGCCGCCGAACTCGTCTCCGAGGATCTGCCGGAAGGCTTCGGCTTGCTCGGGTGTTTCGAAGGTTCCGGCGGCATCCGAGCTGATCATGTGCCAGGGGATATTCATCGCACCGGGGATGGTCCCGCGCATGACCCAGTCGGGGGTGCGGGAATCGACGATAAGGATGCTCTCGTCGCCATTGGACTTGCGGCGCAGGTAGTCCAGGACTTCGAGTTCTCCGATGGTACCGACGCCGGGGATAGCGACGATCGGTTGTACGCAGAAAGGCGGGCACCCGCGGTCGGTCTTCTGGAACATCGCGGGAAGGGTGGCGTCACGGTCGTGGCCGCGCTGGATGGTCACGGTCTGGCCGTTGTGAACGACATCTATGCTCTCGATGTTCGCGGAGATCCGGTTGTCGGCCGCGAGCAGGGTGCCCGGCAAGGCGCTCGCAAGGACGATCCAGAGTGTTGCAGTGGTGGTGTGTTTCAGCATTGATGGTCTCCTTAATCCGATTTGAGAGGGTCGGCCGTCACGGGTCTGATGCGCCCCTGTCATCCCGTTACTGTGGTTTCTTCACGTACGTCGGGAAGGTCGCCCCTTGCTCCCTTATGGCTTGCTCGTAGCCCATCTCACCCTGGCGCTGAGCCTTGCGCGCGAGGGCCGTTGCACCGGCGAAATCGCCCGAATTGGCAAGCTCCTGCGCCTCCTTGATGAGTTTTCCGGTATCGCGCCACTCGCCGCGAACCGAGCTCGCCTTCTTACGCGCGGCCTCGGCCGCGGCGATCGCCTCCTCGGCCTGTTTCGCCGCGTCGGTGTCGACAGTCGCGCCTTGAGCCTGCTCGACGGCGAAGGTGTCTTGCTTCATCGCCCGGAGGGCGAGCTCGCGCGCCTTTGTAAACTGCCGCTCGGGCATGATCGCCTCGGCCTCTTTGATCATCGCTGCGGTCTCGGCGGACGCGACGCCCGCTGTTTCGGCGAGGGCGTGTGCCGCTTTTGCCTCGTCGATCGCCTGCTCGGCTTCGGATCTGTGGGTTGCCCATGCGCTGGTGACGGGCAGGGCGACCAACAGGCCGCCGATGAGGATCGTTCTGAATACTCTGCGAATCGACATCGTGTTGGGACTCCTCTCGTGCGCTCTCCAAGTGGGCGCGCCGTCGGGGCGCGCCCAGTGCCTTCAGCGGCGTTATTGGCGTGCGTTACTTGCGTGCACCCGGCCCATTGAGTTCCAGGCCATTATTCAAGTAGGTCATGAAGAACTCGAGATTGCGATACTCCTCGCCCTGAAGCGGGAAGGGTGCCGCGCGCACCTGGTCGTTGCAGCCTTCATAGCGGCGATGCAGCGTGCCCATTTCGCCCCACTTGGAGCGATAGACCGGCCAATGGGTGGTATGGCCGAAGGCGGGGCTCAGGATCTCGGTCCGCAGGGACGTGCCCGAATTGCCGAAGTGGCAATGGCTGCACGAGAAGTTGAACTGGCCCCGGCGCGCGAAGTAGAACTCCTTGCCCGCCTCGTAGGCAGCAATCGCTCGAGGGTCGTCGGCAGGAATTTCGACGTTCGTAACCTGGCCGCGTGACTCGTAGGCCATGTAGGCCGTGATGTCCGCCATCGGACCCTTCGCGTACCCGAGCGGCTTCTCGCCGTTGGCCTCGAGGCACTCGTTGATGGCGAGGGGGAGGGTGATGACCATCCCACGGTCTTTGTCCCAGTAGGGGTACTTGCCGACGATGGCCGGACCATCCGGGAAGCAGTCCGCATAGGTCTTGCCGTTGGCGAACGGCGTGTTCCACATCTCCTCGCCGGCACTGAGCGCGTTCTCGTAGGGCGGGAATTCCTCGATCGCCTCCCAGTTTTCGCGCCCCACCGGGTCAACTGAATAGACGCCGTTGGCGAACTCCTGGAGGGGTACGGTCGGGAAGCGCTCGGTAAAATAGGCTTGGAAGGTCGCCTTGTCTTCCTCGGGTGTCGAGGCGAGCGCCGGTATCGAGATTGCGCAGGCGAGACCAAGAGCGGTGAACGACAGCAATAACTTAGACATTTGTATTTGCCTCAGGGTCGCTCATTAAAGTGTCCAGATATATTCGACGACGTCGGCAAATTCCTGATCGGTCAGGATCTCGTACTTGCCGAACGGCGGCATGGCGGCCTCGGGCGCCTTCACGGTCGCATCCCAGATCTGGCGGGCGAGGGCTTCCTTGCTCGGGTAGCGGGTCTGCATGGCGATCAAGGCCGGGCCGATGGCCCCGGGGCTCTCGGCACCGACGATCATATGACAGGCGAGACAGTTGCCTTTGCCGCTGTCTTCGGCAACGAGCTTGCCTGCCGCGGCATCCCCCTTGAGGTCCATTTCGGGCATGTCGACCGCCGTGGCGACGACGGCGATTGAGCATAATCCAAGGCCGAGTGCGATCGCGCTCGCTCGGAACGGGCGTAGGGACAGCATGGGTGTAGCCTCCTGAGATCTCTGCTGTAACGACATGGGCTCGGAGTTGCTCCGGACCCTGATTTCTTGTCTGATCTCCGCGTCGTCGCGCGGTCGCCCCGCGGTCGTTTGGTAACGCCGCGATGTTCTGTCGAAGGAATCCTAGCACGTCGAAATGAAAATGTCCGACTCCCAAGGTGCGACGCGAAACCGAGGGTTTTGACGAGACGACGGTTTGACCCGCGACGGGCTCGGCGATGGCATTCGGGACCGATGACCGGGCATACTAGTCGGGATTCATCACGCCGTCGGCCCACGCGGCAGGGGGCACAATTGCAGGCAAACGGAGGACTCAAAAACAATGTCACTTTCAAGACGTGAATTCATGCGACTCATGGGAATTGCCGGTGCTGCCGGGATGTTCCCCGCGTCGGTCTTCGCGGCAAAGCGCATGCCGGCCGATCTCTACGAGGTCCCGAAGTTCGGCAACGTCACCCTCCTGCACATCACCGACACACACGCGCAATTGAATCCGGTCTATTTCCGCGAGCCGAACGTCAACCTCGGCATCGGTCCGGCCTTCGGAAAGGCTCCGCACGTGGTCGGCGAGGCGTTTTTAAAGCACTTCGGGGTCGATCCGGGCGGGATCGAGGCGCATGCCTTCACCTTCCTCGACTTCGACGCCGGTGCAGAGCAATACGGCGCAGTCGGCGGCTTTGCACATCTCAAGACGCTGGTGGATCGCGTCCGCACCGAGCGCGGCGACGGCAACAGCCTGTTGCTCGACGGCGGCGACACCTGGCAGGGCTCGGGGACCGCCTACTGGACCCGCGGCATGGACATGGTCGGCGCCACCAACCTGCTCGGCGTCGATGTCATGACCGGCCACTGGGAGTTCACCTATCTCGACGAGGAGGTCATCAAGAACGTCGGCGAATTCAAAGGCGACTTTGTCGCTCAGAACGTCAAGGTTCGAGAAGAAGCGCTCTTCGACTACCGTTTCGCCGACTTTGCAGGCTTCGACGAAGACCTCGGCCGCGCCTTCAAGCCCTACACCATCAAAGAGGTCGGCGGCGTGAAGGTCGCGGTGGTCGGGCAGGCATTTCCCTACACACCGATCGCCAACCCGCAGCGCTTCATGCCGGACTGGACCTTCGGCATCGACGACGGCTCGATGCAGGAGGTCGTCGATCGGGTGCGCGAGAATGAGAAGCCGGACCTGGTGGTCGTGCTTTCGCACAACGGCATGGACGTGGATCTGAAGATGGCCTCGCGCGTGACCGGCATCGACGTCATCTTCGGCGGCCACACCCACGACGGCATGCCGGCGCCGACCATCGTCGAGAACGCGTCCGGCAAGACCCTGGTCACCAACGCAGGCTCCAACGGCAAGTTCCTCGGCGTGATGGACATGGAGGTGAAGGACGGCAAGCTGGTGGATTTCCGCTATCGCCTGCTGCCGGTCTTCTCCAACCTGCTCGCCCCGAACGCCGAGATGGTCGAGTACATCACGGGTGTGCGTGCGCCCTACAAGGCCCAACTGGAAGAGGAGTTGGCGACCGCGGAGGAGACGCTGTTTCGTCGCGGCAACTTCAACGGCACCTTCGATCAGGTCATCTGCGACGCACTGCGCAAGGTCAACGACGCCCAGATCAGCCTCTCGCCGGGCTTCCGATGGGGAACGACGGTGCTGCCGGGTCAGAAGATCACCATGGACAACGTCATGGATCAGACCTGTATCACCTATCCGGAGACCTACCGGCGCGAGATGACCGGCGCCGAGATCAAGCTGATTCTCGAAGACGTCTGCGACAACCTCTTCAATCCGGACCCCTACGTGCAGCAGGGCGGTGACATGGTCCGCCTCGGCGGGCTGGACTACGTCTGCGATCCGGCCGCTTCGATGGGCGATCGCATCCTGGACATGGCACTCGACGACGGCACCAAGATCGAGGCCGACAAGTCCTATGTGGTTGCCGGCTGGGCAACGGTCGGCAGCCAGTCGCCGGGCGAGCCGATTTGGGAAACGGTCGCGACCTATCTGCGCGACATCAAGACGGTCAAGATCGAGAAGCTCAACACGCCGAAGCTCAAAAACGTGGCGGGGAATCCGGGTATCGCGGATTATCCGTTCATGTAACGCCCCGGGGTCTGCGGCTCAACGCCGTCCGACCCCGCCCCCGGCCCGCGGCGGATCGCCTCGTTCAGGTGTCCGTCGCGGGCCACCCCCGCCGTCTACCCGATCCCCGCTAAAACAGCGCGACGCGAGCATACCCTTGGCAGGCGTGTGCGGTGTCGACGTCGTTGCCGACAGCTTACAAAACGATCCCCGCGCAGCGCCTTCGGATTTTACAATCCTTCGGATAGACAGAAAGAATGCATGGGTCGTTGACGCCACCTCGCCCGACCAACACAATCGCGCGTCCCCGGTCCCGCCGATCGCCTGATCGGGTCACCTCATCGGGGACACCGCGCCCCTGTCCGCCGAGACCTCCCGGGTGCCGTAGGTCCGGATCTCATGTGCCGTCATTGCGACGCCGATCGATGGTGTCTCTTCCGGCGCGCGTCGGACGATCAAAAACAACCGCCTCCAAAGGTACCCTTAATGAAGCAACACACGGTCGATGCCATTACGGCACATCCGCGTTATCGGGAGCTGATCGGCGCGCGTAAGCGCTTCGCTTGGAGCCTGACCGCAACCATCCTGATCATCTACTACGGGTTCATCCTCGTTATCGCCTTTGAGCCGGAATGGCTGGCCATTCCGGTGGCCGAAGGCTGGACCATGACCGTCGGCATGCCGGTCGGCATCCTGATCATCTTGAGCGCCTTCATCCTCACGGGGATCTATGTGGCGCGTGCGAACGGTCAGTTCGATCGTCTCACCAAAGAGATCCAGGAGGATTTCGAATGACACGTCTCGGAATCTGGGGCGTGTTTGCCGCCCTGATGGTCCCCTTCGGAATCGCCGCCGCGCCCGCCTTGACGGGCACCGTCGTTCAGAGCAGCGTGAACGTCACGGCCATCGTCATGTTCGGCATCTTTGTCGGCGCGACCCTGGGCATCACCTATTGGGCATCCAAGCGGACACGCTCCGCGAGTGATTTCTACACCGCCGGTGGCGGCATTACCGGCATGCAGAACGGCTTGGCCATCGCCGGCGACTTCATGTCCGCGGCCTCCTTTCTGGGTATCTCCGGCCTGGTCTTCGCGACCGGGTACGATGGACTGATCTATTCCATCGGCTTTCTCGTCGGCTGGCCGGTGATCATGTTCCTCATGGCCGAGCAGATCCGCAACCTCGGCAAGTTCACTTTCGCCGACGTGACCTCGTATCGCTTCGGTCAGACCAAGATCCGCACCATGGCGGCCACCTCGTCCTTGGTCGTGGTTGCCTTCTACCTGATCGCTCAGATGGTCGGTGCGGGCAAGCTGATTCAGTTGCTGTTCGGGTTGGAGTACTGGGTCGCCGTCGTTTCCGTCGGGCTCCTGATGATGACCTACGTCATCTTCGGCGGCATGACCGCAACGACTTGGGTGCAGATCATCAAGGCCATCCTGCTGCTCTCCGGCGCGACATTTATGGCCGTGGCCGCGCTCGCCGCCTTCAACTTCTCCCCCGAGGAGATGTTCAGACAGGCTGTGGAAATCAGTCCCAAGGGCGACGCCATCATGGGCCCAGGCTCCTTGGTCAAGGATCCGATCAACGCCATCTCGCTGGGTCTGGCCCTGATGTTCGGTACCGCCGGTCTGCCGCATATCCTCATGCGGTTCTTCACCGTTCCGAATGCCAAAGAGGCCCGTAAATCGGTCTTCTACGCCACGGGTTTCATCGGCTATTTCTACATCTTGACCTTCATCATCGGCTTCGCAGCGATCGTGCTGTTGTCGCAGAACCCGCAATTCTTCAAACCCGAGGCACTTGCGGCAGACGGCTCCGTGATCAAGGATCAGTTGATTACCGGCCTGTTGGGCGGTACCAACATGGTTGCCATCAACCTGGCCGAAGCGGTCGGTGGAAACCTCTTCCTCGGCTTCATCTCGGCGGTCGCCTTCGCGACCATCCTTGCCGTGGTTGCAGGTCTGACCCTCGCCGGAGCATCGGCGATCTCGCATGATCTTTACGCCAACGTGATCGCCCGCGGTCGCAGCAACGAGAAAACCGAGATCCAGGTCTCGCGCATCGCGACTCTGGCCCTTGGCTTGCTCGCGATCGGCTTGGGCATCGCGTTCGAATCCCAGAACGTCGCCTTCATGGTCGGATTGGCCTTCGCGATCGCGGCGAGCGCGAACTTCCCGGTGCTGGTGGCCTCGATCTTCTGGAGCAAGATGACGACGCGCGGTGCAATGATCGGCGGTTTCGCCGGGCTCTTCAGCGCGGTCGGCCTCACGGTCGTCTCTAAGGCGGTCTGGGGCGACGTACTCGGCTTCACGGCGGTCAATGCAGAGGGTGTTGCAGTTCCGGTCGGGCTGATCCCGCTTGACAACCCGGCGATCATCTCGATCCCGATCGCCTTCTTCTGCATCTGGATCTTCTCGATCCTCGACAACTCCGAGCGCGCCAAGATCGATCGGGCGGCCTATCCCGCCCAGCGGATCCGTTGCGAAACCGGCATCGGTGCAGAGGGCGCAGCAAGCCACTAACCGACGATGAAAACGTAGGATGGGTAGAGCAAAGCGAAACCCATCCTCCCTGCTCCGACGCCCGAAACCGAAGCACAACGTAGGATGGGTAGAGCAAAGCGAAACCCATCCTCCCCGCTCCGACGCCCGAAGCCGAAGCACAACGCGAAGCGAAACCCATTCCCCCGCGCTGCGGGGGCATTCTCAAGGCGCCGGGTGTCCGTTGACTTGCCGAGTGCAGATCAACGGACACCCGGTGCCTTGCATACTGACCACACCTAAGGCTTACTTGGCTGCCACGAACGGCGCCCCGTCGATCTCGACACCCAACACGCCATCAGCCAAACACCATGCAGCCGCTCTACTTCGACACCGCCGCGACCACCGCGGTTGACCCCGACGTCATCGAGGACATGATCGATGTTCTGCGCAACGTCCCCGGCAATCCCTCCTCGACAACCCACCCGCAAGGCCGAGACGCAGCGCAACATGTCGAGGCCGCGCGCGCGACGGTCGCCGCAGAACTCGGGTGCGACACCGACGAGGTCATCTTCACGGCCGGTGCAACCGAGGCGAACAACCTCGCGCTGCGCGGCATCGCCTTGGGATACCGTGCGCAGGGGCGACATCTGGTCACCTCCGCGATCGAACACAAGGCCGTACTCGCCTGCTGCCATGGGCTGGAGTCCGACGGCGTTGAAACCACGTATGTGAAGCCGAGCCGCGGCGGCTGGGTCACACCCGAGTCCATCGTCGCGGCCCTACGTCCCGAGACCCTTATGGTCTCGCTGATGCAGACCAACAACGAGACCGGCGTCATGCAGCCGATCGACGAGGTCGCCTTAGCGGTCGCGGAGGCCGGTGTCCTCTTCCATGTCGATGCGGCGCAAGGCGCGGGTAAATTCGCGATCGACCTGACACGGATCCCAATCGACCTTCTGTCGCTCTCCGCGCACAAGTTCTACGGCCCCAAAGGCGTCGGCTGTCTCGTCGTGCGCGACCGCCGGCATGTCCGGCTTCGCCCCCTAATGGAAGGCGGAAGACAGGAATACGGACTGCGCCCGGGAACACTCGCGACCCATCAGATCGTCGGCCTGAGCAGCGCGCTCACCCGCGTCGCAGCACGACGCGAGCAGGACCTCCGGCTTCTTGGCGGGCTGAAGCAGCGCTTCCTGCAACGCCTCGGCAAGGACCTGCGCGTTCACATCAACGGCGACCCGGCCCGAACCTCGCCCTATATCCTCAACATCTCCTTCGAGGGCGTGCCGAGCGACGCACTCATCAATCAGCTCGCCGACGCGCTCGCGATCGGCTCCGGATCCGCCTGCTCCTCCGGCGCCGTCGAGCCCTCCCACGTCCTTCGCGCGATGGAGGTCGAGGAGGGGACGCTTTACGGAGCCGTCCGCATCAGCTTCGGCCGCGACCACACCGAAACCGAGATCGACCAAGCCGCCGCCTCCGTCCGACAGGCCATCGCCCGCATTCGAGCCATGGGAGATTAGCCGGCATCCGACCGGGTACGCCGACTTCAGTCGGCTGCAGTGGGGCGGACTTCAGTCCGCCGCGAATGCGCGCTCGGGCAACTGAAGTCGCCCGTACCCCCCTGGGGCAGCCGGATGAATCCGGCGTACCGGGCGGTCGCGGTCGGCGACCTGGACACTGCCGATGTGGCCGAAACGAGGATCGAGGCACCCTCAGGAATCTCTCACGGAGACACGGAGACAGGAGCGCACAAGGAAAGGACGCATCATCCCCACGATCAATCCTCCCCATGGGGTGACGGCGCCGCAAAGATCGTCAGTTTGAGCTCGGCATCATCGATCAGCCTGAATTCCGGTTTTTTTCCGGATAACTTCTCGCTTTCGATCAGAATGATCGGCACGCCCTCGCCACGCTTATCCATGTCGGAAATCAATTTCATTTTTTCGAGAAATTCCCGATCGTCCTTAGGCGAGATCACGGTCTTGAATCGGTTCCAGAGTTTAGGGTTCAAGTCATTCAACGCTGTGCCTGGCACCGTCTGTTCGTCGAAGCGAATAAGCCGCGCCTGACTGCGTTGTTGGAACAATCGCGCCAAGACATCCGGCTTCATATTCTCGTACATGACTGATCTCCATTCCCGGAACAGGCACGACATTAGACCGAAGCCCGGCAACTGCCAAGCGTACGCGATAACCACCCGACACGGCGCCGCATGACCGGGAGCGTCGTCCGACGATCTCAAAGGGTCGACATCGTCACACCCGTGTACCTTGGCGCCGCCTCCGGGTTGCTGTACTCTTCGTTCAAAAGGTCGCAGGGGCCGTTCGCACGGGCCCTGCGTAGGAACCGCCTCTCAACACTGATGTTGACCCGCCTCGTGAAACCCTCCGCCCCATGAAGCTCAATCGCGCCAAGGCCACCTTCGGGCGCCACGAGACCTTCCCGCTGCGTTACGGCTGGCTGCCGAAAGGCTTCGAGGCGCTGGCGGAGGATCCCGAGATCTTCGCGCGGCCCGAAGACGCCATGATCCGCCTCGGTGTCGGGCGCAACATGGTCAACGCCATCCAATACTGGCTGCAGGTCACCGGGTTGGTCACCTTCGACAGCGGGCGCGGCAAGCCGACACGGCTCGGCACGACCTTGCTCGGCTCGCGCGGCGACCCCTATCTGGAAGACGACGCCACACTCTGGATCCTCCACTGGCTGATCGCCTCCAACGCCGAGTCCGCGACCGGATTCTTCTGGTTCTTCAACCGCTTCCCCATGCCGCGTTTTCGCGATACCGATGCCCTGCGCGCCATCGGCGAGTTCTCCGAGCAGGAGCTGAAGGCGCCGCGATCGGCGAGCACCTTGAAATCCGACATCTCCACCCTGTTGCGTATGTATGCTGCCGAGGCGGGGCGCACCGACGAGCATCTCGACTCGCCCTTCGCGCAGCTCGGGCTTGTGGAGAGCGATCCCGACGCCGGTTATCGCAGCCTTCGCGGCACACGCCCGGCATTGCCGCCGGTGGCCCTGCATTTCGCGCTCGCCCAACGCTTCGCCGCGGAGCCCCAACAGCCGGCCCTGCCGATGCGCGTCGTCCTCTACAGCGCCGAGGGCTGGGCCGCCCCCGGTGCGGTGTTCCGCCTGACCGAGGACGGACTGATGACCGGACTCGCCCGCGTCGTCGAGCAGGATCCCCGTAGCTACGAGCTGCGCGACACCGCCGGCGTGCATCAGCTCTACCGACGCGGCGAGGTCGTCGACCCGATCGACATCCTCTCGCAGCACTATCGCGGAAGGGCCCCCGCATGAGCGTGCTCTTCAGCGTCGACCGTGCAATGTTCCCATGACGCGCAAGCACACCTCGCCGCGCCACCACGATCACAGTTACCGTCAACTGTTCTCGCATGTCGACGGCAGTGCGAATCGCCAACTATGCGACCCTGCTCTACCAGGATCTGATCGCTCAAGGCGCATTGAGCCGGAGCGGACGCTTGCCGCCGGTTCTGCCGATCGTGCTCTACAACGGCGAGCCGCGCTGGACGGCGCAGACCGAGTTGTTCTCTCTGATCGAGCCCGTTCCGGGTGGACTGGAACGCTATCGACCACAATGGTCCTACCTGTTGTTGGACGAGGGGGCGATCGCGCGTGACGACGCCTATCCGCCGGAGGTCCGCAATCTGGTGGCGGCGTTGTTCCGCTTGGAGAAGGCGCGCGATGAGGCGACCTGGCTCGCCGTCTACGCGCGCCTCGTCGAGCTGTTGGACAGCTCCGCGCTGGACAGCCTCAAGCGCGCCTTCGGGCGCTGGATCTACCGAAGCTTCATCCGCAAGAAGCGCACCGGAATCCAACTTCCGAGCATTGATGACTTCAACGAGGTACATGTCATGTTGCAGCAACGCGTCGAACAATGGAACGCGGAGATTCTTGAACGGGGGCGACAAGAAGGCCGCCGTGAAACCGCCCTGGAGCTGATCCGGAAAACCGATTTCGACAACGCGACCATCGCGGACATCAGCAAGCTGCCCTTGGACGAGATCCAAGCGCTACGCGATCTGCCGAGCGCACATTGAGAACGCAGGGCGCGTGACAGGCTCCGAAAGTGATCGAGGTCGACAGTGACGCGGTCCGAGACGTCATGGAACCGGACACCATCATCCAACCAGCGAGACAACAAGCCCAGAAGGACCGCGACGTGACCACATTGGATCGTGCTATCCACATCGGCACCGCCTATACCCGCTCGATCAACCTGACGCGCGATGCCGACGCGCCCGATCTGATCCGGGCCTATGTTCCGACGTCGCGCGCCGCACAGGCGTTGGAGCGCATGGCGGACGGTCTTTCCGCTGGCGCGCATCAGCGAGCACTGGCGCTGATCGGCCCCTACGGCACCGGTAAATCGGTATTCGGCCTCTTCGCCGCCGCCGTCTTGTCGGCACCCAAAGCTGAGCAGCATTCCGCGGCGATGGCGGTGCTTGAGACCGCCGCCCCCGATCTCGCCACCCGTTTTGGCACCGCCCACCCGAACGGCCGCGGCTACTTGCGGGTCGCCATCAACGGCATCCCGGACTCGCTGATTCGGCAGTTGATGCTCGGCCTCGCGCTCGCCGTCGAGCAAGCCGGCTTGCCTGCCGCATTGGTCGACGACGTCCTCTCCGCGGCCCAACCCGGGACGCCGATGGATCATATCCTGCACCTTGTCGGACGCGTGCAGCGCGCTTGGGCGCATGCCGGCGGATCGGGCGTGCTGATCGAGATCGACGAGCTCGGCAAGTTTCTCGAATACGAGTCTTACCACCCGCAGCATCGCGAGATCCATCTGCTGCAACTCCTGGCCGAGCACGCACAAGTCGCGAGCGTTGCCCCGCTGTATTTGCTCGTCATGCTGCATCAGGCGTTCGAATACTACAGCCAGCGGCTCGGCAAGCAATTGCGCGACGAATGGCAAAAGGTCCAAGGCCGTTTCGAGTCCATCGCCTTCATCGAGCCGGCCGAGCAATCGCTGCGGATTGTCGGCGCCGCCTTCGAACGCACCGCGCCTCTGCCGCCGACCCTGTGTGCGCAGCTCGATCGGATCACGGATGCGCTCGAACGGCATGGCGCACTCCCCGTCGGCCTGGACAGGGCGCAGGCCCGTGCCCTCTTCGAGCTCTGCTACCCCCTGCACCCCATCACGCTCCTCATCCTCCCGACCCTCTGCCAGAAGGTCGCGCAGAACGAGCGCACGCTCTTCTCGTACCTCGGCAGCGCCGAGCCGTTCGGGCTGCGCGAGCGCCTCGGCCGCTTACGCATGGGCGATTGGATCGGCCCCTGGGAACTCTACGACTATTTCATCCTCAACCAATCCGGCAGCGTCTCGGACCCCTTGACCTACCATCGTTGGGTCGAGGTCATCACCGCACTGGAGCGCTTCGACAGCGCCCCCGACGATCCCGCTGTGAATGTCCTCAAGACCATCGGCCTACTCAATCTCATCGGAGCGCAGCGTGGGCTCAAGCCCAGCGAGCCGCTCTTGCGCCTGCTGTTCGACGAGGCCGCGCCGCAGCTGCTGCGACGGCTCGAAGCCGTCTCCACCATCCATTTCCGCAGCTACAGTCAAGAGTGGCGGGTCTGGCAAGGCAGCGATTTCGATCTCGCCGCCGCCCTGCGCGAGGCCACCGCCGAGCAAGCGCAGCTTTCGCTGGTCGACACCCTGAACGCGCTCGCCCCGCTGCGGCCGCTGGTGGCGCGGCGGGCGACCATCGAAAGCGGCACGGTCCGCGCCTTTACGCCGCGCTTTACCGCCTCGGACCGCTGGCCGCCGAAGTCCATCGACACCGATCCGACCGCCCGGGACACGCTCGATCTGTGGCTCTACCTCGCCGAAGCACAAGAGGAGCCGACCCTTGAGGGCGCGCCCTTTAGAAGCGTCGTTGCGGTGTGTCATTTCACCGAGCGCCTGCATGAGGCGGTCGCGCAATGGATGGCCTTGCAGGATCTGCCGACGCGTCACGCGGCGCTCCACCACGACCCTGTCGCGCAGCGCGAGCACCGCGCCTGGCTCAACAACGCCGAGCTTGAGACCCTGCAGCTCATCCGCGCACTGCTCGACGAGCCCGAGGCGCTGCGCTGGTATTGGAAGGGCAGGGAACGTCCGGCCCAAGAGCGTCCGGTGAAAGATCGGCGCGACCTCCAGATGCAGCTCTCGGCCTGGGTGCAGGACATCTGCTATCCGAAGTCGCCACGTCTGCGCAACGAGCTCATCAACCGCGATCGTCCCTCGCCGAGCGCCAATCTCGGCCGTAAGCGGCTGATCGCCGCCATGCTCGAAGCGCCCGATCGACCCCATCTCGGCATCGAGAAGACACCTGCAGAGAAGAGCCTTTATCTCTCTCTGCTCAAGCAAAGCAATCTGCATCGTCGCGTCGCCGGCGAGACGGGTTACGCACTCCATGTCCCATCGGACCCGGATCCCTGTCGTCTAAAACCCCTCTGGGAAGAAATCGACAAGATCCTCGGGGCGGTCGGCGACCGTCAGGTCGGGTTGCCCGAGATCTACGCCCGACTGCAGCACCCGCCCTTCGGCGCCAAGCTCGGCCCCCTGCCGGTCTTGATCATCGCCTATCTTCAGGCGAACCGCCGCGAGGTCGCCTTCTACCAGGAAGGCGCCTTCTGCGAAGCGCTGACGGTCGAGCAAGCCGAGCTGCTGTGTCGGCGCCCCGAGCTTTTTGCCCTGGAACGCTTCGATCTCGGCGGACTGCGCGGCGAGATCTTCGATCGCTACATCAAAGACATCGTCGGACGTGTTCGCGCGGACGCAACCCTGCTCGATATCGTGCGTCCGCTGGTACGATTCATCTCAGGTTTGCCCGAGTACACCCAGCGCTGCAAGACACTCAGCCCCGAGGCGGCGCAGGTGCGCGACGCCTTTCAGGGCGCGCGCAGCCCGGGGGCCTTGCTGTTCGAAGCACTCCCGCGCGCCTGCGGCATCGCCATCGACGACTTTGCGACGGCCGATCCAGCGCGGGTCGAGCCATTCATCGTGCGACTGCGTGAAGTCTTCAGGGAGCTAAACGACGCCTATCCGACTCTGCTCGACCACTGGCAGGCCGAGCTGGCCCGGGTGCTGATCGCTGCGCCGATCAAGGATCTCGCAGCCCTGCGCGCCGCCGTGACCGAGCGTTATCAGGGTCTCGATCGCTTCACCCCCGACCGCATGGGCCTCGGTGCACTGATCCGACGTCTCTGCGACACCGTTCACGACTCCGACCAGGCTTGGCTCGAATCCGTTGCAACCCTGCTCGGCAAGATGCCCCCGACCAAGTGGCACGAGGAAACCCGTCGACTCGCCGAGTTGCGTCTGCGCGATCTCGCCAACCAGCTGCACGATCTCGAACGACTCCGACTCGGCAAGGTCAACAACCACGATCCCGTCCCCGACGGACACAACGGCGATCCCCTGCTCATGAAGACCGTCGACCGCCGGCATGGCGAAATCAGCCGTGTCATCCATCTCTCGGACGCGCAGCGCAAATCTGCGACCGCCCGTGCCGAACACATCGCAGCGACCCTCGCCGACGTCCCCGAAAGCGATCGACTCGCCGTCCTCGCCATGCTCTGGGAGCGATTCGCTCGGACCGAACCCACAGGAGAATCCACCTATGAATGACGAGACCCCCGCCAAGCCCGTCCGTCATCTCCTCGGTTTATCCGGCGGCAAGGACAGCTCCGCCCTCGCCATCTATCTGCGCGACCGAATCCCTGATATGGAATATTTCTTCGCGGATACGGGTGCGGAGCTTCCCGAGACCTTGGAATATATCGATCTGTTGGAAGATTATTTGGGGAAGCCGATTGCGAAGCTGAATGCGCGACGAGATTTTGACTACTATCTCAAGCTGCACAACAACTATTTACCTTCACCGCGACAGCGTTGGTGTACGATCAACCTGAAACTGCTCCCGTTTGAAAATTACGTCGGAGACGACGATGTCATCTCCTATATCGCCATTCGTGCTGATGAGCCCGCGCGTGCCGGATACCTTTCGACCAAGCCAAACATCAAGACATGCTTTCCTTTTAAGGAAGATGGGCTCAACAAGGAAGACATTACGCACATCTTGGAAGAATCCGGGCTAGGTCTACCGAAATACTACAGTTGGCGAAGTCGATCCGGATGTTACTTCTGTTTTTTTCAACGCCATGAAGAGTGGGTCGGGCTTCAAAAAAATCATCCCGAGCTTTATGAGCGAGCGAAAGAATACGAGAAAAGCGAAGACGAATCGGGGAAAATCTACACCTGGAACCAAGCGGGCACTTTGGACGAAATCGTCAGCCGTGCTCAGCTCGCACCTGAAAAGAAAAAGACTATGTCGCGCCCGAAGAAACTGATTGATCAGTTGACGGATCCCGATGAAGATCCGGATGATGCGTGTCTTATCTGTACGCTTTAGTCATGGATCGGATGGAAAATTTATTTGCTAAAGTGCGAGTTCAGGTCGGTCAAGGTGGCACTCCCCATCGACACAAACCGTTACTCCTTTTACTCGCACTCGGTCGATGTTGGAATGGCGAACGGCGCATGGAGCGCTTCAGTGTATACGATCATGAGCTCAGAGCATTATTTGCTCGTTTCTACCCGTATGCGCTTGAGCATTCCAATACCCATTATCCCTTCGGTCGTTTGGAAGGCGACGGTTTATGGGAGATCGAGGACAGCGAGAATCTCAAGCGGACAAGTGTCGGCCATTTGTCGAAATCCGAATTATTAGCGCGCGACATCCATGGTGGATTCACGGCTGACGTTTTCGAGGCGCTGACTCTGGATCGATCGATCGCCTATCGGATTACAACGGACCTTATATCGCAATTTTTTGACGCCTCCGAGCGTTCTAGCCTTCTTGCATGCATCGGAATGCCGACCTCTTGGGAAATGGAGAGCAATTCCGAGAACGAATGTGCAGACGATTCCGAACGCAAAACTGAAGAATCGACTCGGAATCTGCTTGTCGCTCCCTTTCCATCAGGAGCGCAGCATGAGATTCAAGGAGCAACTAAGATGAATCAAAATGGACTCATTTCGTATTTTAACTCATTGCACAATATCGGTGCTTCGGGAGCGAATGCGCTTGCAGAATCTCAGGCGCTGAACGAGTATTTCTCCGAGATTTATGAGCCGTTCGAGATTGTCGATGCAATTTGCGATGTCTTAACTGCTGGTCGAGATCACGTCGTCGTGCTCACAGGACATGCAGGCGACGGCAAGTCGACCGTCGCACTCGACGTCCTCAAGAGAATCAGGGGCCTTTCTCCTAAAGACCCGCTGACGAGCGCTCTTAAAGAAGTGGAGATCATCTCGCATCCTGCTTCGGGTAGTCGAGTGATCCATATCCTTAAGGACATGAGTGAGTTAAGTGCTGCCGTGCGCCTGCAGAAGCTCGAACAGAGCTTTGAAGAGCCGGGGTCATGGCTGATTGTCAGCAACACGGGGCCTTTGCTCAATACATTACGAGAGTTCTCAGAGCGACGCGAGGCATTGCCGGATATCGAGAGCCGGATCCTCGCGTATCTCAATCGCCCCTACGCGAAGCACGATATCGAGTCGCATGTTCTGAAGATGTTCCCGAAGGATATGCTGATTCTGAACATGGCTCGGTTGGACAATGTGTCCTTAGGGGCCCGTGTCTTGACCCGGATGATCAACCACAGCGCTTGGGCGAAGTGCGACGCCTGCGTGGCTCAGTCGGCATGTCCATTGGTTTTGAACCGGCGGGCGCTGAAGGCGACCGAAGGGGGTGCCGAAGAGCGTGTTCGGTGGATTTATCAGCGACTCAACGCGTACGAGCAGCGACTGACATTACGGCAGATGGTCGCACAACTCGCGTTTGCGATGACAGGCGGGATGACCTGCAAGGAAGCAAAGAACCTGGTTCTGGAATCGCCTTCGGAAGGCATCGAAAAGGGCACGGACGGTTTGGAAGGAGTTCTGTTTAGCGAAGGATTCTTCGGCTATCGAAATGGCAAACCCGTTCAAGAGGCCGGCGGTCTTACGGCTGTTCAGTTGCTTCGACGGCAGATTTTCGGCGGTCCGGTTGCTGTCGATTTCGAGCGGGAGTTGTCTTCATCGAATGGGAACGGTTGGGCGATCCTTTCCGAGTGGTTGAAACCCCTAAGCGAACGCTGGCGGCTGCGGGGTCAGGAATCCCCCGGAGTTCAATGGCGTTTTGCGCAAAGACGTATGTTGTATGTTTTCGGTCAACCGATCGCGAGCGGGCAAGCGGCCGCGGAAACGTACTGGGCGACGTTTCTCCAGTCGCCTCGCCTCCGCGATTTTGATCTGTGGGCGACTCGGCAGGAGCTGATCATCAGCCGCGGGGAGCGCGGCCGACTTTGTCGCGCTTGCTTACGGGTTCTTCTAGAGATCTTCTCGGGCTTCAGCGCCGGGCAGTTCCGTCAAGACCAGGAGCGCCTGTACCTGACATTGCGCCGGCCTGATCGAGCTGTCGTGCAGCCGACTCAGTTTGTGATGGCGACGCTGTCGTTTCAGGATTTTGACCTCGCTTACGACGAACCCCGCCGTCTTCCCGTTCTCCAGTTTCGAAATGGCGTCGTCAAGCTACCGTTGACGTTACCTCTGCTCGACTTTATCGAAAATCGTATAGCCGGTGATCTAGGAAGCGAGCTCGCTAGGATTCACCTTGCACAGTTGGAGTGGTTCCGCGCCGAGCTGCTCAGGGTGCTCGGCGGCAGTTCCGATCGATTTCGGATTCAATTACTTCGCGCAGGGATCGATGGGCAGGTTCATGCGCATCGCTATCTTCTGGATAATGAACGGCAGGTGTTGGAGGTCGAGCAATGACGACGACAGACGCGATCAACGAGAGCCTTCGACCTTTTCCCAAGAACGCCAATATCAGCGGTTCGAGTTCCGACAAGACAAATTCAGCAATTCGACTTTACGGGAGGCGGTTCTACAAAGACCAAACGCCGGTAGAGTATCTTGCCGAGTTTTTGTTGGTATTTGGTTCTCCGAAGCTGCAGGATGGTGCTGGCGAGTATTGTTTCGAGATCCTGCCAGATCAAGGCGGGGCGTACGGTTACTGGCCGATGGATCGCATTGCATTAAAGCTATTTGCATTCTTCCCGACATCCAAACTCGAAACAAGGCACACGGTACATCGTGCAGCCTATTTTAATGCTATTCAGATGCTTCGCGATGCGGTTGAAGGCAGCTCCGATCAAAAGGATGAAGCGATTCGCTTGGTTCAAAGCTTGCTCGGCGGTTTCGTCGGTATCGCTAAGAACCGGACCTGGGTTACTTACAGTTTTTTACCTGCTTCAAAAGCCTTGCTCGGACGTGAGCTTGATTGGCTTCACTCTGCAGCGAAGAAGGATTCTGAATTAAAGGACTGGGCAGATGGCAAAAAACATTTTGCAACGGATCGCCATAATTTCATGGCTCGGGGCGGGGAGTTGTTGTTCTTACAACTCGCAAACCTGTTCTCCGAACCTGCCGCGCCGGAGTTGTTGAAGCTGATGCAGCGGGTCGAGTATCGGCATATCGGAGACTTCAGTATCAGCGAACGTAAGAAGCGTGTTCAGCTCGGGCTCCGTTCGATTCTCGAGGACGCAATCCGGCCACTGAATGACCTGGTTTCTATGGTCGAGGCACGGCTTTCATCCTTTAAGCTTCAGGATGATGGAAAGGTTGCGTCCCTAGGCTGGACTCCATCCGTGAGTCGAACCGAGGCACTTCTGTTTGCAGTTGAAATCGACAACATCTGTTCGCTCAGCCTGAGTTCTTTGGAAAAACTCGATCTACTTCAAACGCTCTGCTGCATCCATGTTTTGAGAAGTCTTTGCTTTCAAGCGAGACGGGTCGATCAGGGCGAGGGCGACACCTTCGGATTCTGTGGAAACTATACCTGGATTACGAGTGATCCGGAGGGATCTTCAGGGTCTCCGATAAGACAGATGTCTCAGGCGTCTGTCTCGAAAATCGAGGCTTTACTCTATAGAGTTTTAAGGAACAAGCAATTTCAGGGAAAGGGCGCGAGTTCCGCCGAAGCGGACAAGCATGGATTCCAGATCTTTCGAAAGATATCAAAAGAGATCGGCCTAATGATACCGATAAAAGGCCCAGGGCAGCGATTCTCACTGAATCCGCGCTTGGTTCGGTTTTTGGTTGCAGCCCTCGTGCGTCCTGGAGAACACCTTCCGCTCGATAGGTTTTATGACCGTGTGTTCGCACACTACGGCATCGTGCTTGGAGGTCAGCCCTTGGCGGAGGCCCTCAAGTGGTCCAGCGCAGCTGGTCATCAGAAGAGTTACGGGGTCGATGTCAGTACCGGCTGGATCGAGGAAACGCTACAACAGGGTGGCTTTCTTATCGAACTTTCCGACGCCGTATCGATCGTGCACAACCCTGATGGAAACAGTGAGGCCCGAGGATGAATCTCTTCGTAGACAGCCTGGCGGAATACCTCGCGGGCGAGTGGGACCGCGTGCTATCTGAATCCGACGGACCAAGGGAAGCCAGATTCATCATTCAAAGTCTTTCTCCTGTCAACACATTCGATCTGTTTGCCACACTTGAGGAACATCGCGTCGCCTGGTCGAAGCACTCACGGATCGAGTGTCATTTCAAGGTCGCCGCTGGACTCTGGAACGATTGGCGTCAGGAGTACAGTCAAGCCGATTTGGATCAAGAACTGGCGGCACATGGTGCGCCGGGCGCAGGCGACGAACTAGGTTGGATCGACTTAGACGATCATCTGACCTGGTACAGGAATCGGACCCGCAGCCCTGAGATGGAGGGGCTTGTCGTTGTGTTGCTCGGTCTCAACCATGCATCCGATCAAGGCGGATTGGCCAACTTTCACGTCGTTGACGAGGGTCGTCTGTGGCAACGTATGGAGACCGGATTCGCGCCCTGGATCGAGCGCATCAATAGTGATTTCGGGCTTTCGGCGAGTCAAACGGAAATCGAGCGTTTTGATTCGGTTTTGCAGGATCTGTTTCTGACACGGCCACGTCAGCTTGAGCGCCTATCGGGCTTCCTTCAAAACGAGGTGATCGCTGACGGGCAGGATCTCTATGCGCTCTCGGATGTTGTCAATCGTTTCTATGCCAAATTACCCTTCTGGGAAATCCCTCCGTTCTTCGACGTGCAGCCGAGTCGGAAGAGCACCGGGCTTCTGAAGGATGCCGCAACTTTTATTTCGCATCAGCGGTTCAAAACAACATTCGAGCAGAAGAAGGCTTGGAAGAAGATCCAGGAGGCTCTCGACGAGGATCGGCTCGATCTGCCGGCGACACTGGACAATCTGCCGCTGTACGACAGCCCGAAGGCGTTCTCCGAGACCTTGTATGCCTTCATCCACGAGGCCGATACCAAGGCGCGGGAACGGCTGCTGCAAACCGATCTTGGACCCGTGCTGCGGTTGCTCAAGGCCAAAACCAATGAGGGGAAGGGTGGTACGCCCAAAAAGCCTTTCAATCTCAACGGCCAAAGTCTCGATGCCTTCCTACAGGCGATCTGGCTGACCCTGTTGGAGTTCCAGAAGCGTCGGGGCAGCAGCGCACTGGCCGAGACGCTCAAGTCGGTGCGGATCGAGCTGGTGGCTTTCAGGCATGACCTTCAGGCGGACGAGGACGCCGGTCTCGGGAAGGAGTTTTTGGCGAAGGAGCTGCTGCAAGGCTGTCTCGGCGGTATCGTCGAGGTTCTTGATCGGATCGAGTGGCGATTGCCGATCGACGGCGATCAGGTCGGGGCCGCACGCGATGACTGGGAGCGGGTGATCCCGATTTGCATGGATATGAATCTGGACGAACTGGCGTACGGAGTCAGCCGCGGGCGGCCACATTTGCATTTTAAGGTGATCCTGGAGACCGAGGAGGGGGAGGGCGACATGACGCGGCCCTTCCACTGGTCGATCGGTCCGAACCAGCCTGAACGGGTGAGGCGCCTGTGCGCGAAGACCGTGCTGGAGCGTTGGGACGAAGCGGGGAATCCGCATCGCATCTTGCCTGCGTTTCGCATCCCGTCGGTGGTGATGACGGCGCTCTATTACGCCGCCGACGAGGACGAGGCGAATCGCCTGGTGAGTCAGGCGCTCAACGAGCTGAGCCTGGTCGATCTCCTGGACGGGGTGTCTCAGGATCTCTTCGATCCCTTATTGTGGCGGGCCGTGCTGACCCTTTCCGGGGCCTATCGAAACTTGCTGAAACGCTACTTGGAACAGGGCTACTACCACGCCATCACGCACGATTTCTTGCCAGTGCTGCAGGCTTACCTGGCGCTGGCCGAGCAGGTGCTCGATCCAACGCTGTGCGGCAGCAGCGAGCTGCTGCGGCGCCTCTACAAGGCATTCCTGCTTGTCGATGAGGAGATGGCCGAGAACGACGGCTTTCTGCGCTCGGCGATCGTCTTTGGGATCAGCCCTTCGGTGTTGGAGCTAACCTTCGCACGCCAACGCTTCCTGTGCGACGGCTTTCCGGAGGCCGCGGCCGAGCTGGCGCTGGGTCACGACGGCAAGTCCGCCTTCAACCAGTTGCTGAAGCTGGCCGAGATCCATCGGCCGCTGGCCGGTCTAGTGGTGGATCAGACCGGGCGTCTCTCGGCCGAGATCAAATCGTTCGGTCTGCTGCATCATCTCGGGCCGGAACGCGACGGCGAGAAGAGCCTCGCGGTTCAGACGCTGCTGCGCGAGGAGGAGAGCGACGACGACGACAATGTCTCCGAGATCACACGCCCCACAGAAGAGAGCGAGGTGGTGGTGCGGGTACTGGAGGATTATCGCCAGCTTTATCCGTTCGCCGAGGACGGGATGCGCATCCTGGCCCTGCATGTCGAAGAGCTAGGCACCGTCCTGTCCGGGGTGGATCGCTTCCTGCGCGCCTATTTGAAGAGCACTCCGCGCGATTGGCCGGCCTTTCATTGCGAGGTGATGGTCTACTCGACCTCCTCCTCGCCGATGGCGATGGAGAGCCGGCTTTCGGCCTGGCGCCATCAACTCGCCGAGGCACATCGCGAAAGCGGGCGGCCCTTGGTGTTGTCGGTTGGTCATCGGTTCGCGCCGGATCGGGGGCGGATGGTCGACCTACTGGCACAGGAGCGCCGGCTCTATGACATCGCCTTCCTGTTTCACTTTCTGGAGGGGGACCTGACCGGCAAGGCCGAGCCGGCGTTGCCGTTCCAGTTCGATTTCAACGCAAGCAATATCGGGCAATTTCCGATTTGCGAATATCCCCGCCCCATCCAGGCCGGCGACCCCTGGCGTCGGCAGAGCCTGCTGAGCAATCGGCGTCTGCAGATCCAGACACGACACGCTGATCTCTCAGCGCGTCTGCGCAATGATCTGAATCCACACAAGGATCATCTGATCTTCGGCCAGATCGACTACTCCCCTTGGCAGGAAGTGGTGGAGGCGCTGCATGCCAAGGCGCAATGGGTCGCCTGCATCGATCCTTTCGTGGACAAACGCCTGCTGCGCACGGGGGAGGGGGACGAGCGCCGCAAGATCGTCGGCTTTACCTCCGGGCTGGGCGACTACGGCGAGCTGAATCTATCGATCTCGACGCAGCAGGACACCCTGGCGCAGCTTGCCGGTCTGGTCCGCGGTCAGTTGGCGGGCCTGATGCCCTATCAGGACGACGTCGCGCTGGACGGCATGGCAGCCAAGGTGGTGAACGAGGCCGAGGAGGTGATCGGTCTCTCCGCGCTGCGTGCGGTAGTCGGCGACAGCGAGCGTGTGCGCGAGGTGGTTGGCTTCGCCGCGATCCGGCGCGCCTTGGCGGTACCGACGGCGGCCATGTCGCAACTGTTGCCGGTCGATTCGCTGCTGCACTGGTTTGCGGGGAGCGATGTCACCCACCGTCCGGATCTGTTGCAGTTGTCCCTGATCCCGCGCGAGAACGATCTGCCGCTGCTGCATGCGGTGGTGATCGAGTGCAAGTTCGCGCAACAGAACCCCGCGCATCTGATCAAGGCGAGCGACCAAGTCCAGGAGGGCCTGTCGCACCTGATGCCGCTGCTGGCACCGAACCGTGACGATCTGCGACGGGTAAGCTTCGATCGGCGCTACTGGTGGGCGCAACTTCAACGTGCCGTGACCTCGCGGGCGGTCGTGCAACTCTCGGAGATCGAGTGGCGTAAGCTCGATCGTGCCCTGGAGAACCTGGCCGAGGGCTATTACGAGATGTCCTGGCAGGGCGCCATCTTCACCTTCTGGACCAACGAACCCGGCCCGGAGCCCGTGCTGACCCCGATGGCGTTGCCGCCGGGCGTGGTCGCGGCGCCGTTCACTGTACCGAACGATTTCGCGGTCTGGCATGTGGCCCTTGGCCATGAGGGGCTGACCGCACTGTTCGCGGAGGATGCACCGCAGGGCTCGGTGGCCCTAGGGGAGCAGCGTATTGCGATTCGCTCGACGGTTAGGCGCGCCGATGAAGAAGCGGAGCTGGCCGAGGCGCGGACCGACGTTGCCCGGGGGGATGCTGAGGATCGGCCGTCTGTGGAGAGCGAAGGGACCTCGGCATTACTGCCTGCGGCGGAAGGCGCGGACACGTCCGCGACCGATACGCCGATTCGGGCGGTGCGGCGGACGGCGATTACGCCGGCCTCGCGCGACGCGGACTCGCGAGCTGTGCTGTCGGGCGAGAGCCCGGTTCGTGCGTCCGGGACTTCGCCGGAGCGCGAAACCCCGACAACCACGGCCGAGCGTTCGGACGACGGTGAGACGGTTCCGGATACCTCGAGTGGTGTCGTACGGCGGATCATGCGTTGGCCGCTGTTCGGGCGGAAGACCAGTGAAGGGGAGACGGAACCCGCGCCGACGAGTGATCCCAGGATCGCGAAGGAGTCGGGGAGGGGACATGTGGTCCGGCGTATGGAGCCGTTGAAACCCGCGGTGAAGGTGCCGCCGGTCGACACGGTGCGATACGGTCGCGATGCGACGGTGCCCGTCCATGGCGCGTCGAACGACGGGGGCTGGGATCCCGAGCGGATGGTGGCTACCCCGCCAGGTGAAGGATCACCCGCGCGGGCCGGACCGGCCGTGATGTCGAATCAGGCCGCACCGGGGGCGCCTGTCAAGGTTGATCCAATCGTTAAGTGCCCACCGCCTGCGGCCGACCCGGTTCCGGAAAAAATCTTGATCGGCACCAAGAGCAACGGTGAACCGGTCTATTGGCATTACGGCGATAAGCGCCTTCAGAACCGCCACCTCTTGGCCTTCGGCGCCTCTGGATCGGGCAAGACCTATGGTATTCAATGCCTGCTCGCCGAGATGGCCGCCCAGGGATTGCGCTCACTCATCGTCGATTACACCGACGGATTCCTGCCGAATCAGGTCGAAGAGCGCTTTACGGCGATCGCCAAGCCGCGGAACCATTACGTCTTCACCGAGAAGCTGCCGCTGAACCCCTTTCGACGTCAACGCCAGGTCATCGACCCTGCTTTACCGGCCGTCGACGAGAAACCCTATGACGTCGCCACGCGGGTTTCGAGCATCTTCACCTCGGTCTTCGAGACCATGGGCGATCAACAACAGTCCGCGCTGGTGCGCGTCATCGACGCCGGCATCACCGCTTCCAGCACCTTCTCGTTGCCAAAGCTCCTGGACGGACTGCGCAGCGATGGTCAATACGGCGAGAGTCTTGCCAATAAGCTGGAGCCCTTGATCAAATCCGAGCCTTTCCGCGAGGGTGCAGACTCGGCCTGGGCCGAGATGC
This sequence comes from Thiocapsa rosea, assembly GCF_003634315.1. Lineage (NCBI taxonomy): Bacteria > Pseudomonadati > Pseudomonadota > Gammaproteobacteria > Chromatiales > Chromatiaceae > Thiocapsa > Thiocapsa rosea. The sequence continues at coordinate 4,535,667 of NZ_RBXL01000001.1, forward strand.
TCGCCTCACCAGACGCCTGGGTCCATGTGCTTCAGCTCAAGGGGCTGGCGCGCGATATCCAACGTCTCGTCACCGAGTTCACACTCTGGGACCTCTACGACTACGCGACCAGCACCGGGAGTCAGTATCGACCCATTCCGGTCGTGCTCGACGAGATCCAGAACCTGGATCACCGCAGCGACTCACCCATCGACAAAATGCTGCGCGAGGGCCGCAAATTCGGCCTCTCCCTGATTCTGGCCACACAGACCACGAGCCAATTCAACCAAGAGCAACGCGACCGCCTTTTCCAGGCCGGCCATAAGCTGTTCTTCAAACCCGCCGACACCGAGATCGACCGTTTCGCCACACTGCTCAACCAAGCAACCGGCGAGAGCAAGGCCGAATGGAGCCAACGTCTCGCCAAGCTGAACAAGGGTCAATGCTGGTCGCTGGGTGGTGTCCTGACGTCCGGCGGCACGCTTCAGACGAAACCAATTCTGGTCAATGTCACTACGCTGGAGGAACGGGGATTGGGCGGGGCGCTTGAGTTGCCGCCTTACTCCCTTGCGTGATCGAATATCAACGAAACTGGGCTGCGGTGAGTCGAGCGATCCTCAGTGGGAATTCCTCGTAATCAATATTGAAAAGCAAGACTCGTGAAATGGAAAGGCGATGCCCTCAATATCGATGTTCTACGGATTGATCATCTAGAGGTGATGCGAATGAATTCTAGAGTATCAAGCGTCGTCCCACTTTCAGGCTACAAACTGCATTTGGAGTTCAGCAGCGGGGAAACGGGAGTGTACGATTGTTCCGATCTTCTTGAGATCGGTGTATTCAAGGAACTGCAAGACGAGAATTATTTCCGAACCGTAAAGGTCCTGGATGGCACAGTGGCTTGGCCTCACGACCAAGACATCTGTCCCGATACACTGTATTTGGACTCAAGAAAAACCGCCGAACCCGGATGAAAACACCGCTCTGGACGCCGATGAATATAAGCTGCAGATGATGCTGAAAGCGCTGCCTTTTAACTTCCCGTGTACATTCCTGCCTGATCGACGTCTGTTGGGGCAGCTCCTTGCGTTTGCCGGACGTGGCGGCGGAGGCGACATCGGGACGATCAGCGCCGAGACCGGGATTCCGACCGGGAAGATGACCGGGAAAGTCGAACCGATGATCCATTACGCAAGCGGGATGGGGTTGGTAACCGCCGCGAAATCAAAGGGGGTCTGGCAGATTGCGCGTACGTCGCTGGGGGCGATGGTTTCGCGGGAGGACGCCTTTCTGAGCGAGCCGCTGACCATGTGGCTCATGCATCTGCTGCTGTCCCGCCGTCTGGGGATCGTCGCTCCGGCGACGGGCGTCGCTGATCCCTGGTTCGTGCTGTTTGCGGAGGGACGGTTTCGTTTGGGCGAGCGCTTCGATCTAAACGCCTATCTAAATCTCCTCACCGAGCGACATGGCGCGAAGCAATATCTGAAGCCGCTGGCGGGTCTAGTCGCGCGCATGTACAGCGAACAGACGTGCTTCGCAGACGCTGCAATCTTAAGTACCTCTGAGAATGCCGCAGGCGAGCTGCTCTTCAGGCGCGAATCGGCGCCGCTTGAGACCGCCTTTTTTCCGGCCTATGCGGTCTTTCTGTGGCTGATCTGGGACGAAGCCTTCGGGGACGTCGAGCAGGTGAGCTTCGATGAGCTCGCGCACGAAACACGCATCCTTTCCCTGTTGGGTTGGGACGGTGCTCAGGCGGCTACATGGCTCGACTGGCTGGCCGACCAACACCTCGCGCAGCTCGACCGCTACACTGGGAGCGTGGTGTTGCTCAGACTGGTGAAGACGGGGCAGGTGATCGATCGCCTCTATAGTGAATTGGTCTAGCTGAGTGGTAGTCTATCGCTCTGATACGGATTTCTTAAGGGAGAAGACGGTGAAGATCGGAAGTCTGGTTCGGTTCAATGATGAGCGATTCTTCGAAGGCGCGGTGCAGTTGCGATGGGTGCAGGATCGCTGGCCGCAAGCACAGCAAGCAGCGAGTGCCTTTGTCTTCCACGGCCCTCGCTATCACGGTGTGGCCGAGGCCGAGCTAGACGGCATCGAGCGCGGCTATCGGCTGAAAGACACGGCGAGCGTCGTTGCCGATCTGCTGGATTCGATTGTCGGCGGGCTGCGCGGCGAAGAACACAACCCCTATGCGCTGGCCGTTGCGGGCTACGGCACCGGTAAGTCCCACCTCTCGACGGCGATCGCCTGTTTGCTCGGTGAGCCGGATGGGGCAACCGCAGGGCGCATCGTCGCGAACCTGACCCAAGCCGACGCCGAGATCGGGCGGAGGGTGACCGAGCGGGTCGCTCAGTTGCGCAAGCCGGTTCTGGTGCTCTGTCTGGACGGCATGGCCGGCTTCCACCTAGGCAACGCCCTGATCCAGGCGGTCTTCGCCCAGCTCGATCGCTATGGTGTAGATCCAGGCGCGATTCGCGATCTGTCGCCGCGTTTTCAAACCGCCGAGCAATTCGTCGAGCGCAATTTCGACATCCGTGCCGAGGCCTTCGCGCGTCATTGTCCCGGCCTGAGTCGGGAGGAGATCCGAACGCGGCTGCGCAACAACGACGAGGCCATCTACACGCAGGTCGACGCCCTCTATACGGACGCGAACGGCGCGGCCATCCCGGTGATCGGGCAGGAATCAGCCCAAGAGTTGATCAATACGCTCTGCGAGGTCTATTGCGGACCTGACGGGGCCTTTTCGAGCGTGCTGATCCTCTTCGACGAATTCGGACGCTATCTGGAGTACGCGGCCGAGAAGCCGCAGCTCGCGGGCGACACGGCACTACAGCAGATCTTCCAGGGCGTGCAGGACAACAGTAATCGGGTCCGTTTTGTCGGCCTGATCCAATACGAGTTGAAGGCCTATCTAAAGCGTTTCGGCAGTGCGGATCTGCGGCAGCTGCAACGCTACATCACGCGCTTCGATGCAGCCGAGAAGCTATATCTCTCGACGAATCTCGAAACCATCTTCGCGCACATGATCGGTAAGGACGAGGCTGGTCTTACCGATGTCTGGCGTCGGGCGGGGGCGGATACGGCACAGCACACGAGCTGGCAGCGGATGTCTCGTGCCTTGCCCGGATTCGGCCGGTATCCGGTGTGGAGCGATCCGGAGCGCTTCGAGCAGGTCATCGCGAAAGGCTGCTGGCCGCTGCATCCGCTGGCGACCTGGTTTCTCACGCGTCAGCGCGACATCGTGCAACAGCGCTCGGCGCTGACCTTCATCAAGGATGTAATCGACCGCATCGGCGACGAGGACGCGCTCGTCGGGCAACGTCTGCGTCAGGTCAGCGCCGGTGAGTTGGTGCTGCGCAGCATGCTCCCGGAGATGATCGCCGCCGAGCGCGAGACCGGCTCGACGGTCGCCGAGACCCTGCAAGTCCTGCTGGAGAAGTTCCAAGGCCACTTAGGCGCAGCCGAGGAGTTGACGCTGGCCGGTGTGGCGATCCTAGAGAAGACCCGTGTCGGGAAGCAGACGCGAGAGCAGGCGGATGCGCTCTTGTCCGAGGCCACGGCCTTAGATGCCGATACCCTGCACATGGCTGTATGCCGGCTGGGTGACGAGATGGGTGCATTGGAGTGGAACGGCGATCTGGGTCAATACGAGCTGATCGCCGATGCCTCGACGCGGGGCCAGTTTCAGCAATGGGTGCGTCAACGCACGGCCGCCATCGGCACGGAGGCGGTGCGCGATCTGTTTGTCGGGCGTGCCGCGAAGGACGCCGAGATCGGCAATATCGCGACTGATTTCGGGCTGAATCAGAACATCGCTACCTCGGAATGGTTCTTCGAGGCCCAGCTCGCCAACCTGCAAACCCTGCCGAATGTCGTCAAGGCTGCCTTCCAAGACTGGCAGGCAGCTGCCTCGCCAAAGGATGCCCGCGGACGGGTGATCTATCTCTACATCCACGCAGATGATGACCCGGCCGCCGTGGACGAGACGATTTCGAACATCTTCCAAGCCGAGCTGATTCGAATCAAACAGTCCGCGGCACCGATCTGGGTTGTGGGGATCGCGGATCCGAAGCAGGTCATCGCGCATGCGCTCAAGCGTCTCTATCTGTTCGACGAGCAGGTCTCGGGCGAGGAGCGCGAGCGCTTTCGCCGCTTCTTGCCGGAGGAAATGCTGCGGGGTCGCGCCGCCCTGAAGGCGTCTGTGCAGGAGGCGATCAAGGAGCGAAGCTACTGGGTCGCCGGATTCGAAACCGTCCCGGACGGGCGATTGAAGGCGGTCGGCGAGCGCATCTTCGCGCAGATCTATCCGCGGACGATTCCATTTCCGTTCGATGGGTTTGCGACCTCCGCCGGCGGTGGCCCGGCGGATGCCGCTCAGCTCACGCGCAGCCTGATCGCAGGTCAGGTCGACGGGACTTGGGTCCAGGCACAGCAGAAGCGGATGCAGAATCGCGCCGGGGAGGTGCTGGCCCGAAGTTGGCGAGCACTTGCGCCGACGGGGAAGTTGACAGAGCCGGTCAATCCGGCGGTGAAGGCCGTTTTCGATGAGCTGCAGTCGGCGCATCGGGACGATCACAAACGCACCCTCGGGGCCTCCTATCAGGCTTTGATCTCGCCACCTTATGGTCTGAATACCGCGTCAGCGGGTCTCATGCTGGGCTTACTGATCGGCGGCGCTCACCCGCCGCGCCGCCTCGAGCAAAGTGGACAGATGATCGCGTCGGCCGACTGGCTCAGCGATGCCTTCCCGACTCAGCGTGGTAAGCACGCCTTCGATCCTGCGGTTCTTCGCAAGACCTCTCTGCGCTTTCTCTCCGAGGACGGCGAAGGACGCTGGCGCGCCTTACTGACCCGCTGGGACACCGAGCCGAGCTACCGGACCCTGGTCGCGCTTGCGCATGAGGCTGAGCAGATGCAGCGTGTCGATCCGATGCCGGAGGTGTTGGAAGGCACCTACCGGTATCTGCGCGACAAGTCAACGGAAGCACAGGCGAAGCTGCGTCACTTCGGCATCGAGCTCAATGAGTGGGAGAAGAACATCGAGCGCGCCGAGCGTCAGAACAATGTCGGCGAGTTGCTGCGCCATGCGCTGTTGCTGCTGCGGCGAAGGGAAGAGGTCGAGGGGGCTGCCTGTTGGCCCGAGTCCTTCGGGGTCGACTGCGAGAAGCAGTTGGCGATCGTGCGCGAGCTGGTGTCCGAGAGGCTCGCCGATTGGATTCCGCGCCAAGGCTGTCACAACGCCGCCGAAGTCGCGACCTTCCGTCACCGGATCGAGAAAGCGATCGATAGCCTCAAACGGCTCGGTTTCCCCTCCGAGGCGGGTGCGCTTGAGGAGCAGGCGCAACGCGCGATCATGCAGGTCGAGAAGCGTCAGCACTTCAAGCTGACGCTGGACGAGAGCGACGATTATCCGCGGCAGCCCGCGCCGACCGACTCGACACCCGTGCGCGAGTTGCACGACGGGATCGCGAAGGGCGACGCATTGATCGATGCGCTAGACGGCGCGCGCTCGGCCTTGACCGAGGAGGAGATTCGCGCTCGCATGAAGGCGATCCAGGATCGTCAGCAGCGCCTGCGCGAGGCGCTTGATCGCCAGCGGACTCTACTCGGTGCGCTCTTTGCGGCCGTACCGAAGACCGAGAGCGCGCTGCAGGAGGCGCTTGCGCGGGTGAGCCGACTGCGCGAGATCTTCGTCGGCACGCGTGATGAATCCGAAGTGAGCGAGTTGGCGTTTCAGCTCCAACGGATCGCCGCCGATCTCGGGACATGGGAAACCGGCGACATGTCCCCCGAGCGGCTGGCCGAGATCTTCGGTCAGCAGATCGAGCATCAGTCGGCCGCACTGTCGGAGGAGCTTGCAGCACGCGAGATCGATCCCGCCTGGGATTTGGCCTCGGTGTATCAGGCGCTCGGCGTTGAACGCATTGATGCCGCGCGGCGACGCTCCGCCGACTGGCTGAGTCCGCGTCGAGCGCTGTCGGACAAGATCCCGACACTCGCCCGCGATGGCTGCGCCCGAATCGAGTCGGAGCTCAACGTAGCGCCGTCCTATCTGTCGATCGAAGACCGTGAAGTGGTCGAGCAACTCCTTGAGATGCTGGCGCTGCGAATCGCGATCCTCGACGGGCAGGCGCGGCAGACGCGCATCGAGACCTGGTGCCGAGGACTTCCCGAGATCCAGGAGATCGGGACACTCGACAAGCATCGGACGGAAGCCTTTTTGAAGGATCTGCAAAACCCGCCCGAGATGCTGTCGCCGGACGAGCATGCCGTACTTGCACCGCTCGCCGAGGCGTTGAACGCGCATTACGATCAGATGAGCATGGACGAGATCATGGCGCGGATTGAGCGGTTGGGGATGGAGCGCCGGCAGGAATTGCTCGCGTGGCTTGCTGGGCAATTGGCGCCGTGTTGATGTCTACCCATGCCATGGGAGGCCGGATGCTCGGGGTTTGGAAGGACAAACCCCGGTCGGCGTAATAGATGGCCTTCGATCGGCTTCTGCTGGCCGGCGCCCGAGACGGAAGGAGCGACCCGGCATCAAACGGATGATGATGCCGGGTCTTGGCCAAGATCCCCCATTCGCGGGGGATCAGCCTGGCGTCACTGGTTGACCGGCGACTCCGGATCGAGCAGATAGGCCATGATGTCGGCAATCGACTGCTGGTTCAGGAAACCACTGGGACCGAACCGCGGCATATTGGTGCAGGGGAAGGCAGAGTGCGAGTTGTAGATCACGTTATAGGTGTATTCCTTGATCGCGTCGCTGGTGCCTCGAATTCGACCGAAACCGACGAGGCTCGGACCGATCGTGCCACCCGTGCGATCGGTTCCGAGCTGATGGCAGTTGTAGCAATTACCGCCGATGTCGTTTTTGTCGTGATCATCGACGTTATGGCCGATTCGGAAGCCGAAACCGGACCAAGCCAAATCACGACCCCGCTTCCAATCACCGAGTTTGATGCCGTCCTCGGGATAGACAATCGTCTCGCGCGCCTGCTTACTGACCTCAAGCAGCGTCTCCATGTCCGGTCTGCCGCCGCCGACGACCGAACAGATCTTCTGTAATTCATCCTGCACCATGCGTTGGCGCGCGGTTCCGCCTTCCTGGACTTCCTGTTCCAGATTGGGGTTACCGGTCTCTAAAATGAGGTACTCGGCGAGTTCCTCAGGCGTCATCTTGGTGTAGTCAACTTCATCGGCGATGGCCGTGATGGCAGGGATCGAGAGGGCGGCGAGACCCATCAGAATAGCCGCCGGAATACTCTGCTTAAACATGCTTGGAATCTCCTTCAGGCGTCGACGATCAGCGCTTCATATCGGGCAGGATTGCCGGCTGGCCGCGAGCCGCATCGGTCCAGTAACTCAACAGTGCAATGCTCGCGTCGGAGCCAGGCATCGGCCCTGCCTGCCGCATTTGCCAATAGCATTCCATCAGGCGGTGTTGGCTACTGCGCACATGGTCGTGACCCACGCGAAACGCCGGCCAGGAGATCGCCTTGGTCCACTCCTGCGGGATATTCTTGTTCGGCAACACCGAGGCACGAATGCGCTTGCCGGTCTCGGCATGGCAGGTACTGCAGGCAAAATCCGCCTTGCCGGCACGGCGATAGAACATGACCTCACCGGCATCGCGCAGGGCCTTCTCCATCGGATGATCCAGCGGTAGATTCCAGGCGAAGCCACTGGATTGGCTGGCGATATAGGTCTGCAACTTCATGTGATCGGAACCACTGCCGTGGCGCTGTGCCACCTCGGGATCATCCGGACTGAAGCCTTGCAGCGTGACCATGCAATGCACGAGGCGGGTCTCGAGGTCCATGACCTTGCCGGTGTCCTCGAAATAGCGCGGTAGTTCGACGTAGGCCCCCTCCAGAACGCCCGGTCCCTTTCCGAAATCGCATTCCTCGAGCGAGACGTTGTTTGGCCCACGGGGCTCGCTGAACAGCGTCTCGCCATCCATCGCGACCCATTGTGCCGGGCTGTCGGGCATCATCATCAGGTTCTGTTCGCTCTGCGTTAGATAGTCCGATGAGGTCAGATCAATCAGCCCTTGGAGCACGTCCAGCGGCTCTTGGAAGCTGCCAATGGCGGCTTTCGCGGCTTCGCCTGCAGCGGCCCGTGCCTCCTGCTTGGCAAGCATGTCCATCGCCATGGCATCCTGGCGTTGCGCCCACTGCGCATACTGGAGTGCCCGCGTGTATTGGCGCGACGGCAACACCGACTCGGCCAGTTCGATCATTTCGTTGGTGGGGCTGTCAGTGATACCGGCGGCGACGGCCTCCTCGCGTGTCTCCTTGGCCTTGGCGATGGCGGACTCGGCCTCTTCACGCGTTGTCGCCCAGACGGTGAGCGGGATCAGCGCGACCAGCAGCAGGATCAACGCACTGCGCCCGAAGCGCCACGCACGGCCGCTTGGCAGCGGAGCCTGTTGTTGTCGATTCGCAGTGTTACCCGACACTTCGTTGTGCGACCGGGGCGGCTTTGGCGGTGACTTTTGCAACATTGAAACCTCGTTTCAGCAGGATCGTTATTCTCACTGTCAGTCAGGATGGCGAACCCCGAACCAGAATCAATCCTGCAAAAAACCAACCATCAATGTCAAGAAACAACAGCACATCAGAATGTTATAAAGCAATGATTCTTGATTGATTTCCGCTATTTGCGATGACAGGCAGCTCGGCCATCAATCCATCGTCAATTTGCCAAGGACGTCGAACCCGCCGCCCTCGGTCGGCGCGAGAACGACAATCTCGGCAGGCTCGGTAAGCACGAAACTCAGGGTGTTGATGGTTTCCCGATGGGTGACCAGTGCCAGATTGTCACGCCCGGAAAAGTCGGCGATGCGTTCACGCACGTCCTCGATGAGCCAGGTTGCCTCGTCTTCGGGAAGCACGAGCGGATGGTTGAGCGGGGTCCAGGGCTTGGCATTGCCGAAGGCGAGCTCCGCCGTCTGCCGAGCGCGGCAAAGCTCGCTGCTGAGCACGGCCTCGACCTCCACTCCATGCTGCCGCAGCCGCTCGCCGAGCGCCTCGGCCTGCGCGCGCCCCTGCGCGCTGAGATTCTGCTCGCGGCTGCAATCGCCGTCTTGATCCAGATTCAACGCCACCTCGGGGGTCGCCTCCTCAGACTCCGCATGTCTGATCAGCATCACCTTGCCGCCGTCGGCGAGCGCCGACCACAAGGCCGCGTCGTTCTGGGCCGCATCCGCCATTGCAGTGCTCTGCACGAACGCCTGGATCAAGACCAGTGCCAAGGCGCCGGTGTAGAAGCGGGTCAGGAATCTTTGTCGTACTTTCATCCGCCTTCTCCTCTTTGGTGTTGTGATCAGGTTGAACGTTTAAACCGCGTCTCACCGAGATCGAGGATGTCTCCAAAGCCATACGCGAAGTGAGAATGACGCATATCGCTCTGGACGCGGTTTAGGCCACAACAGCAAACCGATAGGTCCCCCGCCCGGCAGCCTTGGCTTGGTACATGGCGAGGTCGGCCCGGTTGAGCAGCGCCTGCGCATCGTCGCCATGGTCCGGGAAAATGGCGATTCCGATGCTGCCCCCGATGCGCACGTTTTCATCCCCGATCGAGAAGGGTTCCCGAAGGACTTGGAGCAGCTTCTCGGAGATCGTCTCCAGGAATGCCCGATCCACGATCTGAGCGATGACGACCACGAGCTCATCCCCGGCGAATCGGGCAACGGTGTCGGTTTCGCGTACGGAGCGCTGAAGGCGCTCGGCCACTTGACGCAGCAGGAGATCGCCCGCGTCGTGTCCGAGCGAGTCGTTCACCTGCTTGAAGTCGTCGAGGTCGATGAAGAGGATCCCGATGCGCGTGGCCTCGCGGCGGGCCCGTTTCAGCTCTTGATTCAGGCGTTCGAAAAGGAGGTTGCGGTTGGGCAGACCGGTGACGGAGTCGAAATTGGCGCGATAGAGTATCTCCTCTTCGGTTTGCCGCCGTTTGGTGATGTCGCGAAAGACGACCACCGCGCCGGTCGGGGTCTCCCCGAGCAGCATGGGCGTGACGGCGTATTCGACGGGGAACCTGCTGGCGTCCGCACGGCGAAAGCAATCGGTGTCCGAGACCTCGGCGCGACCGCTTCTCAGTGCGCGCAGCAGGGGTGCCTCGTCGGCCTGATCGACGGGGCCAGCCGCAGGTCGGCACAGGAGCAAGCGGTTGGCGTCTTGTCCTTGGATCTCGGTGCGTGGCAGGCCGAGCATGGTGGCTGCTGCGGCGTTGACGAACAGGATGCGCCCGTCGCGGTCGATACCGAAGATGCCGTCCCCGGCGGTCTCGAGGATGGATTCGTAACGCTGTGCCAGTTCGCGTCGCTCGTTCTCGTCGGCGGACAGGCGCCGGGCGAGGCTGCGCGCGCGAAAGGCGAACAGCAGGGTCAATCCGGCAACGCTCGAGAAGGCCAGCAGCGCGATGGGCAACACGCTTGCGATCATGGATCCGCCGGGCGCCGACGGCGTCCAGGTCAGGATTCCCGCGGGGGTTCCGTCCATGAGCGACAGGGGCATGCGGACCTTGCCGGATTCAGGTGTGGCATCGCGGACAAGTCCGACGACGCCCATGATATCGCCGAGCTCCGGAAGAACCGTGTCATCGAACGCGAGCGCAAAGAGCATGACTGCGCCGGGTGCTTCGGCAGGCGAGACGAGATCCTCTTCGTGGAGGAATCGGCTGGCGGCCGCCAAATACAGGGTTCCGTTCAGCTCGATAAGCCCCGTTGTTGCCGATTGGAGAGGCAAGAAGGCGGGGGTGCGCCGCTCCGTGTTCAGCAACGCCTTCGCGGACGGACCGAAGGTGAGGTCGGACGGCGCGCTTCGGGTTCCGTCGGGGGTCGAGATGAAATAGATCCGGTCACTGCCGTCCACGGCGAGCGTGAGGGAGAGGTCGAATGTCGAGAGCGCATACTGACCGGGGTTGTCGTCCCACCACTCCGTGTCGCGCGCAACGAGCACACGCTCGATGGCTTCGTCCCAATAGGCATAATCCCTGACGTGGTTGGCGAGGTGGCGGCTCGTCATGAGGAGCAGCCCGTCGAACTGTCGCAGCGATGCTTCCGCAGCGGTTTCGTCTTGGATACGCCCCACGTGCAGAATCATCAGCACGGTGAGGGTCAGGCTGACGAGGATGGCGGCGATGACCACCTTGATGAGGGTGCCGAGCGTCTGTACGGCCGAGCCATGCGGGTTTTTGGCCGATACGCCTTTCGGATCCAGCAACGTCGTTGTTCTCCGAAAGCCCTCGCGAGTCGTCATTATATCAGACACTCTCGATCAGGCTTTGTCGTCTGCTCCGGTGTGGTGCGCAGTCGCCGCGAGACGGTTCGAGCGCCTGGGTGAACACGCTTGCTGGGTCGCGTTTGTGCCGTAATCGGTGCTGAGCCGATGCGTTCGATGTAATTCTGTTCTACGTTGCTCTCGCTCGTCCAGCCTGCCTGTCGGCGTTATGATCAAGATCGCCCGGTGCCGATGCTGTTTCAACGGAGAAACTGCCATGCCTCAAGCCGCACTCAAAACCGGTTCTTTCACCTACGGAGATTATTGTCTCTGGCCCGAGGACGAACGTTGGGAGCTGATCGACGGTGAAGCATTTGCGATGGCGCCCGCGCCGACGCGAATGCATCAGGACTTTGTCGTCGAGTTGGCTGCGCAGATCCACCCCAAGCTCGCGGACAGCGGCTGCCGGGTCTATGTCGCCCCCTTCGACGTGCGTCTGCCGAAGCACGACGAGGCCGACGCTCGGGTCGACACGGTGGTGCAGCCCGACGTCGCCGTGATCTGCGATCCGCATAAGCTCGATGCGAAGGGCTGCCGCGGAGCGCCGGATTGGATCGTCGAGATCCTCTCGGCGTCCAGCGCGGTCCATGATCAGGTCCGTAAGCGGGCACTCTACGAGCGTCATGGCGTACGCGAATACTGGCTGCTGCACCCGGTCGATCGGGTGCTGACCATCTATCGGCTCGGTGCGGACGGTGTTTACGGGAAGCCGGATGTGCAGGGTCTGGAAGGACAGACCCCTGTCGGCGTGATCGATGGTCTGGAGATCCACTGGCCGGCTCCCGAGTCGGATCCGACGATGAGCTCGGGGGACTGACGAACCGATGGGTTCCGGAAAAACGGTCGCGGGACGGCGTTACCTGCATCAAACGCTACTGGACCGCGCCGAGCCTGAGTTGACGACTGGCGTGGCCGCGGCGTTGAAGATGCTTCGGGCGTCGGTCGAGCCCGCATTCAATGTCGTGCGCGTTGCCGTGGACGGCTCCGAGGTGGCCTTTCTCAACTATCCGGGCTTTTTCGAGAGCCCCTTCCCGGCACTGAAGGAGAGTTGGCGTGTGGATCGCGCTACAGGGGAGACGGGCTATCGCACCTACGAGGATTCGCTGAATCCGCCCATCCTGCATCGCAAGGAGCTGTTGCTGCAGGACGATCATCCGGGCCGCGCCGAGTATGCGGCCTTGACCGAGCAGGCGGAGTCGATCGGGCTGTTCGACGACCCCAAGCGCATCGGTTATCGGCGTCAGTGGGAGGCGCTGGTCGCGGATGCCGGGTACCGGATCGAGGGGCATACGCTGGTTCCGATCGGCAACCTCGACGGTGCCGCGGGCGAGTCCACCGACGGGGACTTGACCGAGGCGGGGGAGGGCGGCGCCTTGTCTCGCGACGTCGTCGGACTCGGCGGCGCGCTCGATTGGGAGGCGGCGCGACACCGCACGGCGATGGTCCGCTACGGCTTCTCCGCGCCGTTGCAGACGCTGGCGCGGCATGGCTTTCTCGACGGCCGTTATGGTCTGTTCGACTACGGCTGCGGACGCGGCGACGACGTGCGCGGGTTGCGCGAGAACGGGCTGACCGCCTCCGGATGGGATCCCTATTTTGCGCCGGACGAACCGATTGCTTCGGCCGATATCGTCAATCTCGGTTTCGTGATCAACGTGATCGAGGACTTCGACGAGCGGCTGGTGGCCTTGACGCGAGCCTGGTCGCTCGCCGAGCGACTGTTGGTCGTGTCGGTCATGCTCGCCAATCAGAACAATCCGCGCGGGGAGCGGTTTCGCGACGGCGTCATGACGCAGCGCGGCACCTTCCAGCGCTATTACTCCCAGTCCGAGATCAAGGCGTATCTCGAACAGGTGCTGGACGAGGAACCCATCCCGGTCGCGCCGGGCGTGCTCTATGTGTTCCGCGACAAGGACGCGGAGCAGCGGTTTCTTGTGGAGCGCTACAGCCGCAGAAGCAATCGTCTCAGGGTGCCGAGCACACGCCCCGCGCCGCCCCCGCGCGAGCGGCCGGCTCAGCGCGATCGTGCCGCAGAGCGCTACGACGCCTATCGTGAGCCGTTGGAGCGCCTTTGGGAGACCTGGCTGCGTCTGGGGCGCACGCCGGACAAGAGCGAGGTCGATGACGCGCTGCCCTTGATCGAGGGCTTCGGCAGTCTCGGCAAGGCGTTGCGTTTCCTCGTCGATCAGAAGGGACAGGAGGACGGGGAGGCCGCACTGGCGCAGGCCGAACAAGCGCGCATCGCCGACCTGGAGGTCTATTTCGCGCTCCAGCAGTTCAGTCGACGGCGTGCCTACAAGCATCTGGACGCGGGATTGCAGCGCGACATCAAGGCATTCTTCGGCGACTACCCGGCCGCGTTGGAGGCCGGCCGCCTTCAACTCTTTCGGATCGCCGACACCGAGGCGATCGCCGCCGCCTGCCGATCCGCCGCCGAACATGGGCTGGGATGGCTCGATCCGGGCGCCTCGCTGCAACTGCACAGTCGATTGGTCGAGCAGTTGCCGGCGCTCTTGCGGGTCTATGTCGGGGCCGCGTCGATGCTTTACGGCGACATCCGCGAGGCGGATCTGGTGAAGATTCACATCGGCTCGGGCAAGCTCAGCTTGATGCGGTACGACGATTTCGAGGGCAGGGCGCTGCCGCGGATGGTCGAACGGGTCAAGATCAAGCTGCGCGAGCAGGACATCGATTATTTCGCCTATGGCGAAGACTTCGAGCCGCCGTATCTGTATCGCAAGGCGCGTTATCTCAACGAGGAGTGCGACGGGTACCCGGAACAGCTGGCGTTCGACGAGGCGCTCGACACGCTCGGCGTGCTGCCGTCGTCAGGCTATGGGCCGGCGCCGGGTGTTTTTGATGCGTTGCTGGAGCGACAACGTTGGACGATCGCGGACGGCGCCCTGGTGCGCTCGCGGACGATCCCCGAGCCGGATGCGCCCTGCGGGCGTTTTCTCACCTACCGTCAATTGGTCGAATGCGGCGAGACGCAGGCCGCCACCGGGCTGGCCAACCGCCCGGAGCAACCCGAGAGCTACACGGCCCTGTGTGATCTGGCCGCGCAGGTGCTGGATCCGGTGATCGAGTATTTCGGGATGATCCGCCTGACCTTTGGGTTCTGCTCCGCACCGCTCGCGAAGGCGATTCCGGGGCGCATCGATCCGAAGCGTGATCAGCACGCGGCGCACGAGCGCAATCGGCTGGGTCATCCCATCTGTCCGCGTCTGGGGGCCGCCGTAGATTTTCTGGTCGAGGACGAGGATATGCTCGAGGTGGCGCGTTGGGTCGTCGCCGAAACGCCCTTCGATCGGCTGTACTTCTACGGCAACGACAAACCGATCCATGTGAGTCATGGACCGGAGCAGAGCCGTCAGGTGGTGTTGATGCTGCCCGGCCCGAGCGGTCGGTTGGTGCCCAAGTGCGTGCCTGTCGAGCGGTTTCTCGACACCCTCCCGGGATAGACGACTTGCAGTCGTCCTCTTCCACGGGCCTCGCTCGCACGACCGTCGCGTCGGGCAACACCTGAAAGGAGAGGACGATCGCGAACGTATGAGTAAAACGGACACCGATGCCAAAGCGCGTTCAGCGCAGTTCTCGAGTGCGTCGCGTTGACCGCGACCTCGCGGGCCGTCGGGCCGGCTGAAGAGGACGACTGCAAGTCGTCTATCCCGGGGGTGTCGCCGCTTTGCTCAACCTACTGTTCTGGTTTCCAGATGTCCTGATCGAACAGACTCGGTGCCTCTTGGACCTGCGTTGCAGCGATGAGCCAACGCCTCAACTGCTCTGGATCTTGCTCGCCCAGGATACGTTCGCGGGACGGTGGGTCGACGACGAGCCCTCGCTCGGAGAGCAAGGCGAGGATCGACTCGGCGATGCCTTGTGTGACTCCCGCTTGGCGCACGGCGTCTAAACTCTCGTAACCCTCGCGCTGCAGCAGATTGCGAAGCGTTGCGCGATGTGCGGCATCGCGGTCGTAGAGCGCCTCGATCGGGACCGGGTTACGCAGCAGACCAGGTGCACTCAGGATCTCGCCCGGACCGACTAGGCGCATCGTTTCGCCGGACCGATAGACCTCGACCCGTCGCGGACCAATCAGACGCACCACCCAGACCTGCTGGGTGCCGCTTTGCAGCAGCTCCGCGATCTTGTCCTGCAACTCCTGCTCGTCCTGTCCGCGCGCGGCATATTCAACGGCCAATGGCGGCGCGCCCGGGATCCAGCCCCGTTCCGCGCCGGCGGGACCGATCGCGACGTCGGGTGCGCGCAATGTACCCGAATCCGGGGTGAAGCCGGCATCGACACCGGCCCAGTCGACATCCGGATCGGTCTCCAGCGCCGCTGCGCCGATCAGATTCGTTCCGGCATGCTCGCGCCCGGAGGGCTCGCAATAGATGGGGTGACCGCTGGAGAGCTCGTAGCGGTCGCCCTCGCGGAGTTGGTCGACGCGAAACGGACCCTGTCGATCGGTGCGTGGTCGGTGCGGCATCGGCGTCTCCGGGCAGGATGAATCTCTTGATATTCAAACTCAATGATAGACCAAGCGCAGCCGCCCCTTGTTCCTTGTCTGGCTTTACCCCTGACTCCGGCCATCGTCGTCTACCGAAACCAGTAGGATGGGTAGAGCGACAGCGAAACCCATCCAGACCGCGCCAAGGGCATCAGGCCGAAACCCGCAAACGCGGCGGTTTGGAGGATGGGTTTCGCTGTCGCTCTACCCATCCTACGCCTTCATCAAGGTTTAAGGTGCTACACCATCACACCCGGCGAGAAGCTGTAGCTGTCCAGGATGTTGACGTAGTTGGCGCGCTCGAGCTCAGCCGGGTTCGGGACCGAGATGGCGCTGACGCGGCCGCGGAAGTCGTCCACGGACTCGAATCCCTGCTCCTCCATCCAGTCTTGGATGCCCGCCAGGATCTGCGCGGTGTAGGCCGGTCCCTTGCCGAGGAGCGCGCTGCACAGGTGCACCACGTCGGCGCCTGCGAGCAGGAGCTTGATGGCGTCGGCGGAGGTGTGCACGCCGCCGGTCGCACCGAGCGAGAGGCCGTCGAAACGTCCGTAGAGGATGGCGATCCAGCGCATGGCGAGTAGGGCCTCGGCGGAGGTCGAGGGGTGCAGGCTCGATTGCAGACGCAGACTGTCGATGTTGATGTCGGGCTGGTAGAAGCGGTTGAAGAGGGCCACACCGTTGGCGCCGGCGGCGGCGACCTGGCCGACGAAGTTTCCGATGGAGCTGAAGCTCGGGGAGAGCTTCATGTTGATCGGGATCTGGATGTGTCCGCGCAGCTCGCGCAGGAGCTCGAGGTAACGCTCCTCGACCTGAAGCCCGGTCTGGGTGACATCCCCGGCGACATAGTAGACGTTGAGCTCCAGGGCATCTGCACCGGCCTGTTGCAGCTCGGTGGCGTGTTTGATCCAGCCTCCGGGCGTGACGCCGTTGAGACTGGCGATGACCGGGATATCGAGTGCCTCCTTGAGCTTGCGGATGTTGTCCAGATAGCGCTCGAGCGCGCCCTCGAAGTCATGATGAACGGGCAGAAAACCGCTCTCGGCCTCGCCGAAACCGATGTCTTGATGGTGCAGGAAGCGCACCATGCTCTCGGATTCGGCGGTCACGGCCTCTTCGAAGAGCGACCACATGATGATGGCCGCGGCGCCGTGGTCTTCGAGCTCGCGCGCGATGGCGACACTTTTGGACAGCGGCGAGGCGGAGGGGACCAGCGGATTCTTGATCGTCAGCCCGAGATAGTTGGTCGTGAGATCCATAGGGTTTGCTCCGGCAAGGAATAAGGGGTCGCCCGTCGGTGATCGGCTGGAGTGGTCGTGGTCGGGGGCCGGGGCGACTTAACCCGGCCCCCGCGGAGGCGCGATGCCTCTGCTTCCGCGATCCGCGGCTCCCGGCGATTGTCGAAAATGAATAGCTCAAACCGCGCTGGCTCCAGCAGTTGTCGGAGCTGGCGCGGCCAAGCCAATCCATAAAACGACGCATATCGCACCGGGCGCGGTTTAAGACGCTTTCGGTGTCGGCTCTTTTGCGGCCGGCGCGGGTGCATTCTGCACGGCCAGGTGCGCCAACTGCTCGTAGAGCGTAAAGCGGGTCTGGACGTGTTTTTGGGCGAGCTGTAGATAGCGCTCGGCGGCCTCCGGATGGGTGTGGGTGAGGACGCTGAAACGGGTCTCCGAGGACACGAAGTCGCGATACGGAATGCTCGGCGGTTTGCTGTCGATGTGCAACGGATTCTCGCCCGCGGCGAGCCGGCGCGGGTCGAACCTGAACAGGCCCCAGTGTCCCGAGTTGACCGCCATGTCCTGCTGACGCAGGTTATGGGACAGATCGATGCCGTGAGCGATGCACGGCGAGTAGGCGATGATCACCGAGGGACCGTCGAAGGACTCGGCCTCGATGAAGGCGCGAACCGTCTGCACGTCCTTGGCACCGAAGGCGACCTGGGCGACATAGACGTTCTCGTAGGCCATCGCCATCATGGCGAGATCCTTCTTGAATGTCGGTTTGCCGGCCGCCGAGAACTTCGCGACCGCGCCCATCGGGGTCGCCTTGGAGGTCTGGCCGCCGGTGTTGGAATAGACCTCCGTATCCAAGATCAACAGGTTCACATTGCGCCCGCTGGCGAGCACATGGTCAACGCCGCCGTAGCCGATGTCGTAGGCCCATCCGTCGCCGCCGATGATCCAGACGCTGCGCTTGACGATCTGGTCGCAGATGGCCTCGAGGGTGCGTGCATCCAGGTCCGGGATGCCCTTGAGCTTCTCCTTGAGCGCGAGCACGCGCTCGCGCTGCTCGAAGATCCCGGCCTCGTCGGATTGGTCGGCGGTGAGCAAGCTATCGGCGAGATCTTCGCCGATCTTGGGTGCCAGCCGCTTGATGATCTCGCCGGCATGGGCCGCCTGTTTATCGATGGCGAGCCGCAAGCCCATCCCGAACTCGGCGTTGTCTTCGAACAGCGAGTTGTTCCAGGCCGGACCGCGGCCTTCGAGGTTGGTGGTGTAGGGCGTTGTCGGCAGGTTGCCGCCGTAGATCGAGGAGCAGCCGGTGGCGTTGCCGATCAGCATGCGGTCGCCGAACAACTGGGTCGCAAGCTTGACGTAGGGCGTCTCGCCGCAGCCCACGCACGCGCCGGAGAACTCGAAGAGCGGCTCGAGCATCATGGCGTGTTTGATCTTGGTGCCGTCGAGCTTGGTGCGATCGTATTCCGGTAGGGTCAGGAAGAAGTCCCAATTGGCCTGCTCGTCCGCATGCGTCTGCTCGGCCGGGACCATGTTCAGTGCCTTGCGGTTGGGATCCTTGCGGTCGCGGATCGGGCAGACCTCGACACAGAGGCCGCAGCCGGTGCAGTCGTCCGGAGCGATCTGGTAGGTGATGTGATGATCGGCCGGGAAGTCTTTGCCTTTGATCTGAACGTGCTGGAAGCTCGCCGGTGCCGCGTCGGTGAGCGCGACCGGATAGACCTTGGCGCGGATCGCGGCGTGAGGGCAGACCAGCGGGCATTTTCCGCAATGGGTGCAAAGGTCGTCCTCCCATTTCGGCAGCTCGAGGGCGATGTTGCGCTTCTCGTAGCGCGTGGTGCCGGTCGGCCAGGTGCCGTCGGCCGGCATCAGGCTAACCGGGAGACTGTTGCCTTTGCCGGCGATCAGCGTGGCGGTCACATTGCGCACGAAGTCGGGTGCCGAGATCGGCACCACGGGCGGGCGCTCGAATGCACTGGTGACCTGAGCCGGGACGCTGACCTGATGGAGCCCTGCGAGTGCGGCATCGATCGCCTTGTAGTTGCGGTCCAACAGACTCTGACCCTTTTTGCCGTAGGTCTTCTCGACCGCGTGCTTGATGTGGGCGATCGCCTCGTCCTTGGGCAGGATGCCGGAGATGGCGAAGAAGCAGGTCTGCATGATGGTGTTGATGCGCCGCCCCATGCCGGTAGCGCCTGCGATCCCGTAGGCGTCGATAACGTAGAAGGAGAGACCCTTGTCGATGATCGCCTGCTGCATCTTGCGCGGGAGCTCGTCCCAGATCCGATCGGGCGGGGTGTGCGAGTTCAGAAGAAACACGGCGCCCGGACGCGCATGGTCGAGCATGTCGTAGCGCGTTAGGAAGGTCGGCTGATGACAGGCGACGAAGCTCGCCTCGTTCTCGCCGATCAGATAGGTGCTGTTGATCGGCTTCGGGCCGAAGCGCAGGTGACTGATGGTGACCGCACCGGCCTTTTTGGAGTCGTACTCGAAGTAGCCCTGACCGAAGTTGGGCGTCTCTTCGCTGATGATCTTGATCGAGTTCTTGTTGGCCGAGACGGTGCCGTCCGAGCCCAAGCCGAAGAAGACGCAGGCCGTGACGCCCGCCATCGCCGCCGGCTTGAAGTCCGGATCCCAGGCCAGGCTGGTGTGCCCGACGTCGTCGATGATGCCGACCGTGAAGGGGTTCTTGGGCTTGGGAGCCGCCAGCTCGTCGAAGATCCCCTTGACCATGGCCGGGGTGAACTCTTTGGACGAGAGCCCGTAGCGTCCGCCGACCACGCGCGGCATGGTGGCGACACGGCCGTCGGCGAAGGCTTCGGCGAGTGCGGTGACGACGTCTTTATACATGGGCTCGCCGTCGGCACCCGGCTCTTTGCAGCGATCCAGCACGGCGAGTCGCGTGGCGGTGACCGGGATGGAGGAGAGGAGGGCGCCTGGATCGAAGGGGCGGTAGAGCCGGATCTTGATCAGGCCGACCTTCTCGCCGTCGTCCACGAGATGCTCCACCGCCTCCTGTGCGGCACCGATCCCGGAGCCCATCAGCAGAATGACGCGCTCCGCATCGGGTGCGCCGACATACTCGAAGAGCCCGTACTGACGGCCCGTCAGCGCGGCGAAGCGGTCCATAGTGCGCTGTACGATGCCGGAAACGGCATCGTAGTAGGGGTTAACGGTCTCGCGCCCCTGGAAATAGACGTCCGGGTTCTGCGAGGTGCCGCGGATCACGGGATGATCGGGATTCAGTGCCCGCGCGCGGCAGGCGCTTACCAGCTCCTCGTCGATCAGTGCGCGGATCGTCTCGTGCGAGACCTGCTCGATCTTGGCGACCTCGTGCGAGGTTCTGAACCCATCGAAGAAGTGCAGGAAGGGGATGCGGCTTTCCAGGGTCGCGGCCTGGGCGATGAGCGCGAAGTCCATCGCCTCTTGGACGGACGCCGAGCAGAACATCGCATAGCCGGTAGCGCGGCAGGCCATGACGTCCGAATGGTCACCGAAGATCGACAGGCCCTGTGCCGCGAGCGAGCGCGCCGAGACGTGAAAGACTGTCGGGCTCAGCTCCCCGGCGATTTTGTACATGTTCGGGATCATCAGCAGCAGACCCTGCGAGGCCGTAAAGGTCGTCGCCAGCGAGCCGCCCTGCAGCGCGCCATGGATCGCGCCCGCCGCGCCGGCCTCGCTTTGCATCTCCACGACATCGGGGATCGTGCCCCAAAGATTCGGAATCCCGAGCGACGACCACTCGTCCGCCCATTCGCCCATGTTCGAGGACGGCGTGATGGGATAGATGGCGATGACTTCGTTGGTCAAGTGAGCGACGTAGGCCACAGCCTCGTTGCCGTCGACGGTTACCATGAGCTTTTGCGACATCAGAGCGATCCCCGGATGAATAGGGTAGGTTAGACCGGCAACGCGGAGGGGCTGCGCTGTACTCCGACTCGGCGGCTGGCGCAGCCCGAAGCGAGACGGGAGCCGAGTAACGGCCTCAACTATAGCCCGAAACGCTGTTGGATTGACGGTCGTTTTCGTGTGCTTTCAAACGAATCGACCTCGGCATGATCCGGATCAGGTCGGTCCTTTTTGCACCTTGATGGTGCTGATCTCGGGATCCGCATGCGCGCGAGCGCCCGTTCATGACGATTGGGTTACGGTTCTATTTCTGGAACAATGCAGCGCGACTCATCGGCATGCGGATCGGAACATGGAGCTGACACACCTCAACGAGCTTGAAAAGGCGACCAAGAAGGGTCGGATACAGCTCTTTCGCCTCGGCATCGGCTTGCTCTTCATCATCGGGGTCATGCTCTACACCGTCGTCAGGGTCGATGTCACGCACGGCGGCAGTCTCTTCATCGTGATCGCCGCCATGATCGGCGGCTACATGGCGATGAACATCGGCGCGAACGATGTCGCCAACAACGTGGGTCCGGCGGTCGGCTCGAGGGCCTTGACCTTGGGCGGCGCACTCATCATCGCGGCCATCTTCGAGGCGGCCGGAGCGATCATCGCGGGCGGCGAGGTGATCGGGACCATCCGCAGCGGCATCATCGACCCGAACCTCATCGCGAGCGCCGACACCTTCGTCTGGGTCATGATGGCGGCACTCTTGGCCGCCGCGGTGTGGCTGAACATCGCCACCGTCATGGGGGCGCCCGTCTCGACCACGCATTCGATCGTCGGCGCCGTGCTGGGTGCCGGGATCGCGTCGAGCGGGCTCGGGATCGCCGATTGGGACACCGTGGCGAAGATCGTCGCAAGCTGGGTCATCTCGCCTGTCATGGGAGGTGCGATCGGCGCCGGCTTTTTGTACTTGATCAAGCGCACCATCACCTACCGCACCGACTTGGTTGCCTCCTCGCGTCAGGCTGTACCCTATCTGGTCGCCGCCATGGCGTTCGCCTTCGGCACCTACCTGATGCTCAAGGGGCTGAATCGGATCTGGAACGTGAACATCCAGCAGGCCCTGGGCGTCGGCGTCGTGCTGGCGATGCTGGTCTTCTGGGGCGCCCGCCCGATCATCGAACGTCAGGCCCGGCGGATCGGCAACTCCAAGGAAGGAGTCAATCAGCTCTTTACCGTGCCGCTGATCTTCGCCGCAGCCTTGCTGAGCTTTGCGCACGGCTCGAACGATGTCGCCAACGCCGTCGGGCCGCTTGCCGCGATCGTCGAGGTCGTCGGATCGGGCACCGGGGAGATCACGGCGGCGGCACCGATCCCCTTGTGGGTCATGATCGTGGGCGCGCTCGGGATCGCGATCGGACTTGGCCTGTACGGGCCGAAGGTGATCCGCACGGTCGGCTCGGAGATCACCGAGCTCGACCAGATGCGCGCCTACTGCATCGCGATGGCGGCAACCGTGACGGTCATCCTCGCCAGCCAGCTCGGACTTCCGGTGAGCACGACGCATGTCGCCGTCGGCGCGGTCTTCGGTGTGGGTTTTTTGCGCGAGTATCTCAAGAGTCAATACGCCCGGATGCTCGAAACCATCAAATCGCATCATCCCGAGGGCGATCAAGCCGCCATCGATGCCTTCCTTGCGAAATTCGCCAAGGCGTCGATCAACGAGAAGGGACGCATGCTGCGCGAGCTCAAACGCAAGGCCAAGCGCAGCATGGACCCGGCCCATTTCTCCAAGCTCGAGCGCCAAAGCCTGCGCAAGGTCTATCGCCAAGAGCTGGTGAAACGCTCCCAGCTGCTCAAGATCGTCGCTGCGTGGGTGATCACGGTGCCCGCATCCGCGCTCATGGCGGCGATGCTGTTTTTCATGATCAAGGGGATGTTGATCGATTGATGCGGGCGAAGCCGTATGGACAAGCGCCGTAGGGTGGACAAGCGCAGCGCAGTCCACCAGCACCCGCTACAGCGCGCGCGCCAGCACGACCGCGTCCTCGCGCCCCTTGGCGGCGGGGTAATAGCCGGGCCGCTGGCCGATCTCGCAGAATCCCTCGGAGGCATAAAGCGCACGGGCACGGCTGTTTGACGCGCGCACCTCGAGGAAGGCGCTGTCCGCCCGGCGCGTGCGTGCGAACGTCATCAGATGGCGGAGCAGGCGGCGGCCGAGTCCTCGGCCTTGCCAATCGGGATGGATACAGAGATTGAGAATGTGACACTCGCCGACGGCGACCGCCATCGCGGCATGGGCGACGATCTCACCGTCGAGCTCGCCCACCCAGCAGGAGTAGCCGACCCGCAGACAGTCGCGGAAGATGCCTTCCGTCCACGGGTGCTCGTAAGCGGCGCGATCCGCTGCGCAGACGGTCTCGACATCCCGCTCGGTCATGGCCCTGAGGCGCAAGGCGAGGGGGAGGGCGGGCTCGGCGCAGGCTCTTTGCATCGTCGCTTCTTGCATCGTCTAATCGGCTCGAATCATCTGTTTCGGGTGATGGTGCGGCGCGGTGGCGCGCACCCGGACCCCGCAGTATACCGACCGGAGCGTTCGCCTGAACCGCGAACGCGCGCTTTAGGTGAAGAGCAGGCGCTTCAAGTCTATAATTCCGCGGTTTAGTCGCACGCAGCCCGGACTGCACAGATCCCCCATGAGCGAGCTTCAAGACCAACTCAACCGGCGTCGTACCTTCGCCATCATCTCCCATCCGGACGCCGGCAAGACCACCCTGACCGAGAAGCTGTTGCTGTTCGGGGGTGCCATCCAGCTCGCGGGGACGGTGAAGGGACGCAAGGCGGCTCGGCATGCCACCTCGGACTGGATGGAGCTCGAGAAGGAACGCGGCATCTCGGTGACCTCTTCGGTGATGCAGTTTCCCTACGGAGACAGCATCGTCAACCTGCTCGACACCCCCGGGCACCAGGATTTCTCGGAGGACACCTATCGGACGCTGACCGCGGTCGATTCCGCCCTGATGGTCATCGACGTGGCCAAAGGCGTCGAGGAGCGGACCATCAAGCTGATGGAGGTCTGTCGCCTGCGGAACACGCCGATTCTGACCTTTATCAACAAGCTCGACCGCGAGGGCCGCGACGCCATCGAGGTTCTCGACGAGGTCGAGGATATTCTCAAGATCCAATGCGCGCCCGTCACCTGGCCGATCGGGATGGGTAAACGCTTCAAAGGCGTCTACGACCTGCGCTTCGATCGGACGAATCTCTTCAGCGCGCAGCACGGCGGGCGTATCACCGAAGGCGAGGTCATTCAAGGGATCGACAACCCGCGCATGGACGAGGTGCTCGGCGACCAGGCCGACGAGCTGCGCATCGAGATGGAGCTGGTCCAGGGTGCGAGCCATCCGCTTGATCTGGATGCCTACATCGCCGGTCGGCAGACGCCGGTCTTCTTCGGATCGGCGATCAACAACTTCGGCGTGCGCGAGCTGCTCGACGCCTTCGTCGCGTACGCACCGCCACCGCGTCCACGCGCAACACTGCAACGCCCGGTGGATCCCGCCGAAGAGCCTTTTACCGGGTTCGTCTTCAAGATCCAGGCAAACATGGACCCGGCACATCGTGACCGGGTGGCCTTTCTGCGCGTCTGCTCGGGCAGCTACAAGAAGGGCATGAAGATGCGTCACGTGCGCATCGGCAAGACCATTCAGGTCGCGAACGCCATTACCTTCCAGGCCGACGAGCGTCGCCACGTGGAAGAGGCTTGGCCGGGCGACATCATCGGCCTGCACAACCACGGCACGATCCAGATCGGCGATACCTTCAGCGAGGGCGAGGAGCTGAAATACGGCGGCATCCCGTACTTTGCCCCCGAGCTGTTCCGTCGCGTCGTCCTCAAGGATCCGCTGCGTATGAAGGCCCTGCAAAAGGGCGTGGTGCAGCTTTCCGAGGAGGGTGCGACCCAGGTCTTCAGGCCACTCAAGAACAACGACATGATCCTGGGCGCCGTCGGCATCCTGCAGTTCGATGTCGCCGCTTATCGCCTGAAGGACGAGTACGGCGTCGAGGCCCTGTTCGAGCCCGCCAACGTGAAGACCGCGCGCTGGGTCGTCTGCGAGGACGCGAAACGCCTCGAACAGTTCAAGGAGAAAAACTACGAGAACCTCGCACTGGACGGCGACGACCAGCTGGTCTACCTGGCGCCGACTCGCGTCAACCTGGATCTCGCCCAAGAGCGCTGGCCCGACGTGCGGTTCCTTGCGACGCGCGAGCTGTAATACGCGTAGGATGGGTAGAGCCTCAGCGAAACCCATCCAGCCCGCGCCAAGCGCATCGGACCGAAACCCGGCAACGCGGCGGTTTGGAGGATGGGTTTCGCTGAAGCTCTACTCATCCTACGAGATCAGCATGATTTCGCATAATGTATACCGCGTCGCCATCGTCCCCGGATCCCTGTCAATACCACTGGAAGGGAAATCTAACCGACCCTGCGAAGGTAGGCAACCCCTACACGGTCAAAATGTCCGGTTATGATGCCCCGTAAAGACCTTGGCATACCGCGCAAGGCCAACCAGGGGAGCCAGCATGTCATTCGGGAAGAACATTCGGCGCATGCGCCAAGACAACG
This sequence comes from Thiocapsa rosea, assembly GCF_003634315.1. Taxonomy (NCBI): domain Bacteria; kingdom Pseudomonadati; phylum Pseudomonadota; class Gammaproteobacteria; order Chromatiales; family Chromatiaceae; genus Thiocapsa; species Thiocapsa rosea. The sequence continues at coordinate 4,561,143 of NZ_RBXL01000001.1, forward strand.
GCTGGACACTGCTCCAACTGTCCCAGCGGACCGGCATCAAGGTCGGTCATCTGTCGAAGCTTGAGCAGGACGAAGGAGACCCGAAGCTGTCGACGCTGCAGAAGCTCATGGATGCCTTCAGCTGCTCACCGGATGCCTTGTTGATGGACACCGACAAGATGGACGCCGACGCCATCCTGAAGCTGCTGTTGGAACGCACGATGAACCTTGAACCCAGAAGCAAGGTGGCGTTGATCGAGGTCATCGACGGTTACTGTCGGGCGTGTGGCATGGAACAAGCCTTCGCGCCCGGAAACCGCCTGTGGCTGAACTTCTGGACGGAGCCGCCCGAGCGGATCGCGATCCAGAATGCGACGGAAGACGGTTAGGGTAGGGAAGGTGAGGCAACAGGACGGGGCTCAGGGTGCGCAGCCCTTCGGGGTCCATACGTGGAGCGGCTACGCCGCGTTGGGTCGGTCTGCAAGGTCTATATGCTCCGGATATCGCATCGGTAGAGCACGGTTCGCCACGTGCTGAAAGGGCGTGCCATCGTCTGAGCATCGATCACTCGCGCTGTCACCCTCACAGGAGACGCAGGAGCTATCGACACTTCTATAGACGATCCTCACCGAGCTGATCGACGCTCAGCCGAGGAGGGACGGCCTTTTAGGGTCATGCTGACGTCATCGAGTGCAGAGGGCACAACAGACAGGCACGTCACAACGGGCATGGATGGGCCTATCACGTGCGGTTGTGAAGAGGGGCCTTCAGGGAGAGGGGTTCGGGGGGCGTCGCTCGTCCCGAGAAACGATCCGGGGCTGAGATGCCCCGGGTCAACCGGTCCGATCAGGGAAACGCCAGGAGCTCGAAGTCCGCCCAGTAGTCACGCGCTTGAAGCGGACAACAGAAGCCGACCGGGACCGAAGTCGGCTCGTTGCCAAAGGGGCCGATACCGAAGTCGCGTTCGATGTGCACGCAGAGCGCGGGGCGGAAGATGCCGCCGAGCCTGTCGAAGTAGACGCCGAACACCGAGCGATAGGGCGGAAGCGATCGAAGCGCGGGGGCTTGGGGATGGAGATACATGGTCAGGGCCTCGCAGGGTTGCAGGGAGGAAAAACGTAACAAGCCAATCAGGCCGCGATGGCTTGCGGCTTGGTCGGCTGCTCCGCAACGAGCCGATAGCGCTTGAGAAGCTCCAACAGCTCGATTCGTTGGGTTTCGGGTTCGATGGTATTGATCACAGAGAAGACCGCGCACGCGATCGAATGCAATTGCTCGTGATCATCGTCTTGACCTACCAACAACGCGTATTCGGCAGCGCCCCACAATTGATCGGCAGCAACCCGAAGCGACGCATCCAAACACCTCGACGACGCCAAAGGCCGGAGAATGCGAAAGGCAACACGTTCAATGACTCTACTCATGGTTTCCCCCTGTTGAAACGCTTGATGGACCACACCGACGCCACGCCGAAGCGCGCCGTTCGTTCCCCGGACACACACCCGAGCGCTTCGCGACAGCGCCGGAGTCCACCGACGCCGGACGCTCGCGCACGGCCCTGGTGGGCCGTGCGCAGCGCCCGGCTTGGCGGCCTGTTTGCGCCTTGCTGTGTTGCCCGGGTCAACACCGGTTCACGCACCGCGGTGCGCACCGGCTACGCCGCCCGCAACCTATAAAGATCCGCCCAACTGTCGACCATGCGCGATTCAATCAAAGGACGGCGGAAGGGAACAACATTTCCGTGAGACAGGTCAGCGTCAGATAAGCCAGCATCCCGCAACGCTTTTAGGTTGCGATACCACGCGGACTTGGATTGCATGTCACGAGCCTTGTCCCACCCGTACGCTTTGATCAACGCCCAACACGCATGAGCGGCTTTCGCCTGTCCGTCAGTCTCAACCACTGCTCTGATTCGCTCTTGAAGGTTCATTTCAGTTACCTTTGCATCGCCTAGCATTCTGTTAAAATACTCTGTCCACTCTTTTTTCAATTCACTTGCACTCACCAACCACCACGATTTGCCCGCTCGTTCACGCCACCATTGAGCACCGAGGGTAAGCTCAAGCCGCAACAAACAACCCGCCGCCTCGATCTCATCATCGGTATAGCGCCGACCCTGGTAATCCCTCTTTTTCATCAAATAACGCAGATGCGGACCCTTGGCGTAAGCCTTTCCCTTGCGGATCCGGCTCGATTTGCTCCAATACACCGTGTCCCCGGCCTGTTGTTCGACCCTATAACGTTGGCCCTCACAGTTTTTCAACACTGACAACGCGGCCCGCACATCGGGGAGACTGTCCAACAGAAGCATCCCGGTGACGTCGACCCGAGACACGATCCACTGTCCCACCGACGGGGAGCTCTGCAAGCCTTGGGCATCGAAGACCATCGCCGCCATGCCGCGAACGCATCCTGAAAGATCCAACGCCGAAGCCGGCCCGGCTCCGAAAACCGCATCGCCATCACCGAAGACACGACCGGGCGAGCCCTGTATCCAAAGCGCGTCACCGCCGGGCTTGAAGTTGATCTGATGAGAGTCGGATCGTATGGAATCCCATGCGGTGGTTTCCCAACACAGTTCGCCGGTTTTCGGGTTGAAGCGCCGGATCCGATCGCCGAGACCGAGCAACGTCTCGCGGTCCTCCTCGCAGAGAAGATCCAAGGGCAAGCGAGCGGTAATCCAGTCAACCAGCATTGGCGACTCGGAGAACGGGACGCCCAGGACCCCGATCGGACGCTTCTCCAACCGTGTCAGCCGAGGCCGAAACATCGGCGCCCGAGACCCCGGATTCCCGCTCATGGGACAAAGTGCCCGTGTTACAGGTACGGGCACCGAGGGCGAGGAGGTCGGCGCTCACCGCCTGGACGCGTGCGCCGAGATCGGCGATCGCCGCGGAGAGCTCCGCCGGGAGCTCCGCCACCGATCCGCCGGCGGCCGTTAGCTCTAACGCCTTCACGCGCGCGGCGAGCTGCCGGTTGACGCGCTGATACTCGGCGACCTGTTGCCGGTAGAAAACGACGGTGAAGAACTCGCCGGGGCGAATCCCGCCGCGGGTGTAGCCAGGCGGGAACAGATAGCCGTTGTGGACTTCCCAGCCGTCCCAGCCTTCCCAGGGGACATAGCCCGCGAGGATCGCGAGCAACCGCAACGCGGTCGGGTCCGGTTGCCCGCTCACCAGCCAGCGCCGATAGGTGCGCTCGGAAACGCAGAGCAAGGCGGCCGTCTCTGCGTTGGAAAGCATCAGGCGCTGTTGCAACGCCCGGAGCGTGGTCAGATTGGCCGCAAAGCCTTCCGCCAGAAGCTCAGCCTCAGACCAATCCGTCCTGTCCCTGAGCGGGTCCGGACGGCCCCGGTCCTTGTCCTTGATTTCGCATAATGTATATTATGTCAATTCAAGGATGCGCCAAGGCGCGGATGCCGATGTGGCGCCAAGGAAGCATCCGGCGAAGTAAATCTCGGTAATGTTTGCGAAGTAAAAAGGTGAAAAAGCCCATTTGCGAAGCAATAAGGTGAACGCTCGGAAGTAGCTGCGAAGTAAAAAGGTGAACGGGCCGCCAGTTTACGAAACAAAAAGGTAAACCGGCCGATTGGTGTGCTGTTCAATCTCTGCACCTCAGTGCCTTGGGATTCGCACGCAGTTTCACCAACAGTATCTCAAGCATGTCGTCCCCTCTCCGCGCGCCTCAGCCTACGTGCCACCCCCGAGCAGGGGCGCCTGAAATCAGGTGCTTCTTGAACTGCTGGACCGACCAGCGCAGGACAACGCGGGCCTCCGTGACCTCCTAACCGGCCGAAATCTCGGGTGGTCGCAACACCGCAAGGCGTAGTGTCTCCTCCAAGTGTCTTTGAGTCGCGTGAACAGCCGCGAGTTCTGCGTGCAGTCTGACATTCTCGGTTGTGAGCCGCTCCCGATCCAGCCGTAGCCTGTCGTCGCGATCACGAAGACCAGCACGTTCCGCCTCGGCTGATTCCAGTGACCGAGTCACATCGTCCCGAGCCAGTTCCGCGCGCAGCGTACGCTCGCGTTCCAACCCCAATAGCTCGCTCCGCTCGTTTGCGAGTTCCTCCAACCTCGCATTTTCTTGGCCGAGAGCCAGTATCCGTGACTCCAAGTCCGTTTCGTGTTGCTCCTTCCGAGCGAGCGTGATGCGGTGTTTGGCAAGACTGTCACGTGCATCCGCCAGCTGTGTTGCCAGTTTGTTCTTCTCGGCGATCATCGCCTTGAGATCTTGTCGCGCCTTATCGAGCTGCAGCAGCCAAGCTGCCTGATCGCGTTCGCGTCCGTCGCGTTCTGCGGTGAGCGCAAGTTGCAGCTGATCGCCCTCTTCTCGGGCTCGCATAATCTGCATCTCGGCATCGGCGACCTCGCCTTCGAGCGCAACGATGCGATCGGACTGCTCGCGCGCCCTCGCGTCCGCTTCGGCTGCCGCAGTTCGTGCTGCTTCAACCGCTGCGATGAGGTCGCTGTTCTCAAGTACGACCGCGTCCAGTTGAACGCGCAAGTTCCGGCTGTCCATCTCGAGCCGAGTCTTCTCGGACGCCCATTGGCGCTGTGCCTCCTCGACCGCTTGCCCCCACAGTTCCCGGACCGGCTTGACCAGCGCCTCAGGCAGTCTGGGCTCACGCAGGCGTTCGCCCACCTCCGCCCAGAATTCATCCAGAGCACTCAGGATGGTTTGTTGGGCCCCCTGCCCGATCGACTGCCGAACTTGCTCGGCGGTCGGACGTTGGCCCGCGCACAAAATTTCCATCGCCGACGCTTTCGCCCGATCTCGCGTGCTGGACATGGTGTGGTGATCCTCCGCAAGGCTCGCGGCGTAGGCCTGAGTCCCAGGACGAGTCAGGCTCTCAGTGAAGAAAAACTCTAGAAACTATACTTCATATTTTCAGTGTCTTTCTCTAAATTAAATGGCATTAGTTACGATAACCGTTATTCTCAAGATCTAAAGGCTCTCAATCGACCGGCCCTCATCGCGAGCCACTGCGCGGTGAAGATGCAGCTCGTAGGACTTGTCTTCGCGGGCGGCTATTCTGAGGCGGAGCCGCCGTAGCGACCGTCTCGCCACGACCCAACCGCGCGCACGCTCACTCAGCATGTTGACCGCCCCGCGTGAACAGGCGGTCGGGAAACCGACCTCTCGTCTGACCGCAATCTTCCAGCCTCGCCATGCTTAGAAGCGGTCTCGCTCGGTGCCTATCGCCGGAATCCGCGACTCGCCCCGTGAAAACTCTCGGCGCGGCTCGCGGCTCCGCGGGTACAAGCCCGCAGCAAAGGCCTGATTGCTCGATGCGCTGACCCGTTCTCCCGGGGGTCGGCAATCTGCATAATGATTTCCGTCGTGTACGCCGAATGGAGCTTGCCGTGACCACGCTCTTCATCAGCCACAGCAGTCATGACAAAACCTGGGCGGAGACGATCCATGCGGCGCTGCGCGGGCGTGGATATCAAACGCTCTTTCTCGACTCCCATCCGGATGATGGGATACACGCCGGCGCCAAGTGGGAGCGGACGCTCTGGCAACGGCTGCGTCAGAGCCGAGGTATGGTCGTGCTTTGCTCGCGCCATTGGCTCCGCTCGCCGTGGTGTGTCGCCGAGGCGATGATGGCGCGCGAACGCGGCAAGCCGCTCTTTCTCCTCGCCAAGCCGGACGTGATCGACGGGCGGATCGCCAAGGGCAACGCAAGCGATGAGCCGGCGACGGTGCTCCCGGACTTCCTCAAGGACACCCAGTTCATCAGCCTGTCCGGTCTGTCGGATGAGGAGGTGCTCGAGCGTCTGTGGCGTGGTCTGGAAGCCGAGGGGCTCAAGGATGACTTTCCGCTCCCCGAGCGACCCTATCCCGGTCTCGGTGCCTTCCAGGAGACCGACGCCGCTATCTTCTTCGGGCGCGACGAGGCGATCGAGCGTGTCAGGGGTGTCCTCAACCGGCGCCGCAAACGCAACACCGCGGGCTTCGTGCTCGTGCTGGGCGCGTCCGGCTGCGGCAAGTCTTCGCTCGTGCGCGCCGGGGTGCTGCCGCGGCTCGTTCCAAGCGTGTCGGCTCACGCGGCCCGGACCGCCTGGGTCGTCGCCCCACCCTTCCTTGGAGGACGCGGCCTCGAGGGACTGGCGGCAGCCTTGACGCTTGCCTTCCCGGCGGACCATCCGGGACGCGTCGGTCTCCGGGATCGTCTCAAGGCGCTCGCGCTGGATACCGATGGGACCGCCGCCGCTGCCCTGTGCGAGATCGGCCACACCCTGCTGACCGCTCGCGGGCTCGCGGAAGGCCACGTCCTGCTGGTGCTCGACCAGCTCGAAGAGGTCTTCGGCACGGCGCCCAGATCGGACGCCCGGGCCTTGCTGCGGCTCCTGCTCGAGGCGAGCGCGGCCGAGTTCAGCCCGATCCTTATCCTCGCCACCATGCGCTCGGACTTCCTCAATGACTTTCAGCAATTCCCGGGTGCGGCGGAGCGCTACGAGGACGTCACCCTGGATCCCATGCCGCCGGATCGCTTCGGCGAGCTCATCGAGGGGCCAGCCGGTCGATTCGGCCTCAGGCTCGGCCCCGGGTTGACCGAGCAGCTCGTCGCGGATACTCGCTACGACGATGCCTTGCCGCTCCTCGCCTACACGCTCGAGCAGCTCCACCAAAAGCACGGCGCCGGTGGCGAGCTCAGCGTCCAGCAGTATCGTGACCTCTTTCCCGCCATCGAGCGACGCAGCCCGGATGGCACAACCGCCGCCTACCGCGGGGTCGCCGCCGCGATCAAGCACACCGCCGACGCCGCCCTGCGCGACCTGGGCTATCAGGGCCTTGGCGCCGACGATCCCCGCCTGCGCGACCTGCGCCGCGCCTTCTTCAGCCTTGCCCGGGTCGGCGAGGCCGGTCAGTTCACGCGGCGCACTGTGCTTTGGTCTCAGCTTCCGGCGTCCTGCAGCCGGGTTCTCCAGCACCTTGTCGAGCAGCGTTTGCTGGTCTCCGGCGCCGACGCAGGAGGACGCCCGACGCTGACCGTCGCCCACGAGGCCTTGTTCCGGGTGTGGGATACGCTGCATGGCTGGCTGGCGACGGACCGCAAGGCCCTGGCCTTGCGTGCGCAAATCGAGGACGCGGCGGCGGATTGGGCGACCGCTGGCCGGACCGAGGGCCGACAGTGGCCGGAGGACCGTGTGCTGGATGCGGTGGCCGAGATCGGGCGCAGCGGCGTCTCGCTGGACGACGTCGGAGACCCCGAGACGGTGCGCGCCTTTCTTGGTCCGACCGATCACGGCGACTTGGAAACCCTGCCGGGGCTCGGCGCCGATCTGGACGAGGCCAAGGGCAGTGGACGCTACGGTGAAGCCTGGCGCCTCCCGCTCTCGCACGCGGCCCGGGCGAGTCTCGGAACGCGCCTCGCGCTGCTCGGCGATTGCCGGCCGGGCGTCGGGCTCGGCGCCGACGGTCTGCCGGACATCGACTGGTGCCGCGTCGCAGGCGGCGAGGTCGCGATCGAGATCCGCGAGAATCCGGACGGCCCCACGTCGGCCATCATCGCGACCTTGACCCGTCCCGTCGCCCCCTTCCGGATCGGGCGCTATCCTGTCACCATCGCGCAATTTCAGGCGTTTCTGGCCGATTGCTACCGCGCGGGCGAATGGCGCTTGCCACCTGGCTTTCCCGCCGACCCACCTGCCGACTATCCGCCACCCAAGCATCGGGCGCGGTACGGCAATCATCCGGCCGACAGTGTCAACTGGTGGGACGCCACGCTGTTCTGCCATTGGCTCGGGACACGGCTTGGCGCGGCGATCCGCCTCCCGACCGAATTCGAGTGGCAGCGCGCGGCGACGGGCGGCGAGCCGGGCCGGATCTATCCCTGGGGTTCGGATTGGGACCCGCTACGGGAGCCTTGGAGGGCCAACACGTTCGAAAGCGAGCTCGGCCGCTCGACAGCCGTCGGACTTTACCCCCTCGGCGGCTCGCCAACGGGGGCGCTGGACATGGCCGGGACCCTCTACGAGTGGTGTTTGAACGCCTTCAACAAGCCCGACGAGACAGGACTGCAAATCGCGCAGGAAGACCGCCGGGCGGTGCGCGGCGGGTCCTGGGACGTCAACCAGATCAACGCGCGCTCGGCCGCCCGCTTCAGGAGCAGCCCGTACAACCGCTTCAACTACCTCGGTTTTCGGGTCTTGTGCGCGTCCCCCATCCCCGGGCACTGATCACTGAAGTGCCGCGTGCGCGGCACCAACGGCGCGTAGTCGTAGGTTGGGCCGACGCAGGAGGCCCAACAAGCATTTTCGAGGAGCAAGCACCATGGCTATCCAGAGCCGACATCGTGGGAGACGACCATGCGATACCGCCGCGCCTTGATTGGCGGAGCGACCTATTTCTTTACCGTCAACCTTGCGAATCGGGGAAAGCCGTTTGCTTGTCGAGCACATTGAGGATTTACGCGCCGCCGTGCGCGATGTGAAGCGGACGCATCCGTTCGAGATCGTCGCCTGGGTCGTGCTACCCGAGCATATACATGCGGTTTGGACCCTGCCGCGAGATGATCCGGACTATTCGATGCGATGGAATCAGATCAAAGGTGGCTTCTCGCGGCGCATTCCGCCAGGGGAACGCATTTCGGCAAGTCGGTCGAGCAGAAGAGAGCGCGGCATCTGGCAACGGCGATTCTGGGAGCACTTGATCCGAGACGATGAGGATCTCGAGCGTCACGTGAACTATGTGCACTACAACCCTGTTAAGCATGGTCAGATCAGACGGACGGCGGATTGGCCGTATTCGTCTTTCCACTGGTTCGTGCGTCGCGCGTGGCTGTCTCCCCAATGGGGAAGCGTTGTCGATTTTCAGGGTGAATTCGGTGAACGCGGATAATCGCATGGTCTGGAAACATGGTCAGACCAGCGAGGTCGCTTGTTGGGCCTCCTGCGTCGGCCCAACCTACGGCACTGAGCTCATCCGGCGGCTGCGCCGAGGGCAAGGCGGGCAGACCTATCAGTTCGCGGTAATGGTTCCCGGCCTTGAACTCTTTCTCGCGCTACGCGCGCCTGTTCGAGTCCTGGGTCGAGCCCAATCTCGGCTTGCTGGATGAGGCCGGGCATCCCGAGCCGCGAATCGTCGCCATGGACTGCGCCTCGACCGCCGCGGCGGTGCTCGATCATGGTCTGCGGTGGGGCATCGAGCCGGTATTCTCGGTCCTCAGGAGGCGCAGTTTCGGTATGTAAGACACGCAACTGCGGTGCCCCGAACGGGTCGAGCGGCTGGTACTGATCACGACCCTGGCCATGTATTGGCGGCATTATTGCATAATCAGCAAACGCACATAGTTATAGATCAATGGGTTACGCGGAGACCCATGGAAATTGAATGTCATGCGGGTCGGGTGGTCGCCGGGAGCTAACGGATTGCGGGGAGAACTCGGCTGCAGAGGCTGGCTAAGAACCGCAAGGCTGCGCCCAAGTCATTGAATAGATAGCCATGTGCGTTTGCTACATAATTCCGTGTATTGGTGCGTGGAGACCGGCTGCCACGACGCGGTGGAATCCCCCTACCCGCTCAGAAAAAACCGCCGCGCAGACCGACACCTAACACCGGAGCTTCCGCAAGCGCGCCCACTCCTGCCTGTCGTGGTTCCAGCGCGGCCTGGGAAAGCTTCTGCGACTCTCCGAACTCGGGCGTACGCTACCGAGCATCGGCCCACCGATTGTGCAGACCCATCAGCCGTCCGGGTAAACTGATAGCTGACAAGGCCGACCCACTGACCGGGCGCGGTGCCGCGACTCGTATGTTCAAGCAGACCCAGCAGAATCGAAGGTCGCTCGTGGAGGCGCATCAGGTGGTAGGCAAACAGTCGCAGAAGGACTCGCCAAGAGCGGACGTCTCATTGAGGTCAACTTCACCGGGCTGGTCGTTGCGGTCGATCGTCTCAGTTGTCTACGGCTACGACTTCTTCGTCTCCTACGCTCATGATGACGGCACTGCCTATCCGCGCGCCCTGGTGGAGGCGCTTGAGGCGGAGCCCTACAACTTCACGACACACATCGACACGCGGGACTACAACCCAGGGGATGACCTCGACCGACTGACGCTGTTGCGTGTCCGCAACTCCCGCAAGCTCATCGTCATCGCCAAGCGCGCCGCGCTCACGACCTCTGACTGGGTGCGCAAGGAGGTCGACATCTTTGCGCGCAATGGAAGGTTGCCGCTGCTCATCGAGTTCCCCGAGTGCTCGGAAAATGTTGTCCTCGATGCTCCGGTGCCCGAGACTTCATTGCTCGCATGGGTCGATGCGAATCCCGCTGTCCTACGCCACCCCGAACAGTCGGCCGGCTCGGAGCCCTCGGAGGATACGGTAAGACGCATCGCCGCTTCCTTCGAGGGCATGCGCGTCGAGCGCCGGCGCTCTCGGATCGTGGGCGCGTCTCTAGCAGGGCTGGGCCTCCTGCTCCTGGGAATGACCGGCTTGGCGTTGCTCGCCGACTCCCAGCGCCGCGAGGCGGTCGCACAGCGGACGAGGGTCGAACTGGAGCTGAGCAGCGCGGATGCACGTCAGGCTCTAAGCTATTTAGGCGACGGACAGGACGATGCGGCGATGGTCTTCCTCAGCCGTGCGCTCGCCAGACAGCGATCACCGCTGTCCCACCTCACCGGCCACATGACTCCGGAACCGCGCTTCGCGCCCATCCAGCGCGTACGTCTGCCAGGTATCACTGGTCTGATCACCGAAGCATGGACGGACCCGACCGGCCGCTTCGTCGCGGTACGCGACGACGTCGCGGATACGAGCGTCAAGGTATTTGATCTCGATGAGTCCGAACCGCGACTGGTCCACCAGCAGGACATCCCGGCATTCGCCCCGGTCTTCGCCATCGTCTCGGACCCCCGGCCGGCGCTGCTGCTGGGACAGTCGGAGGAAGATGCGCTGCCACCCTCTGAGGTCACCCGCCTGACGGCGCGCTGGCTGGACGACCCGGACGGGAAGCCAGCTCACGCGCCCGTCAAGGTCGCGACGGGCTATGACGGCTTTGTCAGGCTCGCGGATGGCCGGTTCTACTTCTCTCGAGGGCCGGTCGTGAGCGCAGCAACGCTCGACGGAAAGGGCCTCCGCGTCGAAGAGATCGACACCGGGCTGACGGGGTACGTGAATCGGATCACGGCGGCCCCCGGCGGAAGTTGCTTCATGCTCTCCAACGTCTCGGGAACGTTCGTGACCCAATTCATCGACGGCCGCAAGCCAATCGAGTGGAACGCGCTTCCGCATTTCGAAGGCGTGGAGGCGGTCAACCTGCATCACCTGCAAGGCATCGTCGACGCGTCGTGTAAGTTCGCAGCGCTGTGGTCCGACGGCGGAGACGCGAGCATTCACCTCTTTCGTCTCTTCGACGCGGCGCAGCAATTCGCGCCGCAACGCATCGACACGCTGCTCGCCGACCCGCAGGACCAGATAACGTTCCGAAATCGATTCTTCTCCGACGACGGATCGCAGTTCGTGTTTCGCAGACATGGCAGCTGGGAGGCAGTCGACACGACGACCGGGGGAGCCAGGCAACGCTTCGATGCCGGCCAGCCCGAGTCTTCCGGAACGATCTCTCGCCATGGATATCTGTTGCTCTCAGGTTACGGCGATAGCGTCAGCTACTTTCCGCTCACTCATCCCAGCGGACGGAGCGGAAAAGTTTCCGCCGGACCAACACCGATCGTTCTGGCGGTCAATCCTGGCAGGGACACTTCGGATGACGGCTCCGCCCCCTTGTTCATGGCAGTCAGTGCGGATGGCCTGGTGACGCTGTTCGGCGACGCTGGTTTCAAAGATCGCTTCGAAGTCTTCGAAATGAACGACTACATAAAAGACGTTGCACACTCGCGGAAGGTCTTTTCCCGCGACGGGGAGGTGCTCATCAGGATCCTCTTCCTTCCTACCGGCGAGCGGATTCTGGAGATCCACGACGTCGTCCAAGACAAGCAGGAGTATGCAGAGTTCGACTGCCAGGGCGCAGTGGATTTCGATCTGGTCGAGAGCCCCAAGGGCTATCAGGTCATCGGCGTGACGGGCAATGGTGTGCTGTGCTGGGGGACTCTCGACCGCGGGGGGGCGGCGGTGTCCGACATCAAGAGCAGGGAGCTTATGCTGGATGAGCCGCTAGGCTTTGTCCGGGTCGGGGGAAATCGGATCGTGGTCGGCTCTTGGACCAGTCCTTCCCTCTACGACCTGACGTTCGAGAACGGCGTTCTCGGAGCGCCGAGTCGCATCGACGTGCGGCTTTCGAAGTTGATCGTCGATGTTGCTGTCGACGGGGCCGGGTCGATCGCCGCGTTGAGCCAGGATGCGATTTTTGTCGAGCGCGGCGGCACCGGTGCCTCCTTCGACCTTCCGAGTAGGTGCACCCGCATCTTGGGTCTCTTACCCGATCGCCTGATCGTAGAGTGTTCCAACGGGCTGGTCTCGGTCGATGCAGCGGGCGACTCTCGATCCATTGCGTTGCCTCGCAACGTGGTCGCCGACGGCGCGGCGCTGTCGCCGGACGGCTCGACGCTCGTCGCACCGATCAAAGATGCGGACAACTGGGCTCGCGCGATCTACGCGCGGATTCTCGCGACTGGAGCAACCTACGTCTTTCGGCCCGCAATCCATGCCGAGCTTCTCGAGATCGAGCGGAACTTTTTTATGATCGACAATTTCCTCCCGCGGATCGATCGGGTCCTCTACTCGCCCGGAGGTAATCGAGTGTATCTCGATATCAAGCGCTCTATGTATGAGAGCGCATTCGTGAGCAACGGGGCCATTGCGCGGTTCGACGTGGATTCCGTCACACGTCTGACAGGGCTGTCAGCCCCATCGGCGCCCGAAAGCGCCGTGTTCGATTATCGGGCGACACGTGGGCCTTAGTGCTAGAGCCCTAGGAGAAATTGGGGCTCTCTTTCGTTTGATGTGGGTAACCGGTCTGGAGAGCCTTGGATCATGCTGATGCCTTCGTACCCTTTTTGTTTTCGAACAGGCAGGCCGGCAGATGCGTGAGCTTGCCCGCGACCAGGTAGGCCATCGACATCGGCCCAGACCGCCGCCAGCCACCCTACCTTGTTTCCTCAATGGCTCTTGACCTCGCTGAATGGAGGAGTCGGTTTCTACTCCGGCGTCCAAGACGCCGTGGGTCGGCCTCGATCGATATTCAGCCGCGTCGCAGTCGACTCGGAGTCCGACCTACACACTCCGGATTCGTCGACTAGACTCACCATCGGCAAACCACCAAGGAGTCCCGCCCCATGCCTGCCTTCTTGCTGCCGATCGCATCGGATCTCGCCGACCGCACCGCTCAAGGGACCGAGGGCCTGGATCAGATTCACCTCAAGTCCTACCGACACATCGAGCTGGCGGCGACGCGCACCGCCGGGAACCTCGAGTCGGTGCCGATCGATGATCAGGACGTGGTCGCCTTGGAGCTGGAAGGCGGTTTCAAGCTGTGGATGAGCGGCGAGCAGCTGCGCGCGGAGGTCGGCCGGCCGCCGAGCCGGGGCGCCATTGAGTGGCAACTCGCCGATGGCCTGGCCATGGAGGACACCGAGCGCGGCGTCGGCACTTGGGTGATCAAGGCACTCGAGGTGTTCGGGCTGGACCCTATCGGGATCGGCGTCGATGCCCTGGCCAGCCGTATCGAGCGCAACAACGGCAACCTGATCCAGCAGCGGGACGCCACCGCCGCCACCGGTTGGCGCCCACTGGACGGGGGTATTCCGGCGCCAGAGGGCGAGGCACCGGTGCTCTTGTTCATCCACGGCACCTTCTCCTCCGCGACCGGGGGCTTCGGTGGCCTGTTCGAGGACCGACGCCGGGTGCTCGAGCTCACCGAGCGTTACGGCGAGCACATCTACAGCTACGAGCACCGCACCCTCACCGAGGACCCCGTCGACAATGTGCTGGCCTTGGTGTCCCTCCTGCCCGACGGGGTCAGCCTGGATCTGGTGAGTCATTCACGCGGTGGTCTGGTGGGCGACGTGCTGGCTTTCGCGGCCCGCGGCGGCGCGGAGCGGCCCTTCGGCGCCAGGGAACTGGAACAGATCGGTCCCGACGACGCCGCGCACGCCTCGATCCGGGGCAAGCTGGAACAGCTCGGCGATCTGATTGAACAGAAGAAGCTCCGGGTCCGACGCTTCGTGCGGGTGGCGAGCCCCTCCCGGGGGACCACGCTGGCCTCGGGTCGGCTCGATCGCTGGCTGTCGATCCTCGCCAACCTCGCGGGGTTTGGCGCCAAAGGGGTCCCGGGCCTGCAGCTTGCCGAGGGCTTCATGGACCTCCTCGTCGCCGTCGCCCAGAAGGCCACCCGGCCGGAGGAGCTACCGGGGCTCGCCGCCATGGGTCCGGGGTCCCCGTTGATCCGCCTACTCAATGGGTCGGGCGAGCGGGTGCCCGGCGCGCTCTACGCCGTGGCCGGGGATATCCAAGGCGACGGACTCTGGTCGAGAGCCAAGCTCCTGATCCCGGACCTGTTCTTCGCCGGCGACCACGACCTGGTGGTGAACACCGGCTCCATGTACGGCGGGCCGAGCTATGAGACCCGGCTGCACCTGTTCGATCGCGGCCCGAGTGCCACGCACTTCAACTACTTCGTCAACCCGACCTCGGCGCCTCAAGTGGTCGCGGCCTTGACGGCGCCCCGGACGCCGCCCGTGTTCACGCCGATCACGGCGGAGCTTGCCGCCGAGCCGGTCCGCGGGGCGCGTGAGCGCGAGGGCGCGGAGCGCCGCCCGGTGCTGTTCCTCCTGCCCGGCATCATGGGAAGCGGGCTTGCGGTGGACGGGCGCCCGGTGTGGCTCGACGTGAAGGCCATCGCCGGCGGCGGCATCGCGGACCTGGCCGTGGACTCCGGGCGTCGCGTGACCCCCGAGGGACCCCTTGCACGGGCCTATGCCCAGATCCTGAGCTTCTTCCGCAACACCCACGACATCGTCCCCTTCGGTTACGACTGGCGTCTCTCCGTCCAACAGACCGCCGCGCTCCTCGCCGAGGCGGTGGAGGACAAGCTCGAGCAGGCGGAGCGCCATCGCCAGCCGGTACGACTGCTCGCCCACTCCATGGGCGGGCTGGTGGCGCGCGCCATGATCGCCGAGCACCCGCGTCTGTGGGAGCGTATCCGCGCACTCGGGGGTCGGCTCGTGATGCTCGGCACCCCCAACGGCGGGTCCTGGGAGATCGTGCGGCTGCTCACCGCCCGGGCGACAACCCTGAAGAAGCTGGCCCTGGTCGACCGTCGTCACCGCCAGTCCGAACTACTCCGGGTGATCGGCGAGTTTCCGGGCGTCCTCGACCTGCTGCCCGAGGACGATCGGGACTTCTTTCGAACCGATGTCTGGAACGCGCTCAAGGCGGATGATCAGGCCCGAGGTAGCGGGTGGCACATCCCAGGCCGCGGCCGCAGCGGGCTCGGTCGCACCCGCCTGGAGGAGGCCGGCCGCATGCGCCGACGGTTGCGCGAGTCGGCCCCGGGGCCCGAGGGAATGCTGTACGTCGCCGGCCAGGCCCGCTCCACCGCCTGCGGCGTGCGCATTGCAGACCAAGACCAGCATTTCCTCGAACGCACCGAGCGCACCCTGGAGTTTCTCGGCTCCCGACTGGGCGATGGCTCCGTGCTGTGGGAGGACGGCCCCCTGCCCAACATGGCCACCTGGTACATGACCGGTGTCGAGCACGGCGATCTGGCCAACACCCCGGCCTACTTCGAGGCCATCCGCTCCCTGCTGGCGGAAGGTGCCACTACCGCCCTGCCCCGCCGCCCGCCGGTCAGCCGCAGCGCCGACACGCCGATGCCGTTGCCGGAGCGCGAGCCCGCCTATTACCCCGACGAGGACTCGCTCCTGGCCAGTGCGCTGGGGATGGGCCCGCCACGCGCACCGGAGACGGCGGGTCCGCCGGTCGCGGTGTCGGTGGTCCACGGCAACCTGGCCTTCGCGCGCCACGCGGTCGCGGTTGGACACTATGCGGGCGGCACCATCATCGCCGCCGAGGCCTATCTGGACCGTGTGCTGGGCGGGCGCCTCGGTGCCAGTCTCGATCTGGATATCTATCCCGGAGCGCTCGGCACCTACCGCTTCTTCGCCAACCCACACCCCGAGGGGATGCCCCGCGGCGCGCTGGTGGTGGGCCTCGGCGCAGTCGGCGAGCTGACCCCATCGGCCCTCACCGACAGCTTCGCCCGCGCCCTCCTCGGCTATGCGCGGGAGGTGCTGGAGCGTGACCCGATGCAGCCCCGCGCCGGTGGTGCCGACGAGCCAGCCGGGCTCGAGGTCCGGCTGTCCTCCCTGCTGATCGGCACCGGCGCGGGGGGCTTCGCGGTCCGCGACTCGGTCGGCGCCCTGCTGCGCGGGGTCAGCCGAGCCAACGCTGCGCTGGCGCGCTCGGCCCCGTCCCGGCATGTGCGGATCGGCGAGCTGGAGATCATCGAGATCCGCGAGGACATGGCCATGGAGGCCGCCCGCGCACTCGGGGGGGCAAACCGCGACCCGGAGCTGGCCGGACAGTTCGCCTTCCGTACGACCCTCTTCCGAGGCCACGGCGGGCACCGCGCGGGCGACGACGGGACGGACCCGGCCTGGTGGCACCGGCTCCAAGTGCTGTGCGACCGGGACGGCGGCATGCACTTCACCTTCCTGACCCAGCGGGCACGTGCCGAGCAGACCCTGCTCGCGACCCAGCGTGCGCTGGTGGACGATTTCGTAGCGGACGCCATTCGCGATACCCGCGATGGGCCCGAGACCTCCCGCACCCTGTTCGAGATGCTGTTGCCCAATAGCCTCAAGGACGGCCGTGCCCTGCGCAGCAATCTGGTGCTGATGGTGGACGAGTCATCCGCCCGCTTCCCCTGGGAGCTGCTCCAGGACCGCTGGTCCACGGAGGCCAAGCCCCCGGCGGTGGAGCGCGGCATGCTGCGCCAGTTGCAGACCAGCCGCTTCCGCGCCGACCCCAAGCTGACCCTGCGCGGGCGCGCCCTGGTGATCGGTGAACCCAAGTCCGGGATGGCCGCGCTGCCCGGCGCGCGGGCGGAGGCCGAGCGTGTGCACGAGACGTTGGAGTCCCGCGGGTTCCAGGTCCGGTTGGTGGTGGATGCCCAAGCGGGAGCCATCCTGCGCGGCCTGCACGCCGATGCCTACCAGGTCCTGCACCTGGCCGGGCACGGGGTCCACCGTCAGAATCTCGGCGCCGCGGCCCACCCCCGGCTCTGCCGGACCTGCAATCAGGCCCTACCGACAGGGGAGGACGACCTGCTCAGCGGCATGGTCATCGGCCCCGGACAGGTGCTGACCGCATCGGACGTCGAGCAGATGCGCCAGGTGCCGGAGCTCGTGTTCATCAACTGCTGCCACTTGGCGCGGACCGACATCCCGGCGGACGCCGCACCTGCGGCGACCGACCTCAACCAACTGGCGGCCAACCTGGCGGTCGCCTTCATCCGCATGGGGGTGCGGGCGGTGATTGCCGCCGGCTGGGCGGTGGACGACAGTGCCGCCCTGACCTTCGCCACCGCCTTCTACCGGGAGATGAGTGCGGGCGAGCGTTTCGGCGCGGCGGTCCGTCTGGCCCGCGAGGAGACCTGGCGCGCCCATCCGGGCGTCAACACCTGGGGCGCCTATCAGTGCTACGGGGATCCGGACTACCGGCTCCGAGGCACCGGCGGCAACCAGCGTACGGATGAGGCGCCGGCCTGCTATGTCGCCGCGGCCGAGGCGGTCGCGGACCTGGCCAACCTTGCTGCGGACGCCTTGGTGGCGAACACCAAAGAGATCCAAGACCTACGCGAGCGGCTCGCCTGGATCGACCGCCGTCTGGAGCAGACCCGGCGTGACTGCGGGGAGGACTGGGGGCAGACCGGCGAGGTGCTGGCGGCGCGGGGCCTGGCCTGTGCCGAGCTGGGACTCTACGAGGAGGCCGTCCAGGATCTGGACACCGCTATGGCCAGCGACGCTCCCGGCATCAGCCGAGACCTCATCGAGCACCGCACCCGCTGCCAATCGCGCGTCCTCTTCGCTCTGCATGAGGCGGGAGACAGCGCGGCGGCGCTCGGGCAATTCGATGATCTGTTGGCCGCACTCGGGGCCGGCCGGGATCCGACCCCATCCCTGGCGAGGGTCTATACCCTCTCCGGGATCTACTGGCGCCGGATTCAAGTATTGGAGCGCACCGAGCGCAAGACCGCACTGGAAGCAATCCTGAAGCTCTACGATGACGCCGTCGCCGCGCGCTCCGAGGACGCCGCGGACCCGCTCGGCAGCTTCACGAGGCTACTCTGGCTCAGCGCCCGCTACCTGCTCAGCGCCTACAGCAAACGCGAGGTAGAGGAGGTCTGTCCGGACTTCGATGCCTGGTGCGACCGCATCAAGGAGGGCGCCCGCGCCGACGACCGAGGCGGGCTACGCGCGGACGTCACCCGGATCGAGGTCGACCTGCTCCATCTGATCCGCCACCGCGAGCGTCTCCATGCCGAGGCCGAGGCGCAAGGGTCGGTCGAGGACCCGGTGGAAGCGGCACAACAAGCCCTCGGCGAACGCTTGGCGGCGACCCTCGCGCGGGGCTTGAGCGCCCGTCAGTGGTCGGGGCTCGACAACCACCTGCGGCTGCTGGAAACCCTGCTCGCCGGGGCCACCGTGAAGTCCGCGGAGCGTGCCAAGGGTGCGGCCATCGCCGCTGCTCTGGTCCAGCGGCTGAACCAGGGGTAACGATGAAGTAGGACGGGGATGGGCTGCGTAACCCGTCGCCCACCTAAGCCAGACGCAGGGGATCGAGTCGACGACATCCCGGTGCGGGCGCCCCAAGGCGGACCCGACCTGATTCCAAACGCCCAATCACCCGTAACCACGCCCAACTCCTGTAACATCATCGGCGACGGCAACATGGACCGGCAGATAGGCACTTGAACCCTTACGAGTCATGATGGCGCGAAAGCTCTTCGTATCCCACAGCTCGAAGACGCCGGAGAACCTGGCCCTCCTCGAGGATGTCTGTGCCCTCCTCGGCCCCTCGGGCGCGGGTTTCGACGTTCTGGTCGATCAAGGTGGAGGGATCCCCGCTGGAGCAGACTGGGAGCTCAAGCTCAACGAGTGGATGGCCGAATGCCACGCCGCGGTGATCCTGTTCTCCAAAGCTGCCCTCCACGATTCGGATTGGGTCAAGAAGGAGGCAGCCATCCTGAGCTGGCGTCGTGAGGTCGAGGACGGCTTCACGCTGATCCCCGTCCTCCTCGATGACCTGACCCCCGAAGACCTTGCCAAGGGACTCTTCGGGGTGCTCAGGGTCAACAAAGATCAGTGCGTTCGCTGCGAAGCAACGGGCCAAGCCATCACCGATGCCATCGTCGAAGGACTCGGCGCGCCACCCGGCCCCAGCCCGCGGACGCCGTTCGAACGTCTCGAAGATGCGGTGGCCCGCATCCTCCTGCGGCAGGCCGACCCCGATACGCTGGAGGATATCTGGCAGGCCATCACGTCCAAACACAAGCCACAGTGGCGTCCGGACGGCGGGGAGCGCTTCGCGGCCGTGCTGGCCCGGCATCTGCTCCGCGACAGCGGCCGGGCGTTGATCGAGCTCAAGATCCTGCTCGACAAGATCCGACCCCGCGTGGCCCGCGACCAGGCCGACGAGCTCCTGCGTTATCTCGCCGGACTCTGGGTGTCGGCCGAGGCGGCCGGCGGCATCCCCGCCGCCCGCCGTGGTTCGCGCCTGGTGGCGCTCAACGGCAACTACTTTGCGGAATTCACAGGACTACGCTATCTGCAGCGCGCCTGGCTTCTGACCAATCTCTGGAGGCTCGTCCTGGTCAACAACCGAACCCTCGATGGCATCCTGGAGGACATCCGCGCAGAGTTCCGCCCGGTGCGCCGGGTGCTGGACGCGGCGGTCGATCGCCGCATCAATGGTTACGACCAACCGATCGTGGTCTTCCTGCCCCAGCCCGACGACGGCGGGCAGCTCCCCGATGCCGAGCTGCTCGAAGCCCTGCGCACTCACTTCCCCAACGCCGTGTTCGTCGTCCCCACCGGACCGGATCTTCCGGAGGGTATCGAGGCAAGCATCGGGGCCAAACCGCTTCTGCCGCCACTCGACCTCCAGGTCGAGGAGGATCAGCTGTTCGCTTTTGACGATGCCAGTCGATTCATCGAGAACCAGCTCTACGGAAACCCCTGATGGACTATAAACCCAAGCTCTTTGAGCTACCGCCCGACGGCACTTGGAGCGGCGCTCACGATTACCCGCCCTATGTGTTCAACGATGACATCGCCATTGCCGTCGATGTCGCCCTTGCCACCAACCGCCCCCTGTTGATTGCGGGCCCGCCCGGCAGCGGCAAGAGCATGCTCGCTCCGGCCATGGCGGGACTGCTCGGCTGGCGCTACCTGCGCCACACACTGACCTCGCGCAGTCGACTGGAAGAGCTCACGGGCGAGGCAGACCATCTGCGCCGGTTGCACGACGCCCAGGCCGCCAGGCCCGGCGAGACGTTCCCACCGGACTGGTACTACCGCAAGCCGGGACTGCTCTGGTGGGCCTTCAGCCCGGAGACGGCGGCCCGCCGCGGAGCCACGTCAGCGGAAATTCAACGCCTCTCCGCCCCCTTCGTCGAGCCGGACCGGCCCCGGGGCTTCAACGACCAAGTAGCCAATACCGTCATCCTCCTCGACGAGATCGACAAGGCCGAGCCGGATCTGCCCAACGACCTCCTTGAGCCCCTGGACCGGATGAGCTTCCAGGTCCCCAACGGACCGCGGGTGGATGCCGCCACCGAACTCCGGTTGCTTGTCGTCATCACCACCAACGGCGAACGCGAGTTGCCGCCGGCCTTCCTGCGCCGCTGCATCAGCCTGGTGCTCGGCGACCCCGATGAGAATCGCCTCAAGAACATCGCCGCCCATCACTACCCCAAGCGGGACTACCCCAAGCTGGACCGCAGCCTCTTCGGCGCCGTGGCGGCCAGGGTAATCGAGCAGCAAAAGTCTGCGAAGGACAGCGGTCAGCGCCCCCCCAGCACCAGCGAGTACCTGGACGCCCTGCGCGCCTGCGACAGGCTCGGGATCGACCCCGAGCACCCGCTGTGGGAGCGGATCTCACTGGCCACGCTGGCCAAGGACAGCGGCATCGAGTCCGAGATGGGCGGCATCTAGCCGCCGCACCATGCGTCTTCGGGATCTTCTGAGGGGCCTGTTTCGACGCGGACGGCGCGAGCCATCGGGGCGCCGGGGGCACGCCGATGCCGGCCACCTCATCCTCTCGCCAGGAGCCAGCCGCGGCGAGATCGGGCTGGGCGACCTGCTGCGCGCCCTGGGCACCCTGGACGCTGCTGACACGGCCACGGCCGCCCGGGTCAGCCGCTGCCTCGGCTTCGCCCAACGCGACCCCAACCCGCCCGAGCGCCTGCACGGTGCCTACGACCGCACGCGCTCGCCCCATCGGAGGTCGACTCCACCCCGGGCTCCGGCCCCGCCGCTGGGAGCGCCACCTTTCAGTGGCCAGGCCCCGCCCCCGGACCTGCCCGAGCGCGCCCTGGAAGCGGATCTGACCCGGCTCGATCCGGTCCCGATGACCGACCGACCCGACTGGCTGGACATCACCGTCCCGGCGGAGCCACCGCGCCCGTCGCCCCCGCGTCGCACCCCGTTGTTTCCGCTGCGCACCGCCCCCGCCTTGCTCTCCGCGGCGGTGGCCATCCGCCGGCCCGGCAGCGAGCCGGACCTCCAGCGGCTCATTGCCGCATTCGTCCGCGGCGACCGGCTACGGGAGCTGCCCCGACTACCCGTGGCACGCCTCGACCGCGGTATCCAGCTCCTGCTGGACATGAGCGAGGCCATGACCCCCTTTCGCGACGACCTTGCCGATCTCACGCAGGCGATGGAGCGAATCGTAGGCCGCACCCGCTGCCAGTTCTTTGAGTTCGTCGGCGACCCAGCGACCGCGTCCGGCTGGGAAATGGCGGGAATCGACCACGGCTGGAGGCCGGAGCGCGGCCGCCCGGTGGTGCTCGCCACCGACTTCGGCATCGGCGCGCCCCCGGCAGCTCGAGACCGCGCGTCCGCAGCCACCTGGCTCCGTTTCGCCGGCACGGTGCGCAAGGCCGGTTCTCCTCTGATCGCCTTCGTCCCCCTGCCGCCGGCGCGCTGGCCGGTGCGCCTAGCCCGCCGGATCACCCTGATCCACTGGGACCCCCGCACCACCGCCGGTGCCGTACGCCGCCTCGTCGGCGCAGGACATGAGGTCCCCGGATGACGTGGCTCGCCCCAACCCAGGCCGACCGCGACCTGGTCGACCGAATTGAGGCGCTGAACCCAGCCCTCTACCGCCTGGGCCTGGTCCTCGCCACGGCGCTTCGCATCGAGCCGCTGTTGCTGCGCAATGCCCGCCTGCGTTTCCTGCCGCAAAGCGATGCCGGGCTGGAGTCCGAGCTCTGGTTCTCCCCCCTCGTGAGCTCGCGCAGCGCAAGGTCGGTGCTGCTGCGCCCCGGAGTCGCCCGGCTGCTCACGGAGAGACTCACAGCAGCACAGGCACCCTTTCAGTATGAGGACGTTTGGGCCTTCATCGAGGACCAGACACGGCACTGGCCGCCCGAGGAGCACCTGGAGCAGGCGCTGCGGCAGGCCGCCCGACGCGGCGACACGACCGCGCTGTGCGAAGGTCTGCGCACCGCCCTGCGCCGAATTGCCGTCGCAAGTGGCAACAACGAACGGAGAGATCTGGCGCGTTGGCTCAAGGGTGCCCTTCCTGCCTTGGGCGGTATGGGCCAGGGACCGATCGAGCTCGATCTGGCGGCCGCGTTCGCCGCCGCAGCCCTCGGTGACCCCGGCGGAACCCTCGGCCAGCGCATGACCAGGGGCGAGGCCCTGCCGAACTGGCTGCGCACCTTCGTGCCATCGGGCAAGACGAGCCAACTGGGGCTCCGGCTCTGGCCCGGCGTGCTGGAGGTCCTGCCCGCCGACGAAGTGGAGCATCGGATCGATCTGGGCGCGCCATCCCCTGCGCCGCTACACATCCGGTGCGAGCACCCCTCCGGTCACCAAGGACGCTGGGAGCCCTGCTGGCCGGGCAGACGCATTCCCCTTCCCCCGGGCTGCACTACCCTGACCCTGACCACCCTGAGCGGCGCCCGTTATCGGCTGGCGGCAAGGCCAGGACAGGCGCCGCCGCCCGACGAGCCCGGGCACCCCGCCTTCGACCGTCCTGTGCTGGTCGCCCATCACCCTGAGGATTCAGCGGCGGCCGAGCGGGTCGTCCGCCTGCTCAAGTCCGCCGGCATCGAGGCCACCCTGATTCCCGAGTCCGCCGCAGCCCGGGCGCCGAGTCCGGGGGATGCGGTTCTGCTCCGGCTCTGGACCCAAGCGGCCTACCGTCGCAGTGCGGTCGGGGAAGCACCCGCGCCCGTTCCGGTTCGCGGACTGGTGCTGCGCATGGACGATACACCGCTCATCCCCAACGCCGAGGCTCAGGACGTGATCGATCTCTCCGCTTGGCGCGGCGATCCCGAAGCCGAGACCGCCCGGGAGCTTCTTCACGCGATCAGGGGACTCTCGGGCGCGCGCCATGAAGAACCCGAGCCTCAGCCCCGGATTCGGATCTTCATCAGCTATCGGCGGAGGGACAGCGGCGAGATCGCAAGCCGCATCCGCGACCGGTTGAGACTGCACTTTGGTCCCGCGTCCGTCTTCACGGACCTATCGTCCGTTCAACCGGAGCAGGACTTGCAACAGGCCATCGAACAGCGGATCCGGGGCTCGGATGTCGTATTGGCAATCGTCGGGCCACGCTGGCTGACCGAGGGCGACGCAGCGCGCCGGAAGGGGCTCCATGAGCCCAAGGACTTCGTGCACATGGAGCTTTCCATTGCCCTGCGCGGCGGACGTCCGGTGGTGCCGGTCCTGATCGACGAGGCAAAGATGCCCCTGACATTCTCCCTCCCGGAGGACCTCACGCCGCTGACCCACCGACAGGCGATCGAAATCCGTTCCAGGCGCTTCGACGAGGACATCGATCGGCTCGTTGAGGTGCTGGAAGGTATCGCAGGGGAGCTGCCGAACCCACCCCAATCAGGAAAACAGCCGGACCTGGAAATCGAACCTCTCCTCGTCGAGCTCGACGACCCCGAGACACCGCCCGAACGGCGCCTCGCCATCGGTGACCGCCTGGCGGAGCTGGGGGACCCGCGCCCCGGCGTTGGTCTCAACGCCGACGGCGTGCCGGACATCGACTGGGTGGGTGTCCCGGGCGGCGCGTTCCTTTTCGGGAACGACAAGCGGCGTGAGCGCACAGACGCCTTCCGGATCGCCCGCTACCCGATCACCAACGCCCAGTACCAGGCATTCATCGACTCCGGCGGCTACCGGGAGGATCGCTGGTGGGCGGGGCTTGCCCAACGCATCGAGGCACCGGCCGATCCCGACTGGCCACATCCCAATCGCCCCCGCACCAACGTCGCGTGGTACGAGGCGGTCGCCTTCTGCCGCTGGCTGTCCTCCCAAGTCGGTCTGGAGATCCGGCTACCCACAGAGATCGAGTGGGAAAAGGCGGCTCGTGGCACCGACGGACGCGAATACCCCTGGGGCGACGGCTATCAGTCGGGCATCGCAAACACCGACGAAAGGGCGTCGGGTGCCGGACGGTCTTATCTCGGGCAAACGACGGCGGTCGGCGTTTACCCGCACGGAGCCTCTCCCTATGGGGTGCTGGACCTGGCTGGAAACGCCTGGGATTGGTGCCTGAACAAGTGGTACCGGCAGGAGGACACCGAGACCGAACGTGAGGAGCAACGCGTGGTGCGCGGCGGGTCCTGGTACAACAACCGGAACAGCGCGCGCTCGGCCGACCGCGACTGGAGCGACCCGGACGACCACGGCAACAACCTCGGTTTTCGGGTCTTGTGCGCTTCCCCATCTTAGGACACTGAACACTCAAGTGCCGCGCGAGCGGCACAGACGGCGCGTAGCGCCGTCTACACGCGATTTTCGCCGGGGCCAAAGCCCAGCGGGCGGGCCCCAAGCCATCCCGGCTCGGGGCAGCTCCGCGGTCGACTCGCAAACGTCCGCGATCACAACCAGAATGGCATCCGCCAGCCTTCTGGCCGGTAGGGTCACCCTTTGCATTGATGCTGGGTGCTGCGCGGCGGGTCCTGGAACAACAACCATGACAACACGCGATTTGCCAGCCGCAATAGGAACAACCGCAACAATAACTTCGGTGTCCAAGTGTTGTGTTCGCTCCACCGCTGCGCGCCATGGAGAGTGAAGCGAAGGCGCGTAGTCCCGGGTAGGCGTGGGCGCGAGCGTGTTGCCGCAGTGGCGAAGGGGCGGAAGTCCCGAAGCCGCGGAGGCAATATGCAGAGCGCATCCCACACGCCGTCAAGCCATTTGAGGGCGCAGTCGGGCCCGGCGGACCAACGGGGAGTCGGGCACGGCTGCGACCGCAGGGCGAACCCGGGCACAAAAGGCCGTCGCCAAGCACCGAGTCCTCGCGGCAGCAGGATGCCCCCGCGAGGTATCACGAGGGACACGCGACTCTCCGGACCTTTCTGGTCCCTCCAGGGCGAGGTACCCTCGGGTGCCGAGCAGGCGATCCCGGTCCCGTCGCGGATCGGGCCTACCTCAGGAATGTCCGCCGACCACGGTTTGCGGGCCGAGGCGAGGAGTGAAAGATGTCGCGGGTCGGTCCCATCCGCAGGGCTCGGCTTTGGTTGTCGGGCATATACCCAAACAGGGGCCGCCGGCCGGACTTGCTCCCCGGGTGCCCCGCCCCTCACCCACGAATCCGTGCGGTCCCCTGTGCGGGCCAATCCCGGCGGCAGCAAACCTGTAGATACCGATTGTGCGAACCGAACTGGTCCTGCCTGACCTTGGTCGCGCCGCGGACCCTACCGGCTCTTGGGGCGCGTGGCGGAGCCTGCAGGACTGCTGTCTGCCTGCTCCCTGCCGATCAGATCCGCGATCCGCCGGCGCGAACGGGCACGTTGCGCGAGCAGCCGGTCTTCACCCTGCTCGTCCAGCCATTGGAGGAAGCGCTGGACGTGGTGGCGGGTGGTGGTCTCGTCCCGGCAGTTGGCGATGAAGACCATCTGGATCTTCTGGACGTCGTCCGCCACGTAGACACCGAAGGGGGCCGACACGACCACTGCGTCGGGGAACCCAAGCTGGCGCAGCGCCTGGGCCTCGGTCACCCCCTTCTGGCAGGCAATCAAATGGACCGGACCGCCGGTAGTCTTCGGCAGCGCGATGCTGATTTCGTGGTCCCTCAGGAAGGGCTGACCGACCAGCTCCCGCGCAGTCGGCGTGCTCAGGGCTGCTGGGATGCAGTCGCAAACGAAGGCGACCGACCGGCCGGCCACGGGCATGACCACGGCGTTGGGCAGCTTTCCGGTCTTCCGGCCGTGGGAGCGCTCCTTCAGGTAGCCGACGACGGTGTCCGTCGTGACCTTGCGCCGATGCTCGTAATCGAGACGCGCCCATTGCAGCGCCTCGCCGGCAAAATAGCCCCCTTTTGATCCCGCGCCGACCCCGGCCCGGGCCAGGTCCAGCAGCGCCGACACGGCCAGCTTGCCGGCCCATTCGATGGCCTCTTCGCCGATCTTTACCTGAGGCCCCGACAGCTTCTGCCTCTTGAAGTAGGTTTGGAAACGCTGGTTCGGCGAGCCCGACTCCGCCTCGATCGCGGGGAGCTGGATGGTGCGCACCTTGCTGGGGGTCTTGTTGTAGGCCGCCTCCAGCTCCGCGTGACAGATCCCGACGTGATCCCCGAGCCGTTCGCTCGTGCCAGGCCAACCGGCATTTCCGTTGTACAGGACGAGGAAGATGTCGGCGTTGCGCGCCCTGCTCACGCACCTGTCCCAGGAGTTCTGATCGGCCCCTGTCCCGGATTCGTCCTCGTGAATCCAGACCTTGAAGATCTGTTCGTCGGCCAGTTGGATCGTCTCGATGGCGTCCTTCATGGCCCGGCGCACCGCGGCCATGGGCTGCAGCCGATCGTCGAGCAGGACCTCGTCGGTACAGCGGCTGGAGATCATCAGGGTCAGGGGCTCGTGCGCCAGGAAGGTCATGCGATACGCTCCTCCAGCAGGTTGCTGACGAGCGAGCCAAACCAGGCCTCCAGGGTCGGTTGCGCACCCTTGCCGATCAGCTCTTCGCGGAACAGGTCGTCGCCGATGTGCTCGCCAAGGGCCCGGTATGCCTCGAACTGGGGCTCGTTGAAGAACTGATCCGCGGTCGTCTCGTGCGGGAAGGCAGGATGCCTCGCCCGATAGTCCAGGATGTAGTCGCGCTCGTTCCCGGTCAGGGATGACTTGATGTAAAGCAGATAGCCGGTCTGGTCTCTGCCGTAGTCGATTGTTCCAAGGGCGAAGTGCGCCTTGGTGTAACCGGCGTCGTTGCGCGCCAGGTCGGCGAGGTCCAAACGGATGCAGATGCCAAAGTCGATCTGGGCGTATCGAATGAGCGTCATCAGGCCAGGGAAGGTCATATCGGGATCAGCCTCGCCGTCGATAGCGATGATGAACTTGCAGCGACGTCGTAGGAGCTCGTAGATGCCGAGGTTCTCGATGTGGCCGCCATCGGAGAGGTTGACGAACTTGCCGTTCTCATCCATGCGTCCGAGCAGCTCGTGCCAGAGCGAGAAGGGCCGCGGGCCGAGCCCGTCCGGTATCTCCGCCAGCCGCCGCGGGTTGGGCAGCCAGTAGCCAAGCCGCAGGTTGAGCAAGGCGAGCCAGAACGCCGCGCCCTTGAGCGTGCCGGTGCCCATGTGCGAGGAAGCCGCGGCCCCGGACACGGCCATCGCCGTGCCGAGATCCAGGCTCGGGGCCTTGCGCTCCAGCGCTCCCGTCGGGCAGTAGCCCAGCAGCGGGCTGCCGCAATAGTGCCGGCTCAACAGGAAGAAGTCCGAGTTGCGCCCCCGCAGCCCCGGCTCCTTGCTCGCAGGCAGATTCACGGCGGCATTGATCAGATGGTAGGGCGCCCCAGGATGATCCGACCCCAGGCCGGAGAGCGGCTGGGGATCGACGGCGGTCTCCTCCCCCCTGCGCAGCAGGTAGGTCTCCGCGAGTCTGTTGCGATAGTAGCGGTGGGGCGAGATCAAATTAACGTTGATGAGCCGCAGCCAGGCGATGGATGTGGCGGATAGCGCCAGGAGGCCAAGCACCCAGGCCAAGTCGTCTGGGACGCTGGCTTCGAGGACGAAATAGGCCATCAGGAGCAGCAGAGGACCGCCGACCCCGGCCAAGACGAGGCAGAGGCGCCCGGCGACGCACGCTGGTCCAATGGCGAAGGCAGCCCCGGCGAACAGAAAAGGCAGAACCCCGAAGAGGCCGAGCACGGCGCCGGGCGAGCCGAGCGTATCCTCAAACGCTTGATACGCGGACGGTAGGAGCCAGCCCAGGAACCCGAGGCCGACGAGGCCGACAGCGACATGGATGCCGGCCTGCTCGTAGCCGGCGACCCGTTCGCGGTCCGATGCCCAGCGCCGGTAGACGATGGGAAGCCCGAGCAGCATCACCAGGAGAAGCATGAGCAAGACGGCCAGCCCGGTATCGACGACGCCACGAAAGCCATCCGACGTCGCACCGAGGAGCAAAGCCGCCTTGGTCAGGGTCACGGCGGAGACCACGAGCGGCAGGACGGTGATCAGGTTGACCAGGACCCCGAACAGCATCAGCCCGACCATACGGGCCTGGCCGAGCAGGCCCCCCTTGAGCAGATACTTGCTGTTGTTGCGGAGCCGCCGTATCGGCGCGGGTTCCGCCCGGCCGGCCTCGGCAAACGGCAGCTTGCCGGGCTCCAGCCCGACCCGCTGGCGGTCCTTGTCGTTGAGGTAGGAGCTTAGGAAGGCACCGAAATAACCGCCCCCCGAAACGGTGGACAGATAATCCACCCTCGCCAGGATGCCGTGCCGTGCGAGGGTTTGAGCAACCCCGAGGCAGAAGGTCGCCGAGCGGATGCCGCCGCCGGAGCAGGCAAGACCCACGAGGTCGGCGACGGGCTCTTTGGCGGGCGCGGGAGACGCCTCCGCTCGCCGCTCCCTGATTGCAATGACCTCGGCCTGCAGCAGGTCAGCGCCGCCTGGCACTTGGTCGATGAGCAGGATGCGGTCGAAAGGGATGGCTTGACCAATGGTATCGGTCGTCCCGGCGCCGCCGTGTCCCGGCACCGACCCGCAGGAATCGACGTCCAGGTAGCTGTCTCCTTCGGCCAGGCTGGCCAAGAGCCGGCAAAACACGACCAGCCGGACCTGCACTGCCTGGAGCTCGTGCCTGAACTCCCGCCGGTCGTCGTCGTTCTGGAGGCGGCCGGCGATCTTCTTCTTGTGCCACTTCGCCGTCAGAGGCCGGATGCAGGTATTGAGGACCCGTATCGCGATGGTGGCTAAATGCGCGCATTTCGGCCCTTTGTCCCCGAGGGTCTTGCGGGTCAGGTCGAACAGGTCGTAGAGGCTCTTGAGCGCGGTCTCCTCGCCGCCGGACCGGTAATGGAGCCGCTGAGTGGTGATGCGGGTACGCAACTCCGTGTAGAGAATCCAAGCACCCTCGCGATCCTCATCGCTCGGCTGCCATGGCCTCCCCGCCAGCTCCGACGACGGATCGATGAGATCCTTCGCCCCTTCCTGTTGATCCAGCCATTGGCCCCAAGTCAACTCGCGTTGCGCCATGGGCTTGTTCTCCTCTCCCCAGGGTTTACCGGCACATCATTGATGTCGGCCCGCCACTCCGCCGGAGCTTAGCCCAAACGCACCAGGAGAGCCTCCCAACATTCCGGCGCCGCAGGATACGAGCTCCAGCGCCGCGCCGCCTATCGCGACAGCCGTCCCAGGCCCCTCAGAACGAGCCCCGCAATTTGCTGTGGGTTTGTCGACAGGATCAGCTCTTCGTTCTCCGCCTCGTCCAGCCCGTTGTTGAGAGCGTCCTGGAGCCCAGTCGCGCGGAGGTCCCGAAGGTCCCGCCCAATGTGCTCCAGCGACACGAAGTCTCCGCCGTGCTGGTCGTAAAGCGCGCGGCTGGCGTCGTAGTCGGCGATTGTCTGCCTAGGCCACTCGCCGCTGAATTCCGGTCGCACCTTTCCCAGCAGGAGATCGCCGACCGCGCGCGCAGCACCACCGAACCCGCCCGCGACGAAGAGCGGATGTTTGTTCCGTAGCGATAGCCAAGCCTCCTCCACCACGCCAGGTACAAGCCCGGAAAAACCCCTCAGCTTGCCGCCGAGCACAAGGCGCGCCTGAGAGTCTTCCGTAATCCGCTCCCGCATGGCGGTGAGGCCGCGAGCCCAGGCGTAACGGCGCTGGGGCGTATCGGCTTTCGTGGTCCGGCGTCCGTCCGTAACAGGAAAGACCTCATCGTCGTTCCAGGGAAGATCAGGACGAGGTGCCGGTTGGTACTTGGCAACCTTGCCGGAGAACAGCTTCCACTCGCCCTCGCCATAGCCGAGGTAGAGCGGCCACGGAGCGACGTTGAGGATTGCCTCCTTCAGCGGCTTCGACCCCACTCCCTCGGCGAGTCCCGAATAGGCACGCACCAACTCGAAGAGCCGCAGGGTGAAATTCGATCCCTTCGTGAAATCCGCCTGCAGTGCCCCGCCGTAGGCGATCTTGAGGCCAGCCAGGAGGAGGTAGAGATGGATCTCGTCGGAGAGGGTATCGAAGTGCTCCGTCGACAGGCCATAGCGCCGGAGATCGTCGCTCTCGGAGATGGAGACCGTGATGGTGTCGATCCATTTAGGCCTCGGCCATTGCGCGATCTTCGTGAGCGGCGTGACGAAGCTCAGCTTTGGCCGAAGTCGTTGCAGGAGCTCCAGCTCTTCCCTTCCCAAAGGCGGATCCGGGTACAAGAAGACCTTGCCCTTCTTCTCGCCCAGGCGCGGATAGGCGAGCGTCACGGCCTCCGGCGGTGCAGGGAGGACGACTTCGTCCGACTCCGAGATGGCCTCCAGCATCGCGCGGTTGTACTTGAAGCGCAGGGCCTCGAGCACCGCCCGGTCGATCACGCGCCCTGCATCGACCCGCGGGTCGCGGAACTGCCAGCGGATGACGGGGACATTCCCCGCGTAGGGAAAACTTCGCGGCTCGCCGGATTCGAGGGCGTCAACGATGAGGATGTGTACGCCACGCTCCTTCGCCTCCAGTACCTCGCGCCGGCACCAAGGCCGGGAGCCGTAGTGATCGGTGTGGAAGGCCAACATGATCGAGCAGTCTCCAGCGCCCGCACGGATGGCGTCGGCAAACTTCTGCCCGGGCGCGATTTGCTCCGCGTCATACCATTGGTCGATGGGAAGCTCGCCCTGATGGACCAGATCGCGGGTCTGTCTCACAGGGTCCTGTCGATCCGCCGCGAGATCGGCCTTCGCATGGCTGACGAACATCTGCACGGGTGCCTTCATGCGACCTGGGGCGAGCTCAGGGACCTTCCCGTGCTCCAGCAGTTGGATGGCGCGGGCGGCGATGTGGAAAGAGATCTCGACGAGGCGGCGCTCCGCGGCCTCGGGGGCTGCCATGTCCGGTTTCAGGAGCGCCGGGAGGACATGGTGTTCGCCGCTGAGCTGGAAACCGGCCTGGTCCAGGGCGACGGGCAGCGTGTGGTGAGGGCTCGCGCCCACCGGGGTTTGAGCGAGGGCATCCCGAACGAAGTCGACCCAGGCGTCGCCCGCTCCCTCCGGCACTGTGCGCACCATCCGTTCGTCTCCGAGAACGACGACGATGGTGTGCTGTGCGGCGCAGAGATTGATCCCGCCTTCCCCGTCCAATGCCGGCGGCAGGTCGTCGCCCCGATCCGGCGTGAAGAAGACAGGAATGCGCAGCCCCCCGCTCGCCGGCGGCTCGACGAAACGCCGCATCAGGTCCGCAGCGATCGCGTTGGCCTCATCGGACTTGGGGTGCGCCAGTAGGTAAAGATGCAGCGGGGGGAGGTTGGCCATCGGGACGGCTCCGTCTGTCGTTAGGGTCGGATCGACTCCGCGGATGGGCGCCACCGAAGAGGCGAACGCACCGAGCCCGCGCGGCGGGTGGATGTCGGTCAGTATAGACGGCACGCCTCGGCGCCGAGTGCCCTGACGCTGGCCGCTCGGGTGGCGAATACGTCACGGGGTCGCGTGCTATGCCGTTGGCATTGTCAACTTGGAAGGCCGAGGGTCAGACACGGTCAATGACCAGCGACAGTCCCAGCTATCGCGGATGCCGCCAATCCCCCCACATCATCAGCCACGTGCTGTAGCTGTAGTACCGACTCTGCTTGAGTCCAAGTGGTGTTTAGGACCTGATGGCCGAGCGGGGCCTCTTAGTCTCCTACGAGAGCCTGAGGCATTGGTGCCGTATGCTCGGGACGTAAGTAAGCGCAGCCACCGAAACGCCACGCGAGTCGAATGGGGGACACGTGAAATCTGGAGAAAGTGTTTATCACCATCAACCGGCAGCTAGCAGCACCCACGATAGCCGGGGTCGTAAATAATCCTCAAATCAACCCATTTGTCTCAAACAACGAAGCGTTCGTAAAACTCCGTCTTTCAACATTGTACATTGACTGAATCTGCTCAAGGAATATTTTTTGTCCGCCATAACTTGGGTGCCTAACTTTGAAAACGTTGCAAACCGCCTTAAATCGCACTGCAGCTCTTTCAGCATCGTTACCGATTGCAACTATCCGCTTAGGCTTTAATAACCCGACTAGCATCGCAAGTAATTCTTCACCCGCTATTCTCTCTTTCGAATTATGCGCTCGATTGGTAAAGGGGTCACCTGATTCATAAGGATGGAGCGGAAAAACATTCCACAGAAAAACGGGAACTGATACTTGCTCAAGGACGCTCCAAATTACTGACGCTGTTCTTTCGGGAATGGCCCGCCCCTTCGTCAACCGGCCGACCTCTACCCCCCACCTTGCTGCATGATTAGATAGATGCACATCATCGGTGAGAGCTAAACCCGTCCGTCGCCCCCCTCTGTACCCTAAATCCCGTCCTATCCATATTGCGTCAACCTCAACTTCGCGTGCTGCCAAAAGCATCTTCTTCAGAAGAGCACTCCTTCTCTTTGGCGCATCATCAACATCAAACACTTCACACCGATCAGAGTACGGATTGAAAGCATTTTTGAACGCCAAATTAATCAACTCCTCCACGAAAGAGTCAGCACCCATTTCATTCCCCTATTGCGCGATAGACGATCCTTCTCTTGTTCCTGTCACCGGTTATTATACCGCCACCATTTTTACGCACTTGCCTAAACGCGGAATACCCCTGAAGAATAGCCTCCTCCCATAATTTGAGAGGGCATTTTTCAACCTCATAGCCATGCACAAACTTCTGAATCGTTTTCAACACGTCAAACGAAACGCCACCATGGCCTTCGAAATACTCAAGCCCCTTTGAGTAAGAATAGATCCATGCGGTGAGACCTTCTTCAACAACAATCGCCCGCCCCCCATCCTGCGCCTCGTCAACAAGCGGATCACTCTTTCTTTTCTGCTTAATCAAAGCCCGCAAAGCCGGCGACCAATGAAGAATAGCAGCATGAGCTAAATGGAAGACATCGTGAAAGCGATATCCGTCTGGGTCTTTTATACTATCAGTCAACGGTGATCCAATAAAAACGCCATTCCATTTCAAGTAGCATTTCCCGTCCCTTCTTTGAGCGAAATGAATCTCAAAGCGCCGGGGAAGCTGTTCTTCTTCGGGAAATACTGCATCGAAGTCAGGTAATGAATCGGCCCGCGGAGTACAAAACCGGCCAAGTGCCTTCACTAAATTGCCATTCACCACTTTTGTAAAAGAAAGGCCAGTCGCATGTATTGCCTGTAGATACATGCGCGCAAAATCCCCTAGGTCGTTGTGAGGATCGCGTGAACTCCAATCTATCTTGAGCAATTGAGCGGCCATGCAACCCAAATTAATTAGAGCAGAGTCTAAGCTCTCGATTTCCGGTGTAGCGATAACCTCCGAGCCGGGACCATACTCTTGATCATTCGCCAACAAAATTCTTATATCTGTTTCGTTAGTTGGAGAATGAAATACCTCTGCCAACTTAACGCCTAAACGCCGGCACAAGGCAGAGAAATACGGCTCTCCCGGATCTCAGGGAACGCCAAGTTTAGTAAAATCAGTGTTCTACGCAGCCAATCTTGGTAAACTTCCATTCGAACGCTTTTAACTCAATGGAAAACCGATGATTGACCAGAGCCAACTCCTGCGCCTGCTCGGACTGCCGCAGATCGCCATCGACCGCGTCGAGATCACGGACGCCGCTGTGCTGGAAATTCATGTGCACAGCACCGAGGAGGGCACGCAGTGCCGGAGCTGCGGCCGACGCATCACTGAGCCGCATGGACTCGGTGAAGAACGGCGGTTGCGCCATCTGTCGATCTTCGAGCATCGCACCGAAATTCTCATTCGTCCCAAACGGTATCGCTGCCCCGATTGCCGGGATCATCCCACCACCACCCAACGGGTGGACTGGTACGACCCGCGCAGCGGCTTCACCCGTGCGTTCGAACACAGCCTGATGCGCGCCCTGATCAACAGCACCCTGGAAGACGTCGCGCACAAGGAGGCCGTCACCCCGGAGCACCTCGACGGTATTCTCGATCGGTGCGTCCCGAGCCAGATCGACTGGACGACGCTCACGGCGCTGCCCGTGCTCGGGCTCGACGAGATCGCCTTGACCAAAGGCCACGGCAATTTCGTGGTGATCGTCAGCGCCAGGGTCGAGGACACCCTGAGCATCCTCGCCGTGCTCAAGGACCGTAAGCGCGCGACCATCGAGGCGTTTTTGCGCACGATCCCAAAATCCTTGCGGCGCACCGTTCGCGTCGTGTGCACCGACCTGTACAGCGGCTTCATCGGTGCGGCCAAGGCCGTCTTCGGCACGCACGTCGCCATCTGCGCCGATCGCTTCCATGTCGCGCGTTTGTATCGCGACGCCGTGGAGACGTTGCGCAAGACAGAACTGCGCCGGCTCAAGCGCGACCTGTCGAAAACCGAGTACGGCGGGCTCAAGAACGTCCATTGGATCCTGCGCAAGCGCGAATCCGACTTGAGCGCCGAGGAACGGCGGATCCGCGCCCGGTTGTTCGCCTATTCCCCGCAACTCGCGCAAGCTCATGCCCTCAGCCAAGCCCTCACCGAGGTCTACGACATGCCCCTGTCCAAAGGTCAGGCCAAGCGCAAACTCAGTGGCTGGATGCGACGGGTCAAGAACGCCGAGATGACGTGTTTTCAATCCTTCCTGAAAACGTTGCGCCGTCATTGGGACGAGATCACCAATTATTTTACCGAACGACACACGAGCGGTTTCGTCGAAGGTCTCAACAACAAGATCAAAGTATTAAAACGGCGGTGCTATGGCTTGAGCAACCTGCGCCGGCTCTACCAGAGGGTGTACCTCGATCTGTGCGGTTATCGGGTTTTCGCGCGCTGATCAATGAAAAACAACCGCTTAAAAATGGCTTGGACGGGGTGCGTCCAGCGATATTTTCAACCAACGTGTTCGGTCAAAATGACTACAACGTCATGTTTTTAAATATTTTAGCGCTTTCCCTGAATTCCGGGAGAGCCAGAAATACCACAGCGCATCCGGCCTTGATCATCGGTTGGTCCAAAACCGCGTGTTTCGGTAGGCGATCAAGCATCCTGAAGGAGTGGCAGGAGCGCCGGGGAGGCGTACCCTTGGAAGTGCAAACTGACCGAGGGAAACGCCGTTGTCCGATGCTCCTGCCTGTGTCGACTCTAGTGCAGATCGACGCCCCACGCCAATCCACGATCGCTTGGATCGCGCCAAGCACCTGCATGCGGTGGCGCAAGCCCAGCAGGATGGGCAGAGTCAACGCGCGGCGGTCAGCGGCGCCGGCGTGGCGCGCAGCACCCTGCGTCACTGGAACGCGTCCCCTGCGCCATCGGCGCCGGCGGCGCTGTCGGCCTTCGTCGAGACGCCCGAGGGCGTGGTGTGGCTGCGCCGGATCCTGGTTGCCGCGCACTGGAGCATCGGCGAGCAGGGCGGCGCGGGCGTGCGCGTGGTCTGCGATTTTCTCGAGCGCAGTGGGCTGTCGGCATTCATCGGCGCCTCCTACGGTGCGCAGCAGGCGTTCCATGCCGGCTTGGAGGAGCAGATCGTCACCGCCGCCACCGAACTGCGCGGGACGCTGGCCCAAGCCATGCCCCATCGCACACTGAGCATCGCCGAAGATGAGACGTGGAAAGACGGCATGCGTTTGGTGGGCATCGATGCGGTCTCGAACTTCATCCTGCTCGAGCACAGGAGCGATGAGCGCTCGGCGGCGGCCTGGACACGGGCGCTCGAGGGTGGACTCGAGGGGCTGAATGTCACGGTGGTGCAAGGCACCAGCGATGAGGCCAAGGGGCTGTTGGCGCATGTCGAGCGTGATCTGGGCGCACACCATGCCACGGACCTGTTTCATCTGCAGCATGAGGTCAGCCAGGCGATGAGTCTGTCGCTGAAGCGCGCCGAGCAACAGGCCGAGACGGCGGAGACCGAGGCGAAGGCGCGCTGGCAAGACGAATGCGCCGCCGAGCAGGCCTATCATCGGCGCCGCCACGGCCCCGGGCGCCCGCCGGCGTTCGCCGCGCGCATCGACGAGGCGCTGAGCGCTTACGTCCAAGCCAGCCTTGCGCGCGAGCAGGCCCACGCGCACCGCGCCGAGGCCAAAGCCCTGATCGGTGCGTTCAGCGAGGTCGATCATCCCTACGAGATCCAACAGGGACAGGCGCAAACCCCCGAGCAGTTGGAGGCGCGTCTGGGAACGCTGTTTGCGCGCCTGGAGGCGATCGCCGAGGAAGCGGATCTTTCCGAGCGTCTCTGCGCACATCTGGCCAAGGCGAAGCGCCTGACTCAAAGCCTCGTCGCCACGCTGACCTTCTTCTTCATGATGGTCAACACCCGGGTGCAGGCGCTGGACCTGGCACCGGCCATCGAGCAGGCGATGCTCGACGATCTGATCCCGGCGCTTTATCTGGAGCGCGTCGCCGCACGCAGCACCCGCGCCGAGCCCCGTCATCGACTCCGAGCACTGAGTGCGCAGCGTCTCGCCCCGCTGAGGCAGCCCTCGCACCCGATCCAGTCGCTGGATCCGCAGACCCGTCACCATCTCGAGCAGGTCGCCGGGGAGTGTGCCGATCTGTTCCAGCGCAGCAGCTCCTGTGTCGAGGGACGCAACGGCTTCCTCGCGCTCTATCAGCATGGGCATCACCGACTCAGCCCGCGCAAGCAGCAGGTCTTGACCGCCCTGCACAACTTTGCGATCAAGCGGCCCGACGGCACCACGGCCGCCGAGCGCTTCTTCGCTCAACCCCACCCATCCTTGTTCGAGCAGGTGCTCGAGCGCATGCCCTGGCCCGCCCGACCGGCCCGACGACGACCGCGCCCGGCAAGGCAGCCTTACCTCGTTCCTGTGGCGGCTTAGCAACAGTGGACCAATCGATGATCAAGGCCGCGCATCCCCAAACTCTTCTTCGAGAGCCTCCTTAAAGCCAGGATAAGCCGCTTTTTCGCGACGATACTTTTTTGCAGCAGCCATAATGCTGCCAACTTCCCCATAAAGCCCCATCAGTATGGGAGTAAGTTCTTCAACCGAGAATCTGTCAGTTTCGACTATTGCCCTTTCATACTCTTGAAGTGGAATAGCGCCCTTCAACTCAGCGAGCCTTTCTGGTCTTATGATTTCCATAGTTGTCATTGAAAATTTGTTGCGTCAGTAATTGGCGGAGATATTAGAGCGCCGTGAAAACGGTCCATTCTTAGTCATTAAGGAGAACTCATTCTGATAATATTTATAATGGACACTAATGCGATGCAGCCAGAATAATACGAAGTGCAGCTGATTGGGGGCAGAGGCAATACTGCGTTGTCATAGGTGCATGTTTCAGAGAATGCAGCATTGGGCATCAGACATCATCGCAATTGATCCGGCGTTTCACACAGTTTTACCAGTACCTTGGTCAACACGTTGATGAGAATCCAAAAACTGGCACGGGTCTGACACTATCAAATTTATATTACTTCGGTTATCTCGAATGATTGCCGAGATCAGCCTGCGAGCTGCTGCTGAGTCTGAGAGGCTTGTCTTTTTGTAGTTTCGAATTCTCCCGTAAGCAATTGACTCTAGGTCTACAGTTTGAGCCTGGCTGCCGAAGTACAAAAAATAACGTGAAATAATAACTTGATCGGAGTGCTTAGTATCACGATGTAAGTTCCCAAGGTTTGGTGTACCATCTGGATTGCTGTGATGAGAGTCCTCTTGTAACCACTCACCCATCTCATTCTTATGGTATATATTATCTCCGAGCATCAGTACTCTACTCCCGTTGCGCAGAGGTTTTTTTAAGGAAAAGCGAGCATCATCCCAGTAGGACTGAAAGCTAATCTTCTCCGTTACTTTCATCAAGAGTATACATTTCTTTTTCACACTTCCAAGGGTGCTACCGCCAACCCCCATGACCCAGTCATCGACCCTAGCTGCTTTACGGATGCCTGGCTTACAAGTCGCTAAAGTGCAAAAGCCATGGAATGGATTTGGCGCAAAACCATAATCTCTTGTAATAGCGTACACGTATAAATAGGAGTTTGGCTCTATCAACATACTACATTTCCGCCATCGGTCTTTTGGGATGGCGTGCCATCTGGATTCTGAAATTGGCTCCTGCCTTCTAGGGCATCGATAATTGAACCTGATCTCCAACCGACAATCGAGGTAGAGTATTTCTTTAGGTTTTCTGGGATTTCGACTTGATCCTTCAGTCCATTCTCATAGACCCCAATTATTGGCTTACCGAGTTGATGGGCGGCTCGAATTTCCCAGTTTACCCATCGCCTTTGATGGGTCTCCTTGCCAATAACAACTATAATCTGGCTAGCCCATCGCATCTTCATTCGCAAAAGCCGTGCAATAGTACGGTCACTAATCATGTTTTGATCAAGGCGTTTCTGATTTTCTGGCTTAACCCTTATAGAACTATTTCGTAATTGGTACCCCTTGCCAGATAACATTGCTGTCAGACCGTCGACGCTCGCGTCATCCTTGTGGTGATGGCTTACGAAAACATTCTTTATCTTATCAGGCATTCCTTTCCTCCACTGAAAATTCCTATACCTCATATAGGCACAAGCTCGCATTTCTTGAATGCCTGGAATTTCAGCGTGAGTAAAGAGTCCAGCTCCTTCTTGTGCGTGGTGTGCGTTTGTTTTAGGCAGTCGGTGATTGCATCTCGGAACTCGGCGAAATTGGGGTAGTATTTCGAGTAGAGGACTTTTTTCTTGACGAACTTCCACAGCCTCTCGATCAGGTTTAAATTCGGTGAATAGGCGGGAAGGTAAAGCAATTCGATATTCAGTTG
The DNA here is from genome assembly GCF_003634315.1 of Thiocapsa rosea. Lineage (NCBI taxonomy): Bacteria > Pseudomonadati > Pseudomonadota > Gammaproteobacteria > Chromatiales > Chromatiaceae > Thiocapsa > Thiocapsa rosea. The sequence continues at coordinate 4,600,413 of NZ_RBXL01000001.1, forward strand.
CGAAGCCAGCGCTGTGACGATATTGCACTTCTGATAGCGCGCATTGTCCATAACCAACGTGATCGGCACGTCGAGATTCAGCATAGCAATGCGTCGTAACAAGTCGCAGACGCTTTCTGCGGTGATATAGGTATCGTTCGTCACCATCACCAGTTCATGTGTGATCGCGTTCAGCGCACCGAGCACATTGAAACGCTTTCTCCCGGCGGAAGTCTTTACAAAGAGACGGGAGAATGACCACAGAATACCGAGAAAGGCACCCAATACAAAGTGAGCAGCATCGACAAAAAAATAGCGCGTTTGCCCTGTCTCGCTTCTTCGAGTCGCGGCTCTAACTTGTTGATACGAAAATGCTCTTGCTCCTCAGGGTGGCTCTCCCGGAATTCAGGGAAAGCGCTAAAATATTTAAAAACATGACGTTGTAGTCATTTTGACCGAACACGTTGGTTGAAAATATCGCTGGACGCACCCCGTCCAAGCCATTTTTAAGCGGTTGTTTTTCATTGATCAGCGCGCGAAAACCCGATAACCGCACAGATCGAGGTACACCCTCTGGTAGAGCCGGCGCAGGTTGCTCAAGCCATAGCACCGCCGTTTTAATACTTTGATCTTGTTGTTGAGACCTTCGACGAAACCGCTCGTGTGTCGTTCGGTAAAATAATTGGTGATCTCGTCCCAATGACGGCGCAACGTTTTCAGGAAGGATTGAAAACACGTCATCTCGGCGTTCTTGACCCGTCGCATCCAGCCACTGAGTTTGCGCTTGGCCTGACCTTTGGACAGGGGCATGTCGTAGACCTCGGTGAGGGCTTGGCTGAGGGCATGAGCTTGCGCGAGTTGCGGGGAATAGGCGAACAACCGGGCGCGGATCCGCCGTTCCTCGGCGCTCAAGTCGGATTCGCGCTTGCGCAGGATCCAATGGACGTTCTTGAGCCCGCCGTACTCGGTTTTCGACAGGTCGCGCTTGAGCCGGCGCAGTTCTGTCTTGCGCAACGTCTCCACGGCGTCGCGATACAAACGCGCGACATGGAAGCGATCGGCGCAGATGGCGACGTGCGTGCCGAAGACGGCCTTGGCCGCACCGATGAAGCCGCTGTACAGGTCGGTGCACACGACGCGAACGGTGCGCCGCAAGGATTTTGGGATCGTGCGCAAAAACGCCTCGATGGTCGCGCGCTTACGGTCCTTGAGCACGGCGAGGATGCTCAGGGTGTCCTCGACCCTGGCGCTGACGATCACCACGAAATTGCCGTGGCCTTTGGTCAAGGCGATCTCGTCGAGCCCGAGCACGGGCAGCGCCGTGAGCGTCGTCCAGTCGATCTGGCTCGGGACGCACCGATCGAGAATACCGTCGAGGTGCTCCGGGGTGACGGCCTCCTTGTGCGCGACGTCTTCCAGGGTGCTGTTGATCAGGGCGCGCATCAGGCTGTGTTCGAACGCACGGGTGAAGCCGCTGCGCGGGTCATACCAGTCCACCCGTTGGGTGGTGGTGGGATGATCCCGGCAATCGGGGCAGCGATACCGTTTGGGCCGAATGAGGATTTCAGTGCGATGCTCGAAGATCGGCAAATGGCGCAACCGCCGTTCTTCACCGAGTCCATGCGGCTCGGTGATGCGTCGGCCGCAGCTCCGGCACTGCGTGCCCTCCTCGGTGCTGTGCACATGAATTTCCAGCACAGCGGCGTCCGTGATCTCGACGCGGTCGATGGCGATCTGCGGCAGTCCGAGCAGGCGCAGGAGTTGGCTCTGGTCAATCATCGGTTTTCCATTGAGTTAAAAGCGTTCGAATGGAAGTTTACCAAGATTGGCTGCGTAGAACACTGATTTTACTAAACTTGGCGTTCCCTGAGATCCGGGAGAGCCCTCAGGGCTCTCCCGGAATTCAGGGAAAGCGCTAAAATATTTAAAAACATGACGTTGTAGTCATTTTGACCGAACACGTTGGTTGAAAATATCGCTGGACGCACCCCGTCCAAGCCATTTTTAAGCGGTTGTTTTTCATTGATCAGCGCGCGAAAACCCGATAACCGCACAGATCGAGGTACACCCTCTGGTAGAGCCGGCGCAGGTTGCTCAAGCCATAGCACCGCCGTTTTAATACTTTGATCTTGTTGTTGAGACCTTCGACGAAACCGCTCGTGTGTCGTTCGGTAAAATAATTGGTGATCTCGTCCCAATGACGGCGCAACGTTTTCAGGAAGGATTGAAAACACGTCATCTCGGCGTTCTTGACCCGTCGCATCCAGCCACTGAGTTTGCGCTTGGCCTGACCTTTGGACAGGGGCATGTCGTAGACCTCGGTGAGGGCTTGGCTGAGGGCATGAGCTTGCGCGAGTTGCGGGGAATAGGCGAACAACCGGGCGCGGATCCGCCGTTCCTCGGCGCTCAAGTCGGATTCGCGCTTGCGCAGGATCCAATGGACGTTCTTGAGCCCGCCGTACTCGGTTTTCGACAGGTCGCGCTTGAGCCGGCGCAGTTCTGTCTTGCGCAACGTCTCCACGGCGTCGCGATACAAACGCGCGACATGGAAGCGATCGGCGCAGATGGCGACGTGCGTGCCGAAGACGGCCTTGGCCGCACCGATGAAGCCGCTGTACAGGTCGGTGCACACGACGCGAACGGTGCGCCGCAAGGATTTTGGGATCGTGCGCAAAAACGCCTCGATGGTCGCGCGCTTACGGTCCTTGAGCACGGCGAGGATGCTCAGGGTGTCCTCGACCCTGGCGCTGACGATCACCACGAAATTGCCGTGGCCTTTGGTCAAGGCGATCTCGTCGAGCCCGAGCACGGGCAGCGCCGTGAGCGTCGTCCAGTCGATCTGGCTCGGGACGCACCGATCGAGAATACCGTCGAGGTGCTCCGGGGTGACGGCCTCCTTGTGCGCGACGTCTTCCAGGGTGCTGTTGATCAGGGCGCGCATCAGGCTGTGTTCGAACGCACGGGTGAAGCCGCTGCGCGGGTCGTACCAGTCCACCCGTTGGGTGGTGGTGGGATGATCCCGGCAATCGGGGCAGCGATACCGTTTGGGACGAATGAGAATTTCGGTGCGATGCTCGAAGATCGACAGATGGCGCAACCGCCGTTCTTCACCGAGTCCATGCGGCTCAGTGATGCGTCGGCCGCAGCTCCGGCACTGCGTGCCCTCCTCGGTGCTGTGCACATGAATTTCCAGCACAGCGGCGTCCGTGATCTCGACGCGGTCGATGGCGATCTGCGGCAGTCCGAGCAGGCGCAGGAGTTGGCTCTGGTCAATCATCGGTTTTCCATTGAGTTAAAAGCGTTCGAATGGAAGTTTACCAAGATTGGCTGCGTAGAACACTGATTTTACTAAACTTGGCGTTCCCTGAGATCCGGGAGAGCCTACAACTTGCCGACAATTGCAGTGGGCTTCATGTTCTGCAATCGTTGGGCACTAACCTAGAGGAGGTCCAGGCATCATACTCCAAACCAAAGGACTATTTTCTGGAACTGGCAGCCAATGGTATTGCTTTTCTAAACTTATCCTATCACTATATCGGAGAAAAAATTGTATTGAGAGACCATAGAACTATTCTTGCGGAAGCATACGAATTTAACAGACAAATACTCAAGCAGGCTGAACGAGCAATTTTATGCGGAGAAGCGAGCAAACAAAAATGGAATGCGCCACTCTCGTCCACACAATACATAGCGATTCATCCGGATATCCGCAATCGCAATCACCCGAGACGTATTGATAAATGGAATGCATGGTGGCAACCAAATGCAATAAAAGGAAAATTCCCTAGCTTGATAATACACAGAAATGGCTGACGAGTACCTCCGGCTGACCACACGCCATGCAGCTGTCTCATTGGTAACGGAAGGCTCGGTTTCGGCGCGAAAAGAGGTCACTCGGGCTTGGCGCTACTAACTTCACGGTCCGAAGATCAATCCATAGCGGTAGCTTCGGGTCGCAAGCCACCTGCTCCAGGGCGGGTCCTGTCGCTCCGAGCTAACCCCGAGAGGGGTGTAAACTCGACTTCTAACGTTGGGTGCGGCCCACTTCTGAAAGCGATCCCCTATTTAATCTTAGACATCAAAATGATCGCTAAGATTATACTAATTGGCATGGTAATTTTAGATAGAAAAGCATTAATTGTGAAGGGTAGAATGAAGAGTAACAAGATACCCGCAATTATCTTGATCATGGAGTATATATCCTATATTGAGGTAAACGTAAGTGGGGCCTCGATCATCCCTTCGCCCACCGCGGCCACCGAATGCGTTGTCAGGCCATCCTGGCCTGACAGGATCAGGGCTGGAATCTCTGACGACGCAAGTATCGCCAGCAGCTGGACCAAACGATGATCAAGGCCGTAAGTGGGAACAGTTGGAGCGTGCCGACATACGCATTCCAAACCATTAGGAAACCTGTTCCATCAACATCCGGACAACCGTTCCCCGGACCATTAAGCCGGGGCAGGCGGGTCATGGTTACCCGACCGGTCGGGTAGACGTCAACTTTCCTGCGCGGTTTTTGCGCATTGCCTTCCCTCTGCGGCTAAGCCGGTAGGCGTTGTGCTCCGGGCGGTCAGGGATTGCGTCGGCCGGAGGGTCGCCGCTCAAGTCGTACTTGGTTTCTGTTAAGGCACTCGTTGAGGAAACTGGTGGTCCTGGGTGTCGGGATGAGTTAATCGTCCTTACGAAAGACAAGATCCTCCTAGGTTTATGCTTTGGCTGCTTCTTCTAAGACCTCGGACTCTTCGCGTGCCCAATGAAACTGCGGGCATCTATCAGGAAGATGTTGCTATTCATCTCGTACTGCGAACACAGCAAATCCCGGACCAAGTCGTGGGATGTAGCCAAGTCGACATCGGCGATAGCTGCTATCGCGCTGAGGCTAAGTACATGCGTGTGGTAGCCATGGGTGAAGAAGCTCAAGAAACTGTGCTTTTGGAACTCGGAGTCTTCCGAGCCGACAAGGTTGACGTTGCGAGTGGTCATAGAACTCTCCCTTAAGGTGCCTTCAAACTATCCAACCTTGCAGGAATCGCCTGTGGTATCGAGGCCCTGATCCATGCTGGGACTTTTGTTCAGCAACCTCCATGCCACTAGAATCTTGCCGTGTTTGCCCCTAGACCGACCAGGCGGCGCATCCCTGCTCTTTTAAAGCAATCCGCGCGCCACTAGTCTTGCAGGCAGCGTTTTAGCACAAGCCTTGGACTTTTCTTGGGTTACCGAACTCCAGTAGTGTGGAGGTTTGCCGGCTGTTGCTATGAGTGGTCTGCAAAGACTGCTCCGATCATCCTTCGCAACACGGCCATTGGAGAATTTGAGATCCATGGCTTACTGAACGCTCTGGTGGAGACCAGAATCCTTCGTCATATGTTGCTCGGCACCGGAAGGCGCGGCATCTCGCTCCTTCCCATAATCGCTGATTGAACCCGATGACCAGGCCGCATGACCACTCCCCATATCCGCACATTGCCGGGCCAGGGGTGGCGAGATACATATTTCTTGCGGTTCTCGAAGTTTTCTTTCGGTTACCTGATTAGCAAGGAGCTTCCGCCACGCGCCGAATCCACGATTGGGGGCGGGGCCGCAAGCAGTCGCTGCCACCAACAGGCGGGCCGGCAGGGCGTGCAGATCGAAGCGGCGGTTGAAGCGATACGCGATCGCGCCCAGGTAACGGGCGGCGTATTTGCCGAAATCGAAGCTGTGGTAAGCCCCGCTGAAGCTGGTCTTGAGATTGCCGAGAACGGTGTTGACCCAGCGAAACATCGGCAAGTCCTTGGGTTTGCGCGTCCCGACCACGGTCGGCTGGTGGGCGCAGCCGATGTCGGTGACGCCGGCGAAGCAGGCCAGGCCGTCGGAGATGACGGTGCTGGTGGGGGCGAGGTTCGCGCCTGCCCACGCGGCGATGGCGGTCCGCGTGAAGCCGGGCAGTTGGGTGAACTTCGCGCGCAGCGGATGACCATGGTCGTTGAGCGAGTGCTCGAACAACGACATCCCGTGCTGGAACTGGATCCGATTCATGGCCATGGCAGACTCCGTCGGGTGGTGGATCTGCGACCTGTCTGCGCCGACCGGTGGCTCATTCCGTGAGCCTGGCGGAACATTCTTTCTAATCAGGTTCGGTTATAGATAGGATCACTTTCGCGATTGCTCTACTCTGGTAATCCGTTCACGCACGAGCGCAATGTCGCCATCGCGCTTAGGAAGCGTTGGGAGGAATCCGATTGCAGCGATCACCGCGCGAGGTGGATTTGTCAACGCGTTGGATTTCCACCGCAGGTGGGACAAGGCGGAACCCGACTATAGGCGGCTCTCCCGGAATTCAGGGAAAGCGCTAAAATATTTAAAAACATGACGTTGTAGTCATTTTGACCGAACACGTTGGTTGAAAATATCGCTGGACGCACCCCGTCCAAGCCATTTTTAAGCGGTTGTTTTTCATTGATCAGCGCGCGAAAACCCGATAACCGCACAGATCGAGGTACACCCTCTGGTAGAGCCGGCGCAGGTTGCTCAAGCCATAGCACCGCCGTTTTAATACTTTGATCTTGTTGTTGAGACCTTCGACGAAACCGCTCGTGTGTCGTTCGGTAAAATAATTGGTGATCTCGTCCCAATGACGGCGCAACGTTTTCAGGAAGGATTGAAAACACGTCATCTCGGCGTTCTTGACCCGTCGCATCCAGCCACTGAGTTTGCGCTTGGCCTGACCTTTGGACAGGGGCATGTCGTAGACCTCGGTGAGGGCTTGGCTGAGGGCATGAGCTTGCGCGAGTTGCGGGGAATAGGCGAACAACCGGGCGCGGATCCGCCGTTCCTCGGCGCTCAAGTCGGATTCGCGCTTGCGCAGGATCCAATGGACGTTCTTGAGCCCGCCGTACTCGGTTTTCGACAGGTCGCGCTTGAGCCGGCGCAGTTCTGTCTTGCGCAACGTCTCCACGGCGTCGCGATACAAACGCGCGACATGGAAGCGATCGGCGCAGATGGCGACGTGCGTGCCGAAGACGGCCTTGGCCGCACCGATGAAGCCGCTGTACAGGTCGGTGCACACGACGCGAACGGTGCGCCGCAAGGATTTTGGGATCGTGCGCAAAAACGCCTCGATGGTCGCGCGCTTACGGTCCTTGAGCACGGCGAGGATGCTCAGGGTGTCCTCGACCCTGGCGCTGACGATCACCACGAAATTGCCGTGGCCTTTGGTCAAGGCGATCTCGTCGAGCCCGAGCACGGGCAGCGCCGTGAGCGTCGTCCAGTCGATCTGGCTCGGGACGCACCGATCGAGAATACCGTCGAGGTGCTCCGGGGTGACGGCCTCCTTGTGCGCGACGTCTTCCAGGGTGCTGTTGATCAGGGCGCGCATCAGGCTGTGTTCGAACGCACGGGTGAAGCCGCTGCGCGGGTCGTACCAGTCCACCCGTTGGGTGGTGGTGGGATGATCCCGGCAATCGGGGCAGCGATACCGTTTGGGACGAATGAGAATTTCGGTGCGATGCTCGAAGATCGACAGATGGCGCAACCGCCGTTCTTCACCGAGTCCATGCGGCTCAGTGATGCGTCGGCCGCAGCTCCGGCACTGCGTGCCCTCCTCGGTGCTGTGCACATGAATTTCCAGCACAGCGGCGTCCGTGATCTCGACGCGGTCGATGGCGATCTGCGGCAGTCCGAGCAGGCGCAGGAGTTGGCTCTGGTCAATCATCGGTTTTCCATTGAGTTAAAAGCGTTCGAATGGAAGTTTACCAAGATTGGCTGCGTAGAACACTGATTTTACTAAACTTGGCGTTCCCTGAGATCCGGGAGAGCCCTATAGGCGTCGGGCAGTTTACCCTGGGGCCACGGTAGTGACAGCGAGGCAATTCGTGGTCACGCGGTGCCCCGAACCTCGAATTTTTCTCCCAGGTCGAAGACTGGATTGTCGCCTATGTATTCCTTCCAACGCTTATCCCAAGTAGCTGGGTTCAGCAGGCTGACATCGTCCGTTTCTCCTTTTCCTCCTGCGTCCAAGCCCCATCGATAATTGAGACCCCCGCGCTCCGTCAGGATATATCGATTATGTAATCCATCCGCACCCCGAGGGGATTCTTCCTTCTGTCGTATTTTAAATCGCTTAACCGTAACAACTACTCCCATAGAGTTGAGCTCCTGAAGTTCCCGACCCAGCTGCCGACGAAATTCTTCTTCGAAACTCATAACTTTATACCGTGAGATAAACTCTATTATTTTTAGTGGATACTTATTATGTCTACCGATAATGCATGCCTCCAAGAACTTGGGAAGCGACTCTACATATCCTTTTTTGTATGGGTCAATGTGTGGATCGATGAAAACCACATGCTGCGAAATCCGTAGAAGTGGAGCTGCTATTGATGCAAGATCACGCGCAGTGCGCTCGACCGTGTATTCTGTTTTCATTCCCCATTCAGAACGACAGTTCTCGTCCAAATCATCGAACACAAAAACATGTGGGTGACTTCTTGGGTTGTCCGCCCCAATAATCCCATCGAACGGTCGGAGGTCGGTTTCGCGCTCAGCATTCATCATCCAGTCGATGGATTGATTCCAATCGTGATGGCGATAAAGCATTTGTTCTTTAATCCCACTTAGCTTTTCCTCTATTCGCTTCCGGTCCATTTCCCCCAAATCCTTATCCTGTTCTAGATTGGCGTAAACCATCTTCAGCCATCTCTTAGGATACCGAGAAATCAATTTTCCTTTGGAGACTCCAAATTTTTCGGTCAGGTACCGACAACGTTCCCAGCTTGTAAAAAACTCAGGTTCTATGGCGAATTCCAGAATCATCCAAACAACTCCTTCGCACGCTCCCGAAAAAAACCACTTGGCCAAGGATCTGTGAAGTCACCATCAACATCAATATGGATAGCGTCAATCCGTGATCCCTGCTCGTTTCGCGACACAAAGTGAACCGCAACATCATCGGGTCGCAAGCTCGGCGCACCAGCGGGTATCTCCTCCTCGGTGGTTTCCCTGATCCGTCGCAGGCAACGTAACATTAAGTGCTCGCTATGAGTCTCGACGAGAAACATCACATCAGGATTAGAATTTGCCTGGGTAATAAAAAGATCGCCAAGAACCACCTGGAACGCCGGGTGGATATTCGACTCCGGCTCCTCGATGGCGACGATACCGGATGTGGTGTGCAGGGCTGCAACTATGACCGGTATCAGCTGCGAAATACCAACGCCAAGATCCTGCGGGAAAAGGCTTATACCGCTTCGATGATCCCGTATCGATAGCCTCCGACCTTCGGCTAAATTCAACAACGTTGATCGGACCGAGGTTAAATCCAGATCGGTCTTTGGCTCCTCGTCAGTCAGATCCTTGTAGATGTCACTGTCGATCTCCAACTCGCGATAATGACGCACGTCAATGGAGTAGCCAGAGTTAAATTTTTTCTGGTCAGTCAGCCAGTTGTTGACTTGTTTTGCGAAGGTCCTCTCTTCGAGCAACAGCAAATCCCAGGCTGCGAGCCCATTGGCCCAGCGCTTGGTGTCCGGCGAGCGCGCGGGTTGGTAGTGGCGTGGCGGCATTTCTCGAAATGGACTGACGTAAACCGAATTCTGCAGAGCTTGCTGCAGCAGCTCTGCTGGGCCTGTGATGAACCTCGTTAACAGGTCTTTCAAACGCTCCTCTTCAAATGCTCGATTGTGAAACAATCCTTCTTTCTTTCCCTCTTTGTCAATAGACATCCAAACGCTAGGAGAGAAATCAAGAAGTTTTCCTATCTCGGGAATGGCCGTTCCGTGTAGCCTCAGCCGCAATGCCTTATCGGGGGCAACCGGGACAGAGCCGTCGCCGATTAACCCGTCGAATAGTTCTAGTAACTCGTAGTCCCCGACCGGCGTACCATCTTCTCGAAGGCAGGTGTAACCAAATGGCGACTTGCCAAAGCTGAGCTTAGTTATTGCAGTAGTGCCGTCTTCGCGTAAAGAAATCTCTGCATAGACGTCGCTCACGCCTCTGCCCACCAAATATCTCTGGACTGTCGGTTTAGCCGATGCATCAAATTGCGTAGGCTTAAAACAACCGATGTGAATCTCTACCCAGATATCTGAAGTTTTAGACAGAAATTCATCGATTGAGTCGAAGATCTCTTCTTTGCGTTTATCGGCGAATTCCTCAATGCCAACCCCGGACCCAAATTCCTTTACCCAGTCGATGTGGCGTGGCAGCTCGATGTCACTCAGATCAAGTTCGAAACGCATACGGATGACGCGGTTTAGGTCATGCCCATAGACGAGGTTCTGAAAACCGCCGAGATCAACGATATCTCCGCCGAGCTGCGTCTGACCCGAGTCGCAATTGTTCCGCTCGAGGACCTCTCGGGCATACATTAAAGCCTGCACGATGCTGCTCTTGCCGGCGTTGTTGGGGCCAAATAGGAGGGTCAGTGGCGCAAACTTAACCCGCACGGGCTCACGGAACCCTTTGAAGTTTTCGAGGGTGAGTGCCTTTAGGATCATCGGGTTGCCCTTTGCTTTCCGTGGGTGTCTGACGTTCCGGTCGCCTTATCTGGTTCGTGCAAGGGCGTTCCGCATTTAATCCAGTAACCTTAGTAGCTCGCTCTGGACTACCGAGCGGCGAGGGCGTGTGTTCTCTGAGTGCCAGCAAGTCGCAACAGGGCGGCACCCGGCTAACCAGGTACAGCAGATTGCATGCCATTACGTCTGAACCCCATGCTTCTTGAGCCAGTTGGTCAAAGTCGTGGCATTGCCTAAGCCAAGTAGCGTAGCGGCGCGGCTCTTGTTGCCGGCAGTGACCTCGATTGCCCGCTCCAAGTAGTGCCGTTCAACACGGTCGATGATGGCCTTGAGATCCACGCCTTGCACGATGTCTTGGCCGAGGATGGGGTCTTGTTCTATGCCCTCCTTGGATCTTGGTCTGGGTAGCAAGGCGTCGCGGGCGTCCTCTGTGTCGACGACGGGCCCAGGTGTCCAGACGGCGGCACGGCGCAGGGTGTTCTGCATCTCCCGGACGTTGCCGGGCCACGGGTGCTCAATCAGAAGTCTTCTTGCGCCGACCGAAAGTTTCTTTGGAGTGTAACCCGGTTCGGTCTCGCTCTCGCAGTTGACCTGGTCCAGCAGCCGGTCGAGCAGTAGGCCGGTGTCGCCCTCGCGCTCACGTAAGGGCGGTAGCCGGATGACGGCCACGGCAAGGCGGTAGAACAGGTCTTCGCGGAAGCGCCCGCCTGCGACCTCCTCGACGAGGGTACGGTTCGTCGCGGCGAGAATGCGCACGTCCACCGAGGTTGCGGAGGTGGCGCCGACCCGGATGACCTCGCCTTCCTGAAGTGCGCGCAAGAGCTTGACCTGGGCGGGTTTGGGCAACTCTCCGATCTCGTCGAGGAAGAGCGTACCCGTGTGCGCAGCCTCAAAGTAGCCCGCGCGCCGCGCGGCGGCGCCGGTGAATGCGCCTTTCTCATGACCGAACAGCTCGGATTCGACTAGATCCGGCGCGATGGCGCCGCAATTGACGGTGACGAACGAACGGTTGCGCCTCGGGCTGGCCTGGTGGATGGCGCGGGCGAGGAGTTCCTTGCCGGTGCCGGATTCGCCCTCGATCAGGACCGGGATTGAGCGTGGCGCAGCCCGGCGGGCGCGGGCAATGGCCCGTTGCATCGCGGGGCTTTGGTGGATGATGGCTGAGAATTCCGGTGCGGCAGGCGGTAGTCCGGCGGTGAGTCGCTCCAACTCGCGGTCCGGGTGGTTGAGCAGATCGGGTAGGAAATCCGCTGCAATATCGAAGGGAATCGACGCGGTGCGCACGCCACCAGGAATGGACGATTCGATCAACTCGGCGGGGAAGCGGGTCTTGGCGAGAATGATCCAGACCGCAGCCATGGCGGGTGTACCCGGACTCAAGTGGAAGGCGAGGTTGTCGCCCTCTTGCTGGCTCTCAACCGTATCCGCCACCACCTGACGGGCGTGGCGGTAAATGGCACCGAAGTCGGTGGGGCTATCCAGAGTGATATGGTGTGGAGTGACAGGTGCCTCGAACTGGTCATGAATCCAGGCGAGATAGCACGCGACTTCATCCTGGCCGTAGTCGCAGAGAAGCTCCAGTCTGTCGAAGCGCCCGGTTTGCAGGGCCTGGGCCACGGGGCCGAGGCCGACTTGATGACTCTCAGCGACGGCGCGCAAATCGGTGCGGCCGAGCCAACTGACGAGGGTGGTTCCCATGGCGGAAGATCATAGCGGATGGCGTGGCGGTCAAGCGAATCTGGTGTGTGTAAATCGGCAAGGTACAGCCGAAGTCACCGATGCGCCCCGACGATGATTGGCGTTTCGGACGACTCCTGGTGTGACTGGTATCAGTCTGATTGCTGCCATTCAGGTGCGCGACCAGAATGGAAGCGATGGGTCGTAACCGGCTTATCCAGAGCGCGGGCCCCAGGGACCGCAATGCGCGTCTACCTGCCGCCGGACCTCGCGCGGCAAATAATTTTTTCGCTGATCTGCGAGTGAGCTAGCAGCGTCGTCGGTGGCTTGACGAGTGCCCGAACGGAAAGTGCCCGCCGGTTTGTTCACTAGAGCGACGAAGTCACGGAGCCGCGTTGGAGCAGAGAGCGCCTTGCTGGTCCACTCAAGCTCCATCAGCGCGGGACTGGCAGAGGTTCGTCCGTATCCAGTCGATCGGACCACAATTGGACGGTTTGGAGATCGATGACCCGGCCAGCATCCACATCGGCCAGGGTTACCCGGGTGAGGCGATCGCGCTCTTCCTCGAGCTCCAGACGGTCAGCCATTTGATCGACATTCGCGGCCAGTGAAACAGGGACGCTCGCGGTCAAGACGCGGGTTGCAGCTCTTGCCATGGGCAATCTCCTCGGTCTCTCGGGCTAATTCATGACTCATCATATTGATGCTGATGAAGGTTCCGGCGCGGGCGTGTAAGCGGGTGCCGCCGATCACAGGACTCGCCACCGATCCAACAGGTGATCGATCCACGCCGCCCTCCCATTACCAGCATCACCCCGCGGCCAGGTGCAGGCGCTGGCTAGGGCGGACCGACCTCGGCACTATTGCACGACATCCAGAACCACGCGAACAAACCTGAACGGGCGCAGCAATTCTAAATTTAAGACCATTATTTTATGAGGGATTTCTGAGAAGCTACTGGAGATTCCGTTGGTCCTCAAGCCTGCCCTTGCCCAAAGTGATCCTACGGCGGACGTGTTCTCGGTCACCGGTTTGGTGCAGCGGATACGCGAGGCGTTGTTTGACTTTCCCGATCACAGTATGGGCGGCAACAACCAGTCTTATGCCATCGGCGACGCCGCGCTGAGTGTCTTCTCGGCGTTTTTCCTGCAGAGTCCGTCGTTCCTGGATGATCAGCGGCGCATATAGAAAGAGCACGGGGAGAACAACGCCAGCTCGCTGTTCGGCGTGCATCGGATCCCGAGCACGCAGCAGATCGGCAATCTGCTCGACTCGACCCGATCTCGGCGGATCATCTCGCGCCGGTGTTCTTCGAACTCATCGAGGCGCTGCACCGGCACGGCGCCTTGGCATCGCACCGCGGCGTCGACGCCTGCTGATTGCGCTCGACGGGACCCAGCACCACTGCTCAGAGTCGATACAATGCGAGCACTGCTCTACGCGCACGCTGAGTAACGGCAAAACCCAGTATTACCATGTTGCCGTCACACCGGTGATCGTCGCCCCGGGGCAAGCGCAGGTCTTTGCCTTGCCACCGGCATTCGTGCGCCCGCAAGACGGGCAGGCCAAGCAGGACTGTGAAATCAATGCTGCGACCGCGCTGGCTTCAGAAGTGGCGTGCACGCATCGCGCCGTAGCGCACCACGATCCCGGGCGACGATCTGGACTGTCATCAGCCGCTCTGCGAGCAGGTGCTCGCGCTGGACTGTGCGTTTTTGTTCGTCTGCCTGCCACCGTCGCATGCCCTGCTATATGAATGGGTCGCGGACTTCGAGCGTATCGGCGCGGTTCCGACCCTGGTGAAAACACGTTGAACGGGCAAGCAGCGCCGTACCGAGAACTATCGCTGGCTCAATGATCTGCCGCTGCGCGACGGTGATTCTGCTCGGCCAACTCTATCGCGCGATCCGCCGGCGCCTACCCTCGCGCGGCCCACATTCTTCGAACATCTGCTCGCGCTCACCTTGTACATGCCCTTTACCTCTTGGGATCACCTCTTCGACTTCATGCTGGAGGCCCTGCAGCCCGCGCGCCCGCCCCCAATCGTTGATCACCCGGACAACGGCGGCAAATTTAGAATTGCTGGAACGGGCGTCCGCTTCACTCTCCTACGCCCGGTGCCGCGCCCAGCACAAATAGAGCCGATATAGGCTAACACCACTGCGCTCGGCATATGTCTTCCGGCGCATCCCCGCCTATGCCCGATCCGGGTGCTCGAGCCTTTCCTCAGCTGCCCGACTCCGGCTCTCTCTCATGTCGGCTACTCACCTTTTTTCTTCGCGACGGTCGGGTGTTCACCTTTTTAGTTCGCAGCACCGCGAAGTAATTCTGCGGAAACATACACGCAAGTTTTTGTTTTTGTTTGCGTCTCCCGGTTCTGGAATTGCTTCGCCGGATGGGAAGAACGCACCGAAGGCCGAGCACCCACACGAACCGCCGGGGCCACCAAAGAACTACGGGGCTGATATAAACACATTGATCAAGCTGCTGGAATCCGGGCGACTGTGAGGCACCATGACGAGGTGCGCATGGAGATCGTGCTGAAAGCGGCGTACGCGTGACACTCGCCCCAACATAAGGCGGTCAGATGCCAGCGAGACAGGCTGCCTTCCACCCGGCATAGCGCTCGACCAACCCCCTTAACGCCTCGGGCTCATAGGCCCGCAAGCCGCTCAGGATGAGGGTCTTCGCGCCCTGCCCGACCGGCTCCCCGGCGGCAGTCAGGCGGAACCCGAGTCGGGCCTCGCCGCGCTTGCCCTTCACCTCGAGCTCGCTCGATTCCAGAGCAACGTCCACGTCAGGGCAGTCCAATCGGTCCAGCTCGAACGACATCCGGTCATAGATCACCAGTGGCCGATCCGGGTTGATCATGACACCCTGCTGCTCCATGAGCGGCACCAGGATGTGCGGAAAGTTCTGACCCGAAAAGGCCACGTAGCGACGCACCAGCGATTCAATCAAGATCAAATCCCTGGTGACCTGTCCCGAACGCTCGACCTCGAGACAGGGCTTGCCGTCGGCCGTCTCGACCACGACGCCTGCGTCGCTCTGAATGACATTCAATGCGGCACCCGCTCCGACCATTCCGGTGAAGCGAAAGGTCATCCGGCTCGCAAGACCACATCGGGCGAGGACAAGCGCAAAGAGGAGATCGCCGGGGGCACAAAAGCGCGGATTCGTCGCATCGTGGATCGGATTGAAGTCACCCGCGACCTGCTTGGCGAAGGCGCTGCCTTGCGGCGCGGAGATGCGTAACGTGCCGTCTTCGGCCGCGTGGAATGGATCGAGAAACATGGCTCAAAGCTCCGAGATAGGGGAGGCCAGACGACCTGACACTGGGGCGAGGAAAGGACATCGACCGCGCGAGGGGTCGGGTTGGCGCTGATTGCCCTAGGGGAACACTGGCGCTTCGTGCCCCCGAATGATGATCACCGGGGCACGGCGAAGCACCGCGAGGCCCTTGGAAACGTCAAATCGCTCGGCCATCTCGCGCTCGCGCAACGCCTCCGGCAAGCATTCACCGAACTTCAGCTCGGCGATGAATCCGTCATCGAGCGGCAGCTCAAGCTTGGCCGTCTCCGCCAAAATCGTCTCGGCGATCGCCTTCTTCAGCGATGCCGGATCGACCGCGCCGGTGAAGCTGACCGCGAGGTTGTCGGCGGCGACCTTGACGGCCTCTCCGGCCAGCGCGTCTGCCATCGCCGCGTTGAGGAGTCGGCCGGCGAAGGTCCACCAGAGGATCCTGTCGTGCGCATAGACAACGAGGAACGTCTTGCCCGGCTCGACCCAGTCGAATTCCTCGCGTAACGCTGCCATCTTTTCCAGGGCGCGTCGGGAGAATGCGACGCCATCCTCATGCGGGTTGTCCTCGCGCCCCAGCACACGGGCTACCGCCTGACAGAGTATGACATGCAGCGGCTGGCCGGCGCTCAGCCATTGGGAGCGTCCGTGCAGCTCGGTCGGCTCGACGTAGGCATTGCGTCTTGGCCAGTCGATGAACTTGGTTGCCCAAGAGCGCCCGCCGAGGGTCAGGACGGCTGGCCCCTCCTCTTTCAGGATGAAGGTCGACTGATGGACCTCTCCGATCTGCTGTCGGCCGTGAAAGACCTGGATCGACGGCGGGCTGACGAAGACCGAGAACAGCTCCATGAAGTGCTTGGCCCCGAACTGGCGCTCGCCCGATCGGCCGATCCCGACCAGACCCTGATCGGAATGCAGGATCTCGGTCTCGCGCATAAAGTCGAAGATCTGTATCAGCTCTTTGGGCTCGACCCGCGCCAAACCGGGAAGCCGCCCCAGCCAGGCCGGCCAGTCGGCCCTGGTGATCCCGGATTCCTGCAGGGCCAACGCCATGATCTGCTGAGCGAAGATGTGCAACGGCAGCGGCGGCGGCTCGATCAGCTCGACAAAGCCTTCGCTCCAGAGCTGCAGCAGACCGACGGCCGGCAGGAACGCCTCCTCCCTGGTGATCAGAAAGAGACAGTTCCGTGCCGTCCCGGCGCGTCGACCGGTTCGTCCGATGCGCTGCAGAAAGGACGACACCGTGCCCGGCGCATCGATCTGAATGACCCGATCCAGATCACCCACGTCGATGCCCAGCTCCAGGGTACTGGTCGCGACGATCACGCAATCCTGCCCCTGGCTGAACGCAGTCTCCGCCGCGTGCCGCTCCTCGAGGCTGAGGCAACTGTGCGAGACGTAGGTGCTCACACCCAGCCCGCGCAGCTCGATCGCAAGCGCTTCGACCCTGGACCGGCTATCGCAGAAGACCAGTCGCTTCTCGCCTCGGTGCAGTCTGGAGATGATCAGCGCCGCGTTGCGCAGGTTGCCGACCCAATCGAGCGCGATCTCCGGCGCTGCGCCTGCGTCCGTCGGCGGATCGATGACGCTGCGAGGCTGCGCGAAACCCGCGGCCAGCCAGTCGCAGAGCTGTTCCGGGTTGCCGACCGTTGCCGAGAGTCCCAAGCGCTGCAGCTCCCGGCCAGCGATGTAGCCCAACCGTTCGAGCACATACATCAGATGCCATCCGCGGTCGTCGCCCGCGAAGGCGTGGACCTCATCGATGATGACGCAGCGCAGATTCGCGAACAGCCGCCGATGGTCGATGCGCTTGGAGACCAGCATCACCTCCAGTGACTCGGGGGTCGTCAGAAGGATGTCCGGCGGATCGGCGCCGAGCCTGGCCTTGCGCCCCGGGCCGACATCGCCGTGCCACAGCGCAACACGGCGCCCCAGCAGGCCGGCGTAGTACGCCAGCCGCGGCTCGAGGTTGTTCAGCGGCGCCTTGATGGGACAGATGTAGAGGACGCTCAGCCCGTCCCAGCGTTCGCTCAGCATGCGCGAGAGCACCGGAAAGGCCGCTGCTTCGGTCTTGCCGCCTGCGGTCGGCGCAAGCAGGATGGCATGCTCCCCGCGCAGGATCGGCGCGATGGTCGCCTCCTGCAGCGGACGCAGTGACCTCCAGCCAAGGCTGTTGACGATGTGGTGCTGTAGCGCCGGATGCAGACGATCGAAGGCGCTGCCCGTCGCGCTACCCGTTGCAGCCGTCACAGATCCAGCTCGATGTCGTCCACCCCTGTGGCGGATCGGGCGGCACGCTCGACGGCGCTCAGCTCCCGGTCGCCGACGGTCAGGGCATAGTGCTGCCGCGGGTCGAAATCGGCATGCTGATCCACCCGATCCATGACCTCGCCGACCAGCTTCTTCAGAAACAGCCGCGGGGCGATCCCGACCTTTCCGCCGAGCGCGCCCGTCACGGCCTCGGCGAGCGCGGCGACATAGGCTTCGTCGACGACCGCAGTCAGGCGTCTATGCGCCCTGCCCTCTACCCGATCGTCTGCACAACCCTCTGCATAGAGATCGCGCACCTTGCGGCCCACCTCGCACAAGGCTGCGACGTCGAATCCCTTGAGCCGGATCTGCACGGCGCGCGGATTGTCGAAACGGGCGTCGGTCGCGAAATCCACGGCGAGCCGCTGCGCCAGGGGCGGCAGGCGCTGCACACCCATCGGACCGTCGAAGAATGCCGTCGTCCCGGTGATCACCAGATAGAGCCCCGGAAAACGTCCGCTGTCGATCTCGTCCATGAGCTGGCGCAGCGCATTCAGGCTCTTGTCGCGCACGTCCCCACGCATGCGCTGCAGTGTTTCGACCTCGTCCAGCACCAAGAGCAGCCCCGGATGGCCGGAGTCTTTCAGGATGGTCAGCACGCCCTGCAGGAAGCTCAGGGCGCCGAAATGGTCGATGTCCCCTTTGATGTTGGCGTAGCGCTTGATCGTCGCGGCGATGTTCGGCTGACCGGCCATCCAGGCCAGCAGCCCATCGGCGATGTCGTCTCGCCCTTCAAGCAGCGCGCGCCGATAGGCCCGCAGGGTCAGCGCAAAGGCCGGTGCCGAGCGCACCACCTCGCCGAGACGTTTTTCCATGAGCGCGTCCGTGGCATTCATCAAGGCGGCGACGTCGTCGGGATCCACCTCGCCCTGAGCGATCACGTCCTCCTCGAGCGCAAAGAACCAGGCATCGATGACATTACGGAAAGCCCCGGAGGGCGAATCCGCCGTGGTCAGACGCTCGATCAGACGTCGGTAGACCGTCTCCAGGCGGTGCAACGGCGTCTCGGTCTCGGAGATCTGCACCTCGGCGCAGGCGAAGCCCAGGCGATGGGCGCGCTCGCGCAGCCAGCGGGCGATGAAGGTCTTGCCGCTGCCGTACTCGCCGCGAATCGCCTTGAACTGCCCGCGCCCGCGGGCGACCTTCGTCAGCTCCTCGTCGAATGCGGCCTCGAAGGGCGCGAGCCCCACCGCAAGCGCGTCGAGCCCGTATTGCGGCACGGTGCCGCGCCGCAGCGCGTCGATGATGTCGTCTCGGCGTTGATGGCTGATGGTCATAGCTCAAACTGGGTCTTCAAAGACGCCAGATCGAGCCGGATCGTCTTGGATACCCGGTCGATCGCCAGGACCGGATAGCCATCGACATTCAGCAGCTTCTGCACGCCCGCCAGGAGTCCGTAGAGGCGGATCTCGGGGAGACCCAGGCCCTGCGCCACGGCGGCCGCCATCTGCTGACCGCCCGCCCGAGACAGCAGATCCAAGAGCTGCCGTAGCTGCGCCTCGCTCACCATCACCCGAGCGCTGCGTGCCTTCATCTGCGCGTAAACCGGCGAGACCATCAGAGCTGCGATCCAATCGCCCTCCCCCGCCCGCACGGGATCCGGCGCGGGTTCTGATTCGGGACTCGGCGTCGGCAGCTCGGCGAAGAGGTCAAGCGTGTGCGCGTCCTGCTTCGATGATTTCGATGGCTTCGACGGCTTCGACGGCCCGGCCGATGACGTCGGCACGGCATCACCCGCGGATGTGGTCATCGGCTCCGCAACAGGCTCGGCAACAGGCTCGATCACCCACCAGTCGGGCTCCTGTCGTGCGACTTCGCGCCAACCCTCGATGGGGCCGGTCTCGCCGGCATTGCGGTAAACGCCGAACGGAATCAGTACCTCTTGGAGCGAGCCGCCACCGTGATAGCCCATCTTTTTCGCCGTGTACCGAATCCGCTCCGACCAGGGCAGGATGACCTGGTTGCCGGGAAGCACGACGCGCTCGCCCGAGACGCGCACCTCGCCGACCCCGACCGGCTCGCTCAATGGCTTGAAGCGCTCCGCCTCGGCCGCCGTCTGCACCAGCGTCATGTCGTGATCCAGCACATGACCATGGTCGCTCGTGAGGATCACCAGCCTGCGCGACTCCCGGGCGGCCTCCAGGATCCGGCGCAGCACGCCGATCGACGCCACCGACCAGCGCACCGAGACCTGGGCACCGCTGCTGAGTTGGTCGTCGACCGCGTTGATCACCGCACCGACCACCTTGTGCGCCTGGCCCGCGATGACCTCCCGCACCCCTTCAGCCAAGGCACCGCTGCCCGGCTGCAGGAGATCGCCCTTGTGAAACAACCGGGGGGGAAACTTCGTCGACGAGAGCGTCTTCAAGCCGGGATGCGCGGCAAAGGCCTTTTTCTCGTCGGCACCGGTGCCCTCGCCCAGCGTGCCGGACAACAAGGCATAGCGGCTGATCCGGGTGATCGTCGGCAAGGCGGCGAGCAGACAACAGGGGCCGGTGCTGTCCGCCGGTTGAAGCTCCACCCAGCCGTCATGCAGCAGATCGCCTGCAAGCTCGCGGTAGACCGCGTGACTCATCCCATCGAGCACCAGGACCAGCACCGGCTGCTGCTTCGCCAGCGGAGCGATAAGGACATCCAAGGCCCGCTCTACGGGCAGAACCGACCCATTGACCTGATCTCCACGCGCAATGGCCGGCAGATGGTGCGAAAAGCGCTCGTTCAGACGCTCGCGCCGCGCGGACACCTGACCGATCAGTTGCCTGTAGACGCGGTTCAGGGCCTCGTGCGCGTCGCCCGACCAGAGGCGGCTGCGCGCCCAGTCGAGATAGCCGCCACTCCCAACATAGTCCCCGACCTCCTCCGCCAGGCTCCCCCGCTCCACCTCCTCCTTTCTCAGCCAACGGCAGGCGCGGACCGTCAGCTCCGCCGTGCCGAGCTGCTCCGTGCGGACCTTCGCCAGTTGATGACGTCGCAGATCCGCCAGGGCGACGAGCACGGGCTCGATCGGTTTGCCCGCAAGCGCCGCGTCCAGCGTCTGCGCGAACCGGTCGAGCCGCAGTCCGAACCCGTCCGGCAGCAGGTCCGACGCGACCGCGAGTGGGCGCATGTCGAGACTCGCAAGGAGCTGCTGGGCCTGCGTCAGCGGCGCATCGAGCGCGCGATAGGGGCGCTCGGCCAGAAACCGTTCAAGATAGCCGACGGTTGCCCGCCCGTAGTCCTGCAGCGTCGTATCCTCGATCCGCGCGCCGCCGACGACACGCTCGCGCAGGCGGCCCCTCGCCTGGAAGAGCGCCTGGTCCGGCGACAACCCATCGCGATACAGCACCGAGCAGACCAGACCGATCGCGACCATGTCGCCCGCGTGCCCTTCTCGCCAGAGGCTCAGGACCAGCTCGGTCGAGGCGCCAAGTCGGAGCGCGAGCCAGTCGCCAAGGTGCGCGACCATGGGCTCGGGGAGCGCCGAGACCGCCGCGTCGACCTGCGATCCGCGCGACCAATCCAGGAGCGCGTCCAGGTCGAGCGCCTCGCCCGCGAAATCGAGCCGCGCCAAGGCCAGGGCGCGCCAGGCTTGATCGACATCCAGCACCTCGCCGAACTGAATCCGCCCGCGATAGCGGTCATAGGCATCGACCAGTGCCTCCGCAATCCAGCGATAGGGTTTTCCGGTCAGGCGCGGATCGATCCGGCGCACGCGCAACAGTTGCTCCAGTGTCCGCCAAGGGCTGATGCGCTTCGGCTCGCAGCCCCAGAGCCGTGCCAGGACATCCTTGGACAGGCGCGTCTCATCGAAGGGCGAGAGCATCACCAGCCGCTCGGCACCCGGCGCGTGCGTCACGAGCAGCTCGCGTATCGCCAGCTCCGAGGGGCAATAGACGACCCGCAGCGTCGTGTCCGAGAGCTGCCGCCGCAACTCGCGCGGCTCGATGGGCTCGGGCCAGACCAGCGCGATCCGATCGGCTCCGGCATCCTTGCTCAGGATCGCCTGCACTTGGGTGAGCACGGCGCTCGGGAGCACGGCGTGGTCGGAGACGGGATCCTCAGCCATCCGTCTCCCCCAAGATCTGATAACTGATATCCAGTATCACCCCGTCCCTCAGCAGCGGCTCGATCTCCTTCAGAACGCGGCGGGCCTCGTCGACCTCCAAGCCTTGGCGATCCTCTTTCTTCAGCACCTTCTTGCCCTTGAGTCCCCGGGGCGGCTCCGGTGGCGGCACGACCGGGGGAACGATCGGCGGAACGACCGGCGGTCGCTGGATCAGCCGCGTCGCATCCGCCTGTGCCTGCTTGAGCGCATCGGCCAGGGAGGTGACCAGCTCGTCCGCCGCCAGCGCGTCGGCCACGGCGCGCTTGATCCGAACGCCCTCGCCGCCGTCCCAGACCGCCTTCAACAGGTCCCAGTTATTGTCCGCGATGGCATTGCTCACGCGCGTCGCGGCGATGATGCTGCGGGCCAGCGCCGGTAGGCTGGTGACGGGTGCGATGCCCGCCAAGGCGGTGACCAACGCAGGCCCTTCGCGCGCTTGCAGATCGTCCAGCACCGCAACGCCAAGCTTGGCATTGGCGAGTCGATTTCCACTCGCCGAAAGACCCAAGGCGTCAAGCTGTTCGGTCAGTGCAGACAGCAGCTCGCGACAGGGTTCCAGATAGGTCTTGACCGCGTCGCGCACCTCTTTTTGCAGCGCGTTCTGGTTGTTCGCCGTCCTCAGAGGATTGATCGTCAGTCCGAACAAGGCACCCGCGTGATCCAGTGCCTGCTTCCACTGCGCGGGCTCGGCCAGATCCTGCTTGATCAGCACCAGGTCGTCGCGGATGTCCTTGAGCGAGACATCCTCGTAAGGACCGCCGTGGAAGGTGAAGGCGTACTGGCCGTGCTCGGCAAAGATCAGGATGAGCAGATTTTGCACGGCGGTCGGCAAGCCCTTGGGCTGCGGCAGGTCCATCGCCGTGCGCAGTGCCGCCACGGTCACCTCCCCGCCCGTCTTGGCCAGCTCGCGGCCGAGGTGCTGGGGCCAGTCCTCCTTGAAGATGAAGTGACGCTCGTGCATCTCGCCGAGCTTCAGCGGCTGGGCGATCTGGCGCATCAACGGACGCAGCGGGCTGTCCACATCGATACGGCCGTGGGGTGCGTGGATCGCGCGGCGCAGCTCCAGGAAGATCTTGCCCAGATCGCTCGGCCGGACCTCGCCGTCGCCCTGAGTCTCGAAAAAGGCCGGGTGGTCCGGGTACTGAAACGCCAGCGCCTGCCCGAGCAGTTGCTCGAAGGCCCGCGCCATGGTGGTGCCCTGCGGCGGCCTCGGCGTGAACCCGGGCTGCAGCGACATGAGCTGAGACTCGAGCAGATCGGTGTTGTCGAGCGATCCGGGCAAGGACGCGGCGACGCCGTAGGCGCCCATCAGGATGTCTTTGATCTGCTGGCGCAGCTGGCTGCGTTGATTGTCCAGCAGGGTTCGAGCACTCGCCCGATCCTGCGGGCTGAGATGGCGGCTGTAGCGGTTGAAGCTGTCCTCGCTCTTGAGGATGTCTTCGAGCACGACCAGCTTGCCGAGATTCTGCCGGGCGCCGTGACTCAGAAAATAGGGCAGCCAGCAGAGGGTTCGCGCCTGTCCGCCCGCGCCCTCGAACTCCCTGACCCTGGCCTGATCGTCGGTCGGCGAATAGGTCCCGGTGTCGAAGGGGAAGTCGATGATGACCTTCCACTGGTCGTCGCGCGCCTCGAAATAGCGCTCGTCGGTCATCTCGCGGATGTTCTGGAACAGCACCTCCACGCGCCGACGGGTGCCGCGCCACACCCATTCGTGCTCGACGAAGAGCTGATTGTCGTCGCGGATGCCGAAGGCATCGAAGACCATCTCCTTGACCAGGCGCCGACGGTTGCCGTCGTTGTCGTTGATGCGCGCCTGCTCGAGGATGCTTTCGGTATCCACGCCCGAGAGCTGGATGCCGATGATCGGGCTGGTGTCTTCCGAGATCTTGATCTCGCCCACCTGCCCCGCCCATTTGCGGCACTTCTGCATCACCGTGGGGGCCTCTTGGCCGGGGATAGGCGAGCGGATGGTGCCGTGATTCAGGGCCGCGAGCTTGGTCGCCGTGAGCTGTTTGAAGCTCTCGACCTCGGGAACCAGCGCGGCCAGCACCAGCGTCTTGAGCAGACGCAGGTCGTTGTTGAAGGCTTGCCGCCGCAGATCGCCCGGGGGCAGCTCCAGGAGTGCCTGAACGCCGCTCTGATGCTCCATCTCCAGCAGCGGGATCAGCTTGCGCTCGAACAACAGCTTGGCGTTGTCGAAATGCTGACGCATTTGCTCGGAGAAGGGCTCGGCCTCGGAGGCGATGACGTCGTAGAGGTCACCCACCGGGATAACGCTTCCCAGCGCCAGGGTCTCGCGCTGCTCCACCAGCAGCATCAGCATGACCTTGAGCGCCGTGCGCTCGCGCTGCAGCGCCGAGGACAGCGCCACCAGCGCCTGAACCAGGGCCGGGCTGAAGGGATAGAGTGCGCGGAACATCTCGCGATCGCCCTGGCTGGTGAGCAGCAGGTTGAAGGCGTCTTCGCGCATCTTTTCGGTCTGGGCGAAGGCCGCCTCGATCTGGCCCCGGGCCGCCTCGTCGACGGGCGCAAGCAGACGCCGCTGAGCGATCACCGGCAGGTTCCGGTCCTCCAGCGTGATGGTGTGGAAGCGCCCCTCCCAGTATTTCAGCGAGTCGCTCAGGATCTCCTGCTCCACCCCGCTGTACTGATCGCCGACGAACTCGCGCAGGTCGCGCTGACGGGCGATGAAGCTGATCACCGGCAGCTCGCGCGGGATGCCGGTCTCGACCAGCTTGACGACCTTCTGGATCTCGCTGCTGATGAAGTTGCGGTCGGACAGACGGCTCGCGAGCCAGAGGATCAGCTCGTCGAGAAAGAGGATGACGGCGTCGTAGCCGAGCGCCTTGGCGTGCCGGGTCATCACGCGCAGCCCCTCGTCGAACTCCAGATAGCCGCCGCTTTGGGTGTTGGCGAGGTCTGCGAATGAGGTAAAGAGGCTCCCGACCAGGTCGCTGACCAGCCGGTCGCGGCCGTCCTCGCTCGGTTGGCCCCCCGGCTGTCCCCCCGGCTGACCGGAGATCACGGCATCGAAGCTCACGGCATCCCAGCCGGTTGCGACATCCCCCCAACCGTCGTTGCTCCCGCCCCTTCCCGCGGCGTTGAGCGCGCCGAAGAACCGCTCGTCCCCCAGGTGCCCGCGCATCGCTCGGGCGTCGTCGAAGAGCCGTTCGCTCATGTAGAAGCCGGGCACCGGAGCGCCCGGATGGAGCTTGCGGATGTGGCGCGCATAGCCGCCGAGCACGCCGGCCTCGATGCTCGCCGCGCCGATCATGTGATAGGGCACCAGCAGGATGTTGCGGCTCTGCATCCAGTCGCTGTGCTTGGCGACGGCCGCCCCCAGCTCCGGGATGGCGCGCGCCTGCACGTTGCCCTGCAACAGCAGGTGCAGCACCGCCATGAAATGCGATTTACCCGTGCCGAAGCTGCCGTGCAGATAGGCGCCCTTGTTGCGGTTCTGCTGGCTGTTGACCGTGCTCTTGACGAAACTCAGTGCGTCTTCGAAGCAGCGCGCGAGCTGCGGCGTGACAACATAGTCCCGGAGCGTCTGCTCCACGGCGTCGGCCTCCAGGCCGCTCGCCAGATTGAGCACGAAATCCCCGCGCTGGACGCGCTCGGGGATGTGGATGAGGTCTTTGATCAAGACAGACATATGATTTATCGGCGTCCTTGGTCGATCAACGGGGTCCGCGTCCAGCACGGGCGTCGGCGAGCATCCGAAATCGCATAGCGCGTGAGCCCAAGAAGCACTCGCCGAATTTGATTACGACCGCTTGAGTTTGTGGTTATGCCTGCGTTCCGCCCTCCTGTCTGGATCCAAACACCACCCGATCATAGAGTTCGCGCACCGACAGTCGGCAGTCCAGCGCCTCCAGCACAATCTCTGCTTGCGGGTCCGCATAGGCGTCGAGCAGCCAGCGGCCGTCCGGCTGGCGGGTGAAGACATCCACCGCGACCTGGTCCTGCGCGATCAGCAGATAGTGGCGCAAGCTCGGCAACCGACGGTAGAGCGCGAACTTGCCGCCGCGGTCATAGGCCTCGGTCGAGGGCGAGAGCACTTCGGCGATCAGCACCGGATTGGTCAGCACATCGCGCCGCTCATCATGGAAGACCGGGGCGTCACAGATCACGCTGACATCCGGATAGGCACAGACATCGGCGGTCTCGATGCGGATCCGCATGTCGCTGGTGAGGACTGTACAGGGGCCACCATCCAGGTGATTGCCAAGCCGTCTGGTCACATTGGCCGCGATCAGACTGTGCTCATAGCTCCCGCCGGTCATGGCGAAGACCTGACCGGCAACGTATTCGTGCTTCACATCGATCGATTCACGCTCGACCGCCAGATAGTCCTCGAAACGATACTCGGGTGTGAATTGTGTCTGCATGGTCTCGCTCCTCCGATAGCTCCTGCTGTACACGCTGCGCTGCTGATCGTTGCCGTAGGGTGGACAAGCGCAGCGCAGTCCACCAGCGCCGGCGCGGGGTTCGGTTGACTTCGCTCTCGCTCGTCCACCCTACGGCTGGGACTTTGCCCATCCTACGCGGACTCACCCCGACTTCTGCGACCCCGTGCAGTCGCCGCCGGCTCCCACGCCTGCAGCTCGTCGCGTGACAGCTCCAACCGGCGCAGCTCCTCGAGCAGGAAGCCCTCGTAATAGTCGCCCAAACGCTCGCCGAATTCGGGATCGAGGGCATTGTGCCATTGCTTGAGCCAGGGGATGAGCTCGTCGAGCGCGACCAGCATGGGCAGGAGGCGTTCGGCGCCCCAGCCGTCCTGCTCCTTGCGCTCGAGATACCAGGTGGCGATGGCCCCGGCGCGCTGCAGATGATCCAGCCCGGCCCAGCCGATGACCGGGGTGGCGTCGCCGGCGCGCTCGCAGCCGGGTAGGCTGAAGAAGCGCTCCTTGGGAACGTCGAGCTTGCCGCGCAGGCCCCAGTAGCTCGGCTTGCGAAAATCCGTGGAGGCGTATTTGGGCGGCAGCTGGATGTCGCCGATCTGCTCGGCCTTGAGCGCCTTGGCCTGCTCGGCGGTCAGGTGGTGCGGGTCGGCCGGATCGAGTGCGGTGCGGGCGTCGATGGCGTCCTCGGCGCGCTGCTTGTCCCAGGTCTCCCGCCAGGCGCGGTGCTTGGGCATGGCTTTCGGCTTGTAGCGCGCGGCGGCCATCTGCGGCACCTGATCGCCCTCGACCAGCTCGCCGACCAGGGTGCGGGCATCGAAGGTGTCGGAGCCGGTGTAAAGCGCGGCGACCTGCTGGAAGGACTCGGCGTGCCGGGCGCGCTCGGCGAGCTGGGCGACGGTCAGCAGCTCGGGGGACTGGCAGAGCCCTTCCAGATGATCGAGCAGCCAGTCGCGCAGTGCGCGGCGCCGGCGGCTCTCCGGTGGCTCGCGATTCCAGCGGCGCTTGTACTCGGGCTGCTCGATCAGACGGATCCAGGGGTTGTCGGCCATCGCCTGAAGCCGGCGTTCGGTCAGCTCGCGGTAGTCTGCCGGCCAGTGGTCGGGGATCTCGGTGGCGGGGGTGCTGTTGTGGCGCGCGAACCAGGTGGTCTGGGTCTCGCCCGCCAAAAGGCGGCGGGCGAGGAGGATCTCGAAGGGACGCTCGCCGAGACGCATCTCGGGCGGGGTGGTGCCGTAGCAGAGGTCGTCGTCGGTCAGGCCGTAGAGACGGTAGTTGAGCCAGTCGAGCTCTTCCTGGAGGGCGATCATTTGGCGCCGGAGCGACTCGGACTGGTGCTCGGCTTCGGCGAGTGCGGATTTGGGATCTCTCACGGAGACACGGAGACACGGAGGGGATTCGGGCGGTTCTCCATGATCTCCGTGACTCCGTGAGAGGATTTCGGAGGGGTCGAGCGCGGCGAGCTGGTCAAGCTCGGGATCTCTCACGGAGACACGGAGACACGGAGGGGATTCGGGCGGTTCTCCGTGATCTCCGTGACTCCGTGAGAGGATTTCGGAGGGGTCGAGCGCGGCGAGCTGGTCAAGCTCGGGATCTCTCACGGAGACACGGAGACACGGAGGGGATTCGGGCGGTTCTCCGTGATCTCCGTGACTCCGTGAGAGGATTTCGGAGGGGTCGAGTGCGGCGAGCTGGTCAAGCTCGGGATCTCTCACGGAGACACGGAGACACGGAGGGGATTCGGGCGGTTCTCCGTGATCTCCGTGACTCCGTGAGAGGATTTCGGACGGGTCGAGTGCGGCGAGCTGGTCAAGCTCGGGATCTCTCACGGAGACACGGAGACGCGGAGGGGATTCAGGCGGTTCTCCGTGATCTCCGTGACTCCGTGAGAGGATTTCGGACGGGTCGAGTGCGGCGAGCTGGTCAAGCTCGGGATCTCTCACGGAGACACGGAGACACGGAGGGGATTCGGGCGGTTCTCCGTGATCTCCGTGACTCCGTGAGAGGATTTCGGACGGGTCGAGTGCGGCGAGCTGGTCAAGCTCGGGATCTCTCACGGAGACACGGAGACACGGAGGGGATGCCGGCGGTTCTCCGTGATCTCCGTGACTCCGTGAGAGGATTTCGGACGGGTCGAGCGCGGTGAGATCGCGGGCGAGTTGGTCGAGGTGGTGGGCGAGGTCGCGTGCCTTGTCTTCGGGATCCGGGGCGATGGGGAATTGCTTCAGGCCGGTTCCTGCGATCTGGTAGAAATTCTCAAACGCGACTGTCGTTTGCCGAGCACCTTTGGTATCGACAGTGCTTCCTTTGCAGTGAAACACCTGTTTGATCCAGAAACATGCGGTCGAACTGTTGAGCAGGCCCAGTAGTGCCAGATGATCATCCACAGTGGTCCCGGCGGGTAGCTTGATGACCGGTGCGGTCTGCTTGAAGACTTTGCCGCCACTGTCGAGGACGAAATGATTATGGGTGGCGACTTCGGCGAAGGTGATTGAGAGGGGCACTTTGAAGCGCTTCTCGAAGAACATCGAATACTCGAACCAATGAAGACCACGCTCCAACTGGCTCAAGCCATAAGCAACCCTCTGCGACAACTGAGTCTTGAGCGGCCACAAAAAGTGGCTCACCGCATCATCAGCTTGCGCGCGAGAACAGTCCGCGGCATACGGCCAAATCCCACCAACAGGATTGTCGATCGACCAGTCGCGCACCCACTCACCCTCGACCAGCGGTCGGATCTGAGCATCCTGAATCCCGATACGTCGGCACACCTTCTCGCCGATCAAGTAAGCTTGGTCTTCGCGCGTCACTGCTCCGAAACCGATTTCACTGGCGTAGTCACCGAGTGACCTGGTCACGAAGCTCCCGCTTCGTGACCCAGGAGACGAAGCTCCAGCTTCGCGAGACCGGTCGCCTCGTGAAGCGGAGCTTCTTCGCGTGGGTGACGCAGCTGGAGCTGCGTTACCAGATGCGTGGGTGGCGTCCTCGGGGGCTTGGGTGGCTGGGGCGGGGCCAGCGGTCCGGGCGGCGGACTCGATCAGCTCTTTCAGCTCGGACGCACCGCCTCCTCCGACACTCCAGGGATGTCTTGCATACAGCCCGCGCTCCTGATCCACCACGCTGATAAAGGCGTTCTCGCTTCCCGGCCGCTCCAGCAGATCGACGATCGACCGCCACACCTTGCCCTGCGCCGCATCCTCGGGCGTGCTCGGCTCTCCGCGAATCCCGAGCACGGCGCGCAGCCGATCACCTCGGGGCGTCTGGTTGCGCCCGAAGAGGATCACGGTCGGCGTGCCGTGACCGGGGATGTAGGCCCCGGAGGTATCGATCACATGGGTGAGATCCTTGCGCGGCAAATACGCCTCGATCAGCTTTTTGCCGAACTCGCGTTTCATGAAGGAGTTGGCGGTAATCATGCCGACGAATCCGGCCGGGCGGTTGTCCCCCTGTGGAACCGGGCCAGGCAGGGCCAGATCGAAGAAGCGTTCGGTGAAGGGCACGCCGAGCGAATATTGGCGATGACAGGTCGGGTACTTATCCCGATACGCCTGATTCAGCGCCTTGTCCTTGACGGTGATATAGGGCGGATTGCCGACCACGACCGGGTAGCGTTGGCCGAGGATGCGTTCGAGCTTGGCCTTGTCTTCGACCTCGAAGACGTGGGTCAGGCTGTCATCGAGCATGTCGCCCTGGATGCCCTGCCCTTGCGATTCGTGTCGCCACCCGTGCAGGAGCGAGTCGCCGACGGCGAGGTTGAAATGGAAGTCGGGCGCGTCTTTGAGCCGGTCGCTGCCCGCCGCCGCCATGGCGGCGATCAGCAGGCGGAAGCGGGCGATGGCGATGGCATAGGGGTTGATGTCGACGCCGTGGATGGCGTCGAGCGCGCGCTGGACCAGGGCGCGGGCGTTGGTGGCGGGCTCGCGCTGCTGCCAGTCGTCGAACAGACGCTGGAAGGCGCTCAGCAGGAAGTGACCCGAGCCGCAGGTGGGGTCGATCAGCTTGAGCCCCGGCAGACCGAAGGCGGCCTTGGCCGGCTCCAGGGTGTGATCGAGGATGAAGCGCTCGACGAACTCGGGGGTCTGGAGCAAGGCATAGCGCTTGCGCACGCTCTCGGAAAGATCTTGGTAGAGATCGCCGAGGAAGCGGGTGTCCAGGCCCCCGTCGGGGCGGGCGTCGGTGAAGTCGTGGATGATCTCGCCGGTTGCGGGGTCGAGCCGCTGGAAGAAGTCGATCAGGGCCTTCGCACCGTCGGCCGAGAGCGGGAGCTGCCAGAGCGGGTTGTGGGCGCGGTCGAGCAGCTCGGCCATCGCGGGCAGGGTCGCCAACTCCTCGAAGACGGAGAGCAGATAGTCGCGCTCGGCATGGGTGGGATGTTCCGCGAAATAGACGCTCTGCCGGTCCTTTGCCTGTTGCAGGGCGCCCTGCCCCGTTCTCCTGCCCGCGCCATCGGCCGAGCCATCCCCCGAGCTGTCCGCCGGCCCCGAGATCAGCGGCGCCTCCAGCAACCGGTTGTCCTCCAGAAAGCGGATGAAGACGCCGGTCAGCACCCACGCCGCGGCGGCCTGGGTGATCTGCGCCTCGCGCCAGGCGACAAAATGCTCCGCGGTGCGGTTCGCCTCCCGCGCCTTGGCGTACTCGGCCTCGAGGTGCGCCTCCAGCTCCGGTCGGGTGCGGGTGTAGGCGAGGATGTCCTGCTCCAGCCGGGGCAGCAGGGATTGGAGGTCGGCGAGGAGCCGTTGGGGTTGGATCATCTGGCTCTCACCAAGTCACGCGTCAGAATCAATCGAGCACCGACTCTAATCGTTGTCGTTGTCGTTGTCGTTGTCGTTGTCGCATCGGACACTCCATCAAGCATTCCAGACGGCATGATCGCCACGTGCGACGGCGGCCATCAATGAGGTCGCCTGTTCCGTACCGGCTTCGCGCTCCGGATCCAGGAAGAGCCACTTGATGATGACGCTGGCGTCGATGACCAGGATGAAGGAGGGCGTCATGGACGACCGGATTCGCGTGCCGCGCGAGCGACGGCGTCGGTCAATGCCGGACGTGAGGGACGAGCCTCCGTGAGCTGCTCGAAGGCCGCTTGTCGACGGCGCCGCTGCTCAGCCTCGGCGATGGCCTGCTGCATCCTCTGGGTCTTCTTGACAAAGGCCCGAACAATCACGACCCGCCGTTCCCGCACCGTGACGTCGATCGCGCGCGAGACCGGCGGATTGAGCGCGAGCAAGCCAAGCGCCTACGCGGCGAGCGGGCGTCGCCGATTTGCGGTACCAACCGGACTCGAGGGTCAGGCGGCGACTTCCACGTATTCAACCTGGCTTTTCGGGACGGGAGGTGTGATTCCATCTTCTCGCATACCCTCCAAGTGGAAGGCAATCGCCTCCTTGATTTCCTTCGCGGCTTCCTCGACCGTTGTCCCCGTGGCAATGCAGCCGGGAAGATCAGGAACGTAGGCGGAAAAATTGCCTGCTGCTTTTTCGATGACGATGGCATAGCGCATGACGCTCACTTCCAACCTGCTTGTTTAAAAACACTGTTCTTGGTTCCCGGTGCCACATCATCGCTTGGTTTTCCGGAAACCGTCACGCGACCTGGCTTGGTCGGGTGCTTAAATTAACGATGGCTTCCCTTCGTGGCAACCAGGTACCAGCCGTCATCTTTGAGCAGGCTCAAGATTTCGGAGAGGAAGTAGGGGCGACTTAAGTCGCCCCTACACGCCGGTAGATCCTTATCCTGGAAATCGCCTTAATGGCCATGCCCGTTACGCTGCTCCACCTTGGCGACCAATTGGATGGGGCTGCGCTTCGGCGGAAAGGAGCCAAGCACTCGGGATGCGCGCAAACTCGCGACTGCCGGCTCCGCTCGGAACGCTGACACGCTCGATCACGTCGCCGGCGGTCGCGGTGTCGTTGGCGATGAGCAGCAGCAGGGCCTGTGCCTGCGGGTCGTCCTGCAGATGGCTGCGCAGGTCGCCGAGCCAGGTGTCGATGAGGCCGTAGCGGGCCATGAGTCCGGGATCGGTGAGCAGCACCGGGCGGCGTGCTGCTTTGAGTTCATCGGCCATGGCCGGCAGGACCCGCCGCACCAGCCCTTGCAGGCGTGACCAATCGACGCTGCGCGGATCGGCGGCGTCGGCCTTGAGCACGACCTGCCAGTCGGGAGGATTGGCCATGCCGTCGCACAGTCCGTGGAGATGGCGCAACAGCAGCGCATCGAAGCTGACGATCTGCAGCGCGAAGATCTCGGCCAGGCGCTGCTGCGCGTGCCGCCACAGCGTGGGCCGGACCGACAGGGCCAGGAAGCGGGCGGAGTCGAGTGCGTTGCGGACGATCCGATCGAACTGCGCAAGCTCACGGGCGGCGGCGATGTTGCCCGCGTCCTGCCGGGTATAGTGGACGCTGGTTGGCGTGGCGGCGATGGTGCTGCCGCCGTAGCCGAGCAAGCCGGACCGCGGCAGGCAGTAGGCACCGCGCTGGTCGCCGTGCTCGGCCTTGGCGTCCCAGACGAAGCCCAGGTCGAGGCGCTGCAGCAGGGCGTCGAGCTGCGGCCGTCCGGGCAGCGGCCGGGCATCGGGGTAGCGGCCCTGGATACGATCCTGGATCTGTGCGACGGAGAGCGCACCGCTCCCCAGCAGGGCGCTTTGGGCCAGCTCGATGCTGCGCTCGGCGGACATGCCCTTGGGATAGATCTCGGCCCGGCTCGACAGCGCGGCCGACTGCGAGGCGGCCACGGCCAGGCGCAGCAGACGGTGGTTGCTGAGACCGGCGAAGGAGTCCGGCGCCGGGATGGCGCGGATCCGTTCCAAGGCGCGCACCGGCGAGAGCAGGGGCTGCTGCTCGGCGCATTCGTCGGCGAGTTGGCTCAGCGCCTCGGCGTAGTCGGCCAGCTCCTCGCCCCGTCCCTGCGTGTCGTCGGCGATCAGGATGCGCTTGCCGCAACGGCGCAGGATCCAGCGCGACTGCCGACGCGCCAGCTCGGTCTCGACGGCGGCGCGCACCACGGCCCGTGCCCAGCGCTCGCGCGTTGGCGAGGGCTGGACCGAGCCGCGACGCAGCAGGATGGCCTCGGCCAGCTCGACCGCGGTCATGACGCCGCCCTGATCTTCAAGGAGCTTGGCGATGTCGTGGCGCAACTGGGTGATGTAACGGTTCTTGCCCCACTGCGCCAAGACGCGTGTTTGCAGATCGCGGACCTGCGCGGTCTCGATGCCGATCTCGGCGCCGAGGGTGATCAGCGTGGGCCAGTGGACGGCGTCCGCGGCCCTGTCGGTGTCCGCATCGAGCCGGCCCAGGTATTCGTTGAGGAAACGCTGTCGGGCCTCGTCGGTCGATTTGGATTGGGGCGGCAGGATGCCGCGCATCAGTTGGTCGACGCTGATCGCAAGTCCATTGCCCGCCATCGGGACCGGGGCGATCGGCTCGCGGGCGTTCTCGGAGGGGGCGAGGCTGGCCTGCAGCCGGGCGATCAGCTCGGAGAGCTCGCGGCGGGTCTGGGTGCCGACGCCCGTCATACGGACCAGCTCGTTGCGCGGCAGGCGGATGAGGTCTTCGACGCGGTTGATGTTGAGCCGGGTCAGGGTATCGAGCGCTTGGGCAGAGAGCGGAAGCAGGCCGATCTGGGTGTCGAGCTGGGCGTCGTCGATCGGGCAACGCTGCGCCGTGTCGCTCGCGCCCCGGTTCGACCCGGGGTCGATGCCGGCGTGCAGCGTGACGTCGCGCTTGGCTTGATCGAAGCGTTGACGCCAGGCGCGGCGCATCTCTTCGGCGTTGCCGAAGCGCGCCTTGACATCGCGGGCCAGGGCCGTGCGGAAGAAGCCCGCCATGCCCTCGCGCAGGCTCGGATCGAAGACGGCGGGGTCGATCTCCAGGGCGCCTTCGATCAGCGAGGGCAGCCCCTCGCCTTCCGCCCACGTCGGCAGCCTGCCGGTCGCCATCTCGTAGAGCGTCAGGGCGGCGGAGAAGCGCTCGGCATAGTCGTCCCAGCGCCGGCGCCCGGGATCGCGGATGAAGGGGTCCATATAGGCCAGGGTGCCGGCGGTGAAGTTCTCGGGGCTGATGCCGGCGAGTGAGAAATCAAACAGCACCAGGTGGAGCTGGCTGCCCTGCTTCATCAGGCCGATGTTCTCGGGCTT
Organism: Thiocapsa rosea; assembly: GCF_003634315.1. Taxonomy (NCBI): domain Bacteria; kingdom Pseudomonadati; phylum Pseudomonadota; class Gammaproteobacteria; order Chromatiales; family Chromatiaceae; genus Thiocapsa; species Thiocapsa rosea. Next base: position 4,634,787 of record NZ_RBXL01000001.1, read on the forward strand.
GATGTCGCGGTGCGAAATGCCCTTGTCCTCCAGATGGCAGAGTGCGCTCAGGAGGTCGTCGCCGAAGCGCTCCAGCAGCTCGAGCTGAATGGGGCCGAGCTTACGCAGGCGCTCGGCCAGGGTGCCTTCGGCGGCATGGTCGAGGAGCAATCCGGTGTGGCCGAGGAAGTCCCGTGTCTCGTGGTAGGCGATGATGGCCTGATGCCGGAGCTTCTGCAGGGTCTCGCCTTCGTGTCGCAAACGCGGGTTGTGCTCGGCGTCGGCGGCCAGCTTGAGCACCCGTTCCTGACCCCGGTCCTGGACAACGAAGGCGACCGCGCTGGCACCGCGCCCGAGACGTTTGGTCACCAGGATGCCGCCTTCGAAGGTGTCGCCGGGGAGCGCCGCGGCCGGATCGGCGCGGCGCTCGCTGTCGGGACGGCTCATCTCGTCCTCGACCAAATCCAGATAGTCGAGGAATTCCCCGACCGAGCCCATGCGGCTGCCGGTGTCCGGGTGGGTGGCGTACTGGATGAGGTCCTGCAGGTCGCTGCCGGCACCCTCGAGCGCGTCGGTGACCTGCAGACCCTTGCCGCGGCTGAGCTTGTCCTGCAGCTCCAGATCGTTCGCGGCGGGCGGCTGGCCGGTAAAGAGCAGATAGGCGATGGCGCCGAGCGAGAAGACATCGAGATAGACGCTGTCGCTCACGGCAGCCCCCGCGGCCTCGGCATGGGCCTCGAGCGCGAGATAAGGCCCGGCCTCATCCTGGATGACGCGGCTGAGATGACTCAAGGCCGTGAGTGCGTGCGTTTCGGTGTCCTGTGCGCGCCGTGCGGTCGCCCAGTTGCCGATCTTGATGCCGAGGCGACCCAAGTCGTTTTTATGGACGTAGATGCTCTGCGGGCTCAGCGCCCGGTGATAGAGCCGCTTGCCGTGGGCGAACCGCACGGCCTCGGCGATCTGGCGCATCAGGCTCAGCGCATCCAGGATCTCCAGCCGCTGTCCGGCGCCGAGTCCGACGAGAAAGTGATCCAGACGCACCGCCGAGGGGTCGTGCTCGTAGACCAGCGCCGGCCCTTGGTCGTGCTGCTGGTAGTCGCGCGCCTGGAGGATGCCCGGATGCTCGATGCCTTCAAGGAGGCGAAACTCCAGCCGGGCGGCCTTGCGCAGGGTCTCGGCGTCCTGCTCGGATTTGCCGTGGGTGAGATAGATGCGAATGCGCCGCTGGATGCCGGTCTCGGAGTGGGTCGCGAGCCAGTCCTGGACATGATCTGCCTCGTCGAGCAGGGTGTTCAGCGCATAGAGACCGACACGCCGCGCGCGCATGCATTCCTTGATGCCGGCCTCTTCCAGGGCGCGCGCGACGGCCTTGGAGAGGGGGCGATCGAGCTGGCGATGTGTCCGGGTGCTGTCGATGCGGCGCAGCGCGTCCATGACGGTCTTGCGGGTACAGACCTGCAGACGCGCCGGCCCTTGGAGCGTGTTGATCACGTTCTCGGCGGAGAGGAAGACGAGCGTCTCGATGAAGGGCATCCGCTCTTTCGATTGGCCGGCGCCGACATGGGCCGAGCGCTGGCTCTCGAGCAGTGATTTGAGCTTTTTGGCCTTGCGCTCGGCGAGCAGACGCGGGTTGTCGAAGACGCGGCGACGCCCCTCATGGGTCCAGATCCAGGCGCCGGCGTCGCCGCCGATCTCGCCGGGATGGGACTTGATCTCGACGAGGAAGAGCCCCTTCGGCGTGAGGACGAGGGTGTCGACCTCGTTGATGGACCCGTCCAGGGCGATGAACTCGAAGTTGGCCCAAGCCCGATAGGGCTCGTGATCGGGCAACTGTTCCTTCAGAAAGGCCAGCGCCTCGCGTTCCCAGGCGTAATCCGAGGGGGTGATCTGCTTCCAGAGCTTATTCATTCAAGATGCGTCGAGTGTCCTGATCGCCAACGGCATCCCCTGAATCAGCTCCCAATCGCCCTCCCAGCGTCGGTAATCGTCGAGGCTATAGTGTTCGATCAGCGGCCGGATCGGCATGAGCAGCACTCCGAAGATTCTTAACAGGCGGTTTTAGACCCGCCTGGTGGTTTTCGTCAATGTCGGATCAATTGAGCATCGGACCCGGTGCGCTCGATGCCGGATCACCGCCGGTATGCTCGGCGAAGGCGCGTACCAGCTCCGAGAGCTGACGATCCCCGTACCGAACCAGCGCACGGGTGAGCTGGCGCCGACGGATGTTCTGCGTGCGGGCATCGATAAGCTCGAGGTACGCGGCCTGGGCTGCAAGATCGTCGCGCAGATCGGCAGAGGGGTCGACGGCATCGTCCGGCCAGATGACCGACGCCGCCGGGTGGTCTCCCGAGAGGGACCGAGGTGCAGCGGGTTTCTTTCGCTGATTCGCGAATCGATCGACCTCGACCAGTCGGGTCAGGGCATCGGCGAGCGCTCCTGTCGAATCGGCAAGGCGTTGCTGCAATCCGTGCAGGAGTGCCGTCTCGCGGGCGGAGTGCACCAGAATCGCTCCCTTGCGCGCGATGACGGCGAGCAGCGTTTCGACCATCTCGCGGCGCGGGTCGAGTCCCCGGGTATCGAGGAATCCGAACTGGTCGATCAGACCCTGCTCGGTCTCGACATGGCAAGACCATTGGTACGGAAGTGGCTCCGAGGGCTGGACGCCGCTCGACACCGGCAGCGGGGTGTCCAGCGTGCCGATACTCAGATAGTGGCGCGGGAAGGCAATGTCACGCGGGAAAGTGGGGTTGGAGGGCTGGCGAGTAGTCATGATCCTTAGACTCCGGTCCGTTGTGCGGGGAAGTCGCGCTGGCCGCGATCCGAGACATTTTCGCTCGGCAGGCGTGCGCGATGGACCTAGAGTGCACTCATGACGCGACAGGTCTTGTCGCACGCCCGAGCGCGCCCGCGCGGCGGACTGAAGTCCGCCTCCCCGGGGGCCGACTGAAGTCGGCGTACCCGGGCGGTCGCTGGACACTGCGGATGTGGCCAAAACGATGATCGAGGCCGGCCACCTGCCACCGTGTAAGAGGTCAGTTGAGCACCGAACCGTCGTTGTCGTTGTCGTTGTCGTTGTCGTAATCGTGATCGACAACGACAACGACAACGACGGTAAAGCTATCCTCTCGTCGGGTTGTTCTCCTTATTTTCGAACCCGTTCCTACCGGCGTCGGCTGCTGCGCCGACTGCGTTTGCGCCGGAGGTATCCGTAGATAAGCCCGTTGCCGGTTAAGAGGGCGAGTCCGAGCAGGATCTGGGTCCCGCGGGTCAGGCCGGGAGGGTAGATCAGAGGCACGATGTAATGGTCGATGAAGCCGCCGTTGTAGCCGCCCTCGCCTGCTGCAAGGCGCCATTGGATCTCGAGCGGGGTGAGCGGGCAGACGAAACCGCCGAGTTCGATGGCGATGCCCCAGAACAGACATGGCAGATGCAGGTAGGCCACGGCCGGCCACCGCAACGCCAAGAGTCCGCCGAGCGCGACGAAGGCGATGAAGAGCGCGTGCAGCAGGACGAGTCCATCGGCGACGAGGCTCGGATTCATGGGACCGGGACCCGCTTTTCGCTCAACGCCGCCAGAGGAGCTGATCAACGTATCGCTTCACGAGACGGTGCCCGGGCGTGTCGATCGTCGTGAACTCGAGGTTGGTGCGGTGGACTCCATCGCTTGGTTGGGTTCGCAGGACCCGCGCGTAGACCTCGGTGGCCGGATCGGCACCGAACTCGGGTACGAAGGTGAGGATGACCTCAGAATAGGGCGGCAGAATCAGGGGCAGATCGGCGTTCATCCCGTAGTAGCTCAGATCGTTCGCCTTGCCCATGAAGCGTTGCGCCAGGATGCACTTGGACTCGACCCGACGGAAGGCGATCGGGAAGTCCACCAGCACCCGCGGCGAGCGGCGGATCTCGACCTGCGGAACCACCAGGCGTCGCGGGCCTTTGACGGCGAGCAGCTCGTAGAGCGTGATCTCACGCGTCTTACCCTTCACGAAGAGCGCGTTGGCGCTGCCGATGTCGATGTAGTCGCGCGCGGAGGCATAGCTGGAGTCGCTGAGCAGCACCTGCCCCCGCAGGCTGTAGCCCTCCATCCGTGCGGTGAGATTGACCGTGTCGCCGATCACGGTGTACTCGTTGTAAACCCGGGAGCCGAAGCTGCCCGCCATGACGCTGCCGCTGTTCACGGCGATACCGGCATAGATGTTGGGCTCGCCGATCAGTTGGCTTTCGCGGTTGAGATCGACCATCGCCTGCTGCATCTCGACCGCACAGGAGAGCGCGCACTTGAGGTGATCGTCGCGTCGCAGCGGCGCGCCGAAGAGCGCCATGACGGCGTCGCCCATGAATTTGTCGACGACGCCGCCATGACGCAGGACCAGCTCCGCCATCCGCTCGAAGTACCGATTGAGCAATCGGATGATGGTTTGGGGCGGATGGGTTTCGGTCAGTGCCGTGAACCCGCGGATGTCGGCGATCAGGATGCTCGCCTCGACCGCTTCGATCGGCTGCGATTCAAGCAAAAAGGCATCGAGCAGCGGGTTGAGCCGCTCGATCATCGCCTCGTGTTGCCGGTCGGGGTTCTCGGTGTCGTAGACCTGCCGCACCAGGCCGGAGATGCCCTCAACCAACGACTGTCTGTCTCCGTGCTGCATTGGACGAGACTGCCTCTAAACCGCACCCGGCGCGGTATGCGTCATGTGTTGGAATGGCTTGGCCGCGCCGGCTCCGCCGACTGCGTGAAAATGACGCATTTCGCTCCGGACGCGGTTTAAATCCCTACTACCAAGAATGGCACAGGTTCGGTGAACGTGGGATAGAAAAAAGAGTGATTGACGTTTTTCATGGGAGAATCGCGCCGATCCGGGCAAGCTGTGCGCTTCTCAGGGGGATATCTTCAAGCACCCCCGGCTTATCGCACGAAAATCTCAGGAGTGAGCCACCGGATGGATCGTTTTACACGCAACTACAGTATCGCAATCGGCGTCATCGTGATCGGCGTCCTGGCCGTTTGGATCGGCTCGGCCTGGAAACCGCAGGTTTGGGAGCTCGACCAAGTGCTGGAGGCCGATCCTCAGGTCTCGTCCTACCCCTATCGCTTCCGGGTGGTCTCGTTCGAGAACGGGGTCGCGACGATCTCGACACCGCGCTCGTTCGACATGCCGGCGTACCGTTTCCTCGCCATTATCCACCCGAATCTGACCAACAAGGCGGACAATGATCCGCAGGTAATCGCCGCCCAGCAGGGGCTGATCGACCACCAGAAGCGTGCCCAAGGTCTGATTCTGGCGCAACCGCAGGTCGAGTCCGTTGAATGGCAGCTGGATACTCAGTGGCTTGCTGCGCGCGGAATCAATGTCTCGCCGACGCCTTAAACCGCGCCGGGTGCGGTATGCGATGTTTTTGGATGGGATCGGCCCCGGCGGACTTGACGACCGTTGGAGTCGGCGCGGTTTAAGAGATTAAAAAGTTTCGGCGGTTTCCGAAATATTCCGTACCCGCCGGTTGTGCCAACGGTTGGTTGTGCCTCGCGCGGCTCGGCACAACCTACGGCTCGTCTCTCCTCTCTCCTCTCTCCTCTCTCCTTCCCCCGATGGGCGTATCGTGCGGGAGCCGCTATACTCTTGTCCTCTCAGTCCGTCGGGCCGGTGTGGGGTCCTTCTGGATGGAGCGGAGCCGCAGGTGAATCTATCCCGGATTCAGGCAGTCAAACCTCGGTGGCCCTTCGGAAGTCGACCCTCAGCCTGGAGCACCCGATGCACGGCAACATCCCCGAGCAAGACCCTCTTGTCGCAAGCGTAAGCCAAGGCCGCCGACGGGTTTACAACCTGCTGGGCTGGCTGTGCTTCGGATTGGGCTTTCTGGGGATGGTGTTGCCGTTGATGCCGACGACGGTCTTCTGGATCTGCGCGACCTGGTTGTGGCTACGCAGCTCGCCCAAACGGGTGCGCTTCCTGGTCGAGCACCCGCGCTTCGGCGCATCGATCCGCGGCTTTCTGGAGCGCGGCGAGATGTGCCGGACCGGCAAGACCGCGGCCATCGGCAGCATGGCGATCAGTTGGTCGGTCTGGTACGGGCTTGCCACCCCGGGGCCTGCGCTTGCGCTGACCGTCGCGGTCATTCTGGGTTTGGTGGCGCTCTGGCTCGGAACACGTCCGGAAGGACCCAAACCGCAAACGCAGGTTCGCGTCAGCTTGGACCTCAACAGCTTCTCGCGCGCACCGAATCCCGCAAAATCCCGGAACCCGCCAACCTGATCCGTAGGATGGGTAGAGCGAAGCGAAACCCATCCTCCCCACGCCAACACACAAGCGAGCCTGGCGGCCGAACAAGCTCCGTACTCCGTGGGGTGGACAAGCGAAGCGCAGTCCACCAGCACGCCCGCGAAGACCCTGGTGGACTTCGCTCTCGCTCGTCCACCCTACCCTACTTCCGTTCGGTCAATCCCCCGCATCAATCATAAATCAGCTCGGACCAACGTCCCTCGTCGATCATCTTCTGCTTGATCGCCGCCCAGGCTTCGGATGACCCGACGCGCTCCGCCATCACCTTATCGAAGACCGCTGCAATCTTGCCCAATCCCGATAGGAAGACATGCGTGTCGGGCTCGTTGATGAGGTGCAATGCATCATCGGCGTTTTCGGTCAGACCGCGCTCCAATGCCTGCGAGGACGACATCAGGGGACGCGTACCGAGTGCACGGAACGCCTTGAAGGTCTTCTCGTCGTAATAGTTGGCGAGATCGGTGGTCTCGTCGTTGGTGTACATGAGATCCAGGCCGCTGCGACCGCCGTAATACAGCCGAACCTGCCCCTTCCAATCGCCGCGCCGCTCGTAGATCAGCTGTGCGAAGGCTCGGAACGGGGCAATGCCGGTCCCGGTCCCGATCATGAGCAGGTTGGCGCGATTGTCCAACGGCATCTTGAAGGGACTCAGATAGGGGCCGCCGATGGTCAAGGAGGCACCCGGCTTCGCATCGCACAGATAGTTCGAGGCGATACCCGGATAGCGTTCTCCGCTGACCTCGTCGATATAGAAGCAGCGACGCACCAAAAGATCGAGTTCGACCCCGGTGTCGATCGGAACGCTGCGCGCGTTGGCAATCGAATAACGGCGGACATGGTAGGCATTGCCGAACGGGTGCGGCCCGGGAATCACCACGCCGATGCTTTGGCCTTCGACGAACTGAAACGCCGGATCGGCGACCTGAAGGGTGATATGGCGAATCTCTTCGGTGCTCTCGGGTGTGATGCGTCTGGAATCCTTGATGAACGCCTGAGTCGTCGGACCCACATCGGCCGGGGCTTCACTCATGGTTTAGGTGCTCCTATGATCTTCCGGCTCCATCGGAGCCGATACGCGATGGATGTGATGATTCGCCGTCGCGCGAGCAACGACGAAGCTGAAAAATCGCCCGCTTTCGCGCCGGCCTCGCTCATCAAGCCGGACGGTAGGGTGGACGAGCGAGAGCGAAGTCCACCGAGGTTTGCGCCGGCGTTGGTGGACTGCGCTGCGCTTGTCTACCCTACGGGGATGCCCGATCAGCGTCGCTCGCAGCTTCCGCTGCAGCACGAGCAGCTGCCGTCGTTGCGTCGGAAGGGTCCGAGCTCGGGATGACGGGTCGCAAAGGCGGCATAGAGGTGCTCCACCAGGACCCACGCCGCGAGCACCAGGAAGATGATCAGGCAGGCCAAGAGGACCTTAACCATGCGAGCCTCCGAGCCCGGCGAAGCCCATGAAGGCGAGTGAGAGAAGACCCGCCAGCATGAGACTCATGGCCGCGCCCTGGCTGACGCTCGGCACGCGTGCGAGCTCAAGCTTCTCGCGCAGCCCGGCCATCAGCATCAAGGCGAGCATGAAGCCAATTCCCGCGCCGAGTGCGTAGACCAGACTCTGCACGAAGTCGTATTCCTTTGCGGTCTGAAAGAGCGCGAGACCCAGGATGGCGCAGTTGGTCGTGATCAAGGGCAGAAAGATGCCGAGCGATCGGAACAGCGCGGGGCTGTAGCGCTTGATGAACATCTCGACCAATTGCACCGCCGAGGCGATCACCGCGATATAGCAGATCAGCCGCAGGAAGAGCAGGTCCAGCTCGGTCAGGAGCCAATTGATGGCGTAGGCGCTCATGGAACTCACCAGCATCACGAAGATGACCGCCAGGCCCATGTTCCAGGCGGTCTCTTTCTTCGCCGAGACGCCGAGGATGGGACAAATGCCGAGAAAGAGCGCCAAGACGAAATTATTGACGACAGCGGCATTCAGAAAGATGAAATAGAGCGACTCATCCTGCATTGGCGGCGACCCCGGATTGTTCCATGACCTTGCGCTCCTTGCGCAGACGTAGCCAGTTGAAGAGCAGCAGCCAGACCCCGAGCACGAAGAAGCCGCCCGGCGGAAGAATCATCACCACCCAGGGTTGGAAGCTTTCTCCGAACAGGGCGATCCCGAGAATGCTTCCGCTGCCGAGGATCTCCCGAACGGTACCGAGTGCGAGCAGTGCGAGAGTGAAACCCGCACCCATCCCGAGACTGTTCACGAGCGTCGTGTGCAGGCGCTGTTTCGAGGCATAGGCCTCGGCACGCCCGAGGATGACGCAGTTCGCCACGATCAACTGAATGAAGGCGCCGAGTGCGGCATAGAGCTCCAGGCTGATCGCCTGAATCCCGTAGTCGACGATGGTGACGAAGGTCGCGATGATGATGATATAGCTGGCGATCCGGACCTGTTTGGGGATCCAGTTGCGCAGCAGCGAGATCAGCAGGCTTGAGCACACCAGTACGAAGGTCGTCGCCAGGCCCATCGCGATGGCGTTGATGGTCGTGTTGGTGACGGCCAGCACAGGGCACATTCCGAGCAGCATCACGAAGACCGGATTCTCTTTCCAGAGTCCTCGGAAGAAGGTATCCGGGCTCAGTCTTTCCTGTGGATTGGGCAGTTCAGCCATGGTTCATGCCTCGGTGCGAGGAGATGGTCCCGGTCATGGCGCTTCCGCCGTCAGCGTGGCGAGATCGCGCTGAATCATCGGGACGAAATTGCTGGCGGCATCCTGCAGCGCACGTGTCATCGCCTTCACGGAAATGGTCGCCCCCGAGATCCCGTCGATCTGCCAGGGCTCGGTCTTGGTGCCCTGGGCGACGTTGACGATCGGGTTGGCCAACGCGGTGCCTTCGGGATTGAGGCTGACGTCGAGCGCCACGAAATTCTCGAGAAAGACCGGATCGGTGTCGATCTTGTCGCCCAACCCGGGCGTCTCGGTCGATCGCAAGACCTTGCTGCCGATGATGCATCGACACGCGGGATCGTAGCCGAAGAGGAATTGGATCACGTCTTGATAGCCGCGTGCCGCGCCCGGGAAGGCCACGCCGCGCAGCTGTCCGTCGGCAGCGAATCCAGCGAAGACCGAGACGCCGACGGCACCCTCGCCCGCCCGCATCAAACCCCGATCGCTCAGCACGAAGTCGACCTTGGAGACGGCCCCCGGCAGGACCTCGAAGACCGCCTTTTCGGTCAGGATCCGCTCGTTCTCGGCGATGATGGGCTTGGTCGCCTGGTAGACCAGGACCACCAGGAGACCCGAAAGGGTCGCGATGCCGGCCAGCGTGCGCAGCATCGCCCAGCTCGGTGTGACCCGCGCGCCGGAGTCCCCTTGAGACCGGGGTTGAAGCTCGACCTTGGTGTTCATGGACTACTCCGCCTCCCGCGTCTTCTTGACCGCGCCGTAGACCCGCGGCTGCGTCCAGCTCGAAATCAAGGGTCCGGCTGCGTTGGCGAGCAGGATCGCGTACATCACGCCTTCCACGAGACCTCCGAACAGACGGATCACGACCGTCACGATGCCGATGAAGAGTCCGTAGATGATCAGGCCGCTGGTGGTCACCGGCGAGGCGACCATGTCGCTGGCCATGAACCAGGCCCCGAGCATGAGTCCGCCCGAGAAGAGCACGAACCAGGGGCTCGGATAGAGACTGCTGTCGATCAGCCAAAAGGGCAGCGCCGTGAGTGCCGCGCCGGCCATTACCGCGAACGGGATGCGCCAATCCAGCATCCGTTTGAAGGCGAGCCAGAGTCCGCAGATCAGGATCAGGAGTGCGGAGGTCTCTCCGGCGGAGCCCGCGATCATCCCGGTGAAGACATCGGTGATGGGCGGCTCGATCTGCTGGAACTTCTGCAGTGCAAGCGGTGTGGCACCGGTCCAGGCATCGAGCTGCAGACCCGCGATCCAATCCGTAACCGGGATCGGCTGCATGAAGGGCAGCGTGAAGGTCGAGGGGATGACCTCGGTGAAGCGGCCGGGTGCAAACGCGGGTGTCCAGGTCGTGATCGGGACCGGGAAGGCCGCCTGCACGAAGGCGCGCCCCACCAAGGCCGGATTCATGACGTTGTAACCGAGCCCGCCGAACAATGCCTTGCCCAGGGCCACGCCGACGAAGGCGGCGACCGCCGCCATCCAGAGCGGGAAGCCCGGAGGCAAGGTCAGCGCAAGCAGGATGCCGGTGATGACGACGGACCAGTCCGAGACGGTGTTGCCCCGCCCGCTCGCCCGCGCGAAAAACCACTCGGTCGCGATCGCCGCACCGGTCGTGGTGAGGATCAAGAGCAGCGCGCTCAGACCGAATTGAAAGACCGCGAAGGCACAGACCGGCAAGAGCGCAAAGACCACATTGCGCATGATGCGGTCGACGCTGAGCGCCCGCTTCAGGTGCGGAGAGGTTCGAATTTCGATCGGTTTAGGCATGTTTTGTGGTCCTGGGAAAAGCCTCCGGCCTCCAGCCTCCTGCCTCCTGCAATGCTTGCCCCGAGCGCGCGGCAAGGGATCCGGTGCCCTCGCACTGGGCAGGGCAAACGGCTTGATGCCGGTAGAGTCCCGACGCCGAACCTATGCGGTCCGTGTCCGTGGCCAGAGGCTGATGGCTGACGGCTGACGGCTGAAAGCTGGAGACCCTTCCGACGCTCATTTCTGCCGGTCTCGGTTAATGGATTTGGCGATCCGGAAATACTGCGTCAGCGGGATATTGGACGGGCACACATAGGCGCAGCAGCCGCATTCGAAACACTGGTCCAGATTGAATTCTTCGGCCATGCGCTCGTATTGGCGGGCAAGCGCCAGCTCGCCGAGCATGGACGGATTCAGCGAGACCGGGCACGCCTTGAGACATTCGGCGCACTTGATGCATGGGTAGACCTTGCGCCGGTCCAGATCCGGATCTTCACGCTCCAGGGCGACGACGCCCGAGACGGCCTTGGTGACGGGCACATCAAGCGAGGCCACCGCCATGCCCATCATGGGTCCGCCGAGGATGACCTCGCCGACGCGGTCGGCTGCGAGCCCGACCTGTCCGAGCAGAAAGCGCAAAGGTGTGCCGACCGGCACCATGAAATTGCCCGGGTTGGAGACCGCTGGACCGCTCACGGTGACGACGCGCTCGATCAGACCCCTGCCCTTGGGCAACAGATCGCCCATCTGGGCGAGTGTGCCCACGTTGTAGACCGCCACACCGACATCCGCCGGCAGGCCGCCGATCGGCACCTCTTTGCGCAGCAGGCTCTTGATGAGCATCTTCTCCGCACCCTGCGGATACTTGGTCTCGACGGCCTCCGCGGTGATGGGGAGCTCCTTGGGGATGACCGCCCGCAGATGAGCGACGGCATCGAGCTTGTTGTCCTCGACACCGATGATGGCCTGTTTGGCGCCGGTCGCCTTGAGCGCGAGCTTGATGCCGCGGATCAGGGCCTCGGTCTGCTCGAGCATGATCCGATGGTCGCAGGTCAGATAAGGCTCGCACTCGCAGCCGTTGACGATGACCGTCTCGATGACCTTGCCCGCAGGGGGCTGCATCTTCACATGGCTCGGGAAGGCACCGCCTCCGAGGCCAACCAGCCCGGCGTCCTGCACCGCCGCAACGATCTGTGCAGGCGTCATGGCGTCGAGGTCGCGATCCAGGTCGTAGAGCACCTGCTGGCTCGCCGCGTGGTAGACCTTGAGATAGATGGCCAAGGTCTTGGGTCCGTCCGCGCTCGGCGCCAGCGCGATCGCCCGGATGACCCCGGTCGCCGGGGCATGCATCGGAACCGACACGAATCCTTCGGCACGTGCGATCGGCTCGCCGCGGACGACCTCTTGGCCGACCTTGACCAAGGGGACCGCAGGCTCACCCTTATGCTGGGCGAACGGGATCACCAGCTCGGGTGCAAAGGGAAGCCGGCGAATCGGCTTGTCCGCCGTCAGTTCCTTGTGCTCGACCGGGTAGATGCCGTGGTCGAAGGTGCGATGGCGCTGGAAGAGACTGAAAAGGCCCATGCGTGACTGCTGTGTTGGATTTCGATCGGGATGCGCCGCGCACCGAACCGGAAGGGTCCGGCGCGCGGCGACGAGGCGCGCTCGACTCAATGGCGCCTCTCGGCGCGCATGACGGTGCGCATCAGGGGGCGCGCTTACTGATACTTCGCAGCCCGCTTGAGCAGCTTCTCCAGGCCGGCCTCTGCCGGGTTCCATGGCGTCCCCGGGTGGATGCAGCCGGCGGTGCACTTCTCGGCGGCCTTGACGATGTCCTGATAGGTGCCGCCCTTGGGATCGATCACCTCGGCCTTTTTCTCGCCGTTGTACTTAAAAATCTTGGGGTTGATCGTGATGCACTCGTCGCAGGCGGTGCATTCCGGAGTCTCGACCCAGACCGCCTCCCAGTCCGCCGCCGCACCGTTGCCGGAGCCATTGCCGGAGCTGGCGCCGGCGCCGTTGCTGCCGGCCGCCGCCACACCGTTGCCGCCGTGGCCGTTGCCGCCCGCGAGGGACGCGAGCGCTCCCGCATCGCCGCCGGCCATGGCGAGCAGACTGCTGGTGAGCTTCTGCGCCATCTCGGCCTTGGCCTGGTTGCGCACCGCCTCGACGTCGACCTTATTGAGGTGTCCGCAGATCCCGCGCAGCTGCGTCCAGAAGGCGCGGCGCTCTTCGCAGGAGCTGACCAGCTCTTGGGAGACCAGGACCCGCATCAGGCGGTTCTTGGCGTCCACGCCCCAGACATAGGGGAAATGTCCGATGCGCGCGTCCTCGTCCATGTCCAGGAACTCGGCCATGGGGATCATGGACTCGTTCCAGGTCTCGGGCGGGGCCTTGCGGAAGTGTTTGCGGAAGCGCCCCTCGGTCATCGCGAAGTCCGCAAAGGTGAAGGGGACCGTCATCTCGGCCGGCTCGCCCTTCTCGTCGGTGTACTTCAGCGTCCAGTTGATCCAGTCCTGGTCGATGTTCGGATTGCCCTCGATGGAGCAGCACTCCTCGAAGCTGGTCCCGGCATCCGGGTCGAAACGGAACAACGGGTAGGCGCGCGACTCGATCGCCATGCGGCTCTGATGCGTGGACATCTCGTCGCCGATGCCGTGCTCGGGCTGGCAGCTGGTGTAGATGTTGAACAGCGCCGGATGACGGGCATTGAGCCCGTCGATGAAGCCTTCGAGCAGGTGCGTGAGGTTGGCGGCCGCACCGTTGAGCACGAAGCTTGTGCGATGGGCCATGCCGATGAGACCCATCTCCTTGCGGATCTCGGACTTGCCTTTGCCGATCTTGCCGTAGGGGGCCATGTCGGCGACCTGACCGATGAAGCCGGAGGTACAGGACTGACCGCCCGTGTTGGAATAGACCTGGGTGTCGAGCACCATGATCTTCACGGGGTGACCGGACATGAGCGCACGCGAGAGGTTCTGGAAGCCGATGTCGTACATGGCGCCGTCGCCGCCGACCGCGACGACCGGCGGACACAGCAGCCATTCCTCGTCGGAGAAGTCCTTCCAGCCGAAGTAGGTCAGGGCCTCGCCGTGCTCGGCCGGGTTATAGCCGCGCTCGAGCTCCAGGCGCGCCATGCGGATCGCCTTGAAGCCCTCGCCCATCTTGCGCATGTGGCCTTCGAACAGACCGAGCGCGATCGAGGGCGAGTCCTGGAAGAGATGGTTCGACCAGGGGAACGGATAGGGGTTGAAGGGGAAGGTCGCACCCCAGACCGAGGAGCAGCCGGTGGCGTTGACGATGCCCATGGTCGTGCGTGGCTGAGCGGCCGTGTACTGCGACTTGAGTTGACGCAGCTTGCCCAGCAGATCCGTGGCCCAGGTCAGCCACTCGGGATCGACCGGCTCGGCACTGCGATCCTGATCCAGCTCGGCCGAGAGATCCGACAGACGCAGGTCCGCGTCCTTGTGCGCGTTGACCGCCTTGCTGATGGCTGCCGTGTTGGTCAGGTCGATCTTGGCGGCAAGCTTCAACCGGATGTGGGTCTCGAGCCGGTTGATCAGGTCGTCGAGTTCGGCGAGGTGGCGCTTCACACGTCCCTGCATGAGTGCCGAGACGGTCGCCGTGAACAGATGGATCACCGTCTTCTCGCCGCAGCCCATGCAGGAGCCGTCGCCCGAGACCATCGCCTGATAGTTCGACTTATCGAGCAGCAAGGTCTCGAGCGCGCCGATCTTGTCGTCCAGATCATCGATGCGGATGAAGTCCGGATCCGTGGTCGGCAGATCGAGCCAGAAGTCCCACTTGGCGCGCATCTCCTCGATCGTCTGCGTCGTCTGGGGCTCGGAGACGAGGGCGCCGTCGTTGCACACCTCGATACACTCGTCGCAACCCTTGCAGGTGTAGGGATTGATGGTGATGCTGAAGAGCCCGCCGCTGCCTTTCTGCTTCTTCTCGCGGTTGTTCCAATAGGGCTTGGTGACGGCGAATTGATAGTCGCCGAGGGCCTGCATCATGAGGCCGAATTCCAGCTCCATGATGGCCTTCTGCTCGGGCTCGCCCTGATAGGCGGCCAGGGTCTCGAGCACCGCGCGGTCCATCAGCTCACGCATGTCGGGGGCATCCCCGGCAGCTTCGATCAGCGTACGCAGACGCTTCTCGACGTTGCGGGTCTCGCGACGCAGATGCTGGGTGGGCATGCCGCGCTCCACACGAGCGATGGCTGCGGCGAAGATGTCGGAGACCTTGTTGACCAGCCCCGGGATGGCGCTGTCCGGACAGACCGCGAAGCAATTGCCGCAGGCGGTGCAGTTCTCGGGGACGTACTTGGGATAGGTAAAGCGGATCTGGGTCATGTCGCGATAGACGCCGCTCGAGGCCGGCATCAGCGACAGGGCCATGTGCGGATCGGCGAGATTGTCGCTGCCGCGACCGCTGGCGTAGAAGGCGCCGGTCTGCTCCCAGAAGCGATGCACGTCGGCGATGCCGCCATCGCCCTCGGGAAGCTGTTTAAGCATGACCGGGAGACCGACCTCTTGGCGGGGCAGGAGTTGACCGCTGATCATGGGTTTGTCGACGATCTCGACAATCTCGTCGAAGCCGCGGCGCACGATGCGCAGGTTGTCCTGCACGACACGCTCGCCCTTGGCGCCGAACTTCTGGCGGATCTGCTCTTCCATCGCGGCGAAGAGTCCCACTTCATCGAGGCCGGCCCGATCCATCAGGGGCGAGGCGGCGAAGAAGGCACCTTGGAAGGCGTTGCCCTGCATGCGGAACTGAAGCTCCGGATCGGACGCCTCTTCACGGGCAATCTTGAAGCCGTCGATGTAGTAGACGCGGATCTCGTGCTCGACGATGTATTTGCGCGCGGCCGGCGGGAAGCTGGCCCAAACCTGCTCGGGGTTATCGAGGCTCGCTTGGACGATGAAGCGCCCGCCCCGATCCAGCCCGGCGAGCGGATTGGAGTGCGTGAAGACGTTCGGGTCCGGACTCAGGACCACGTCGACATAGGTGTACTCGCAGTTGAGCCGGATCGGCTCGGGTGCTGCGGAGAGGAAGTAGGTGGTCGGCTGACCCTTCTTCTCCGAGCCGTACTTGGGATTGGCGCGGATGTCGAAACCGAGCAGGTCATAGAGGGTCATCGCCAGGTTCTTGCCTGTGGTGACCGCGCCCCAGCCACCGACCGAGTGCATGCGCACGGTAATGGCGCCCTTGGGCAGGAGGTTGGGATTTTCGCTGCCGCGCAGGGCGAGCTCGCCGATGTGCGGATAGGCATCCTTGAGGGCCTGGATGCGGATCTCGTCTTTGGGGTCGAAGGGTTTGCGGATGAAGTCGACCGACAGATAGAAGAATTTACGGTGCGCCGCGCCGGGGAGCATATTCTCGATCGCGGCAATCAGGCCCTCGGGCTGCAGATCGCGCGAGCCCAGCCCGTAGCAACCCGAATAGAGTCGCGGCATGTCGCCTTGGCGGTAGACGGCGTAGTCCGGGTAGGGCAAGCGATCGCCCTTTTCCACGTTGCCGTTCTCCAGACACTTGGTGAGGGACGCACGAATTTCGCGCATCATGGGCAGATCTTCGGCCAGCGGCTGGTCGGTGCGCTCGAGCACCGCCACGCCCTTCCTGCCCTTGAGGATCTGCCCGATGAGATCGCCCGGGAAAGGCCGATACATGGTCAGGTTTACCACGCCGACCTTGAGCTTGCGGGTCTCGCGCAGATAGTCCGCGACCGCCTCGGCCTGGGTCAGCATGCTGCCTTGGCCGAGGATGAGGTAGTCGGCATCCTCCAACCGATAGCCGCCGACGCGCTGATAGCGCCGCCCGGTCAGCGCATGGAACTCGTCCATCACCTGCTCGGCAATCGGCTCGATGTGATCGAAGAAATACGGGCGCTGGGCGGCGACGGCCTGCATGTAGGCGTCTTGGTTCTGAACCGAGCCGGAGGACACCGGGTTGTCGACGTCCCAGACCAAGGGAACGCGGCGGCGGGTCGGTCCGTAGACCAGCTTCTGGGCCGGGGTCGGACAGGCGATGATGTCGTCCGGGCGACCGCAGAACTCGGCGATCAACTCACGTTCGGGCACCAGCAGCGGCTCGATGAGATGGGTGGTCAAAAAGCCGTCCTGACCGACTGCGGCGGGCGTCAAGGTCAACTCGGCGATCTTACGGGCAATGAGGTTGAGATCCGCCGCCTCTTGGGCGCTTTTGCCGAAGACCTGAATGAACCCGGTGTCGTCGATGCAGTGGTAGTCATCGTGGGCGCAGTGCACGTTCAGGCTCGACTTGGTGATCGCACGCGCGCCGATGTTCAAGATGTAGGGCAGGCGCTTGCCGACCGCCGCATAGAGCGACTCGTGCATGAAGGCCACGCCCTGGGCGGAGGAGAAGTTCACCGCACGCAGTCCGGTCATGGACATGCCGGCGGTGACGGCCGCAGCGGCATGCTCGGATTCGGGCTCGACGAAGATCAGCGGGTTTCCGGACACGTTGAGGTGGCCTTTGGCGACCTCTTCCGACCAATATTCACCCATTTGGGTGGATGGCGTGATGGGGTAAGCGCCGGCCGCGTCGGAGGCTTCGCGCTCACACATGATGACGGCGGTGTTACCGTCCATCGCCATCCGTGTGCCGGGATACTTGACCTGCTTCTCGTCCTTATTTCCGAACATGGGCTTTCCGAACATGGGGCTTCTCTGTGGTTGACCCCCGGGACCCGGCCGCCGGCGATAAGCCGGGGCGCGAGGGCGCGTCAGGGGTGTGCTTCGATTCTTCGATCCGCCGTCCTCGGGGGTTCCGATTCAGGCGGATGTCGATCCCGGCCGAGGCTTCAAGCCAGCGGCAATGCCTCTTTGCGGACCACCTTTTTGGCGTCCTTTCCTTTGACGATCCGACCGTCCGGTTCAAGCCAAACAATCGCGCCGGTCGGACAGCGCTCGATGGCGACCTTCGAGGCGATCGCGTTCTTGGTGTAGTCCACGACGGCCAGGTTGTCCCGAATCTCGATCAATCCCTCGGGGGAGTCCTGCGCACAGCGTCCGCAGGCCGTGCAGACGACGTCGCATTCGTGCTCGCCCTCGTCCCCGGGGTCCAGGTTCTTGCAGGCGACCCAGAGGCGATGGCTGATGACATGCAGGCTGAAGAGATCCTTCGGGCAGACGGTGACGCAATCGCCGCAGGCGGTGCACTTGGCGGCATCCACGATCGGCAGGCCGTGGCGATTGAGTCGGATCGCATCGAAGTCGCAGACCTCGGCACAATCGCCCATCCCCAGACAGCCCCAGGAGCAACCCTTGCCGCCGCCGGAGACCAAGGCGGCGGCGCGGCAGGATTGGAGACCGCCGTAGGAGGCCCGCAGGAAGGCGACGTGGGCCCCGCCGGCACAGGCCAGACGTGCGACACGCTTCTCGTCTGCGCCGAGGGCCACGCCCAGGAAGTCGGCGATGAGCGTATTCATCGCGGACGAATTGACGGTGCAGCGGCCGGGCGCGATCTCGCCCTTGACCAGCATTTCGGCGAACGGCCGACAACCCGCGATGCCGCAGGCGCCGCAGTTGGCGCGCGGCAGCAGGTCCTCGACCTGATCGATGCGTGGGTCTTCGTAGACGTAAAGTCGCCGATTCGCCAGGATCAAGATCATGGCCAGCAGAAGACCGAGCGCGGCCATGAAACCGACAGCGGTGAAGATGGATGCCATAAACTGCTCTATCAGGCAAAGGTCGGACGGAGAGCCGCAAGCGGTCAGGGCGCAGATTCCGATCTGCGTGTCGATCGTTTGGTCGTGCCGCATGGCCTGAACGCGAGCACGAAATGGACTGCCGTCCTAAAGACTGTGCGAATTTTACGGAATTATGATCTATTAATTTTCATAATTCTGTAAATCGTTACTATTGGATATCAACAGAAGGCTTTGATCCAGATGTTTTTTTTGATCCAGCGCACGTATTTTACGAACTCTTTGGCCCTGCGCGTCACTCCGGCCATCGTGGCACGTGACGCGGAGCGCCAGGGGCATGCGTGACACCGCAGAGCGGGTGTCACGAGCGACCGATGTGTTGGGTGGCCGGTCTTACGTGCGAGGCCCCGCGCTCGGTCGTCACTCCACGCGCTCGATCACGTCCGTGACCAGGCCGGTCTGCAGTGCATCGGTAAGAGAGATCAAAAGGATCTTATTGTTGGGCACGGAGGCGGCGGCGATGGCGACATCCGGGTCGATGCCCATCTCGCGCAGATAGAGGAAGGCGTCGGCAACATAGAGCTGTCCGCCCTCGTGGCTGCTGAAGCGCCTCGGGACCTTGCTCTGATGGATGCCCAGCTTCGCCGCGGGCGTCACGTAGCGTTCGGCGCCGCCCGCCAGCACATCGATGCAGGCCGAGGTACAGGACTGATCGACCGCGGTGCGAAGACCCATGGTACGCAGATAGCGCCCGAGCCTGCGTGCCTCGAAGACCGAGCCCCCTGGGCTGTTGATCACCAGACCGACGGCTCGCGCGCGGCGCAGCTCGCCGATGGTCTTCTCGGCGAAACCATCGGCGATCTCGATGCCGTCGATGCGCAGCCATTGCGTCCGCAAGGTGCCGTCCGGCTCGAACCGCACCAAGGTCGAGGTCATGCCGGTGGCCTCGGACACTTGCCGACAGGATTCGGTCGCGAAGGCGAGGAGTGCCGGCCCGCGCGCGCCGTACTCGACGACCAGCTGATTGGATCGTTCGATGATCGCATCGACCCGGAAGCCGTACTTGTCGGCGGCGGCGATCACGGCCGAGTCGGTTACGGCGACGTCGAGATTCTGTCCGACACGCAGCAGATGGCAGGCGGCGACCCGGCTCAACCAATCGCCCCGGCTCATGCCTTGCGGCGGACTGGTCGAGCCGGAGATCGTATCTCGGTTTGCGCCGAAGCCTTGACCGGAGTCCTGCCCGGACCCCGGCTCGGCGATCCGGCCGGGAACGGCGCAGCCGACAAGGGCGGCGATCGAGACACATAAGAGAATACGCGCGAGCGTTCGGATCATCGGGCTGTCGTGCCCCCTTCCCATCAGACCCGGATCTCGATCCCCCGGGAGAGGAGATAGGCCTTGACGGCCTGAATCGGCACCTCGCGCCGGTGAAAGATTCCCGCAGCCAGCGCGGCCTCGACACCCGTCGTCGCAAACACCTCCGCGAAGTGCTCGACACAGCCGGCGCCGCTCGAGGCGATGACCGGGATGCCGACGGCCGACCTCACGGCATGAACCAGCTCGAGATCGAAGCCGGCGCCCGTGCCGTCGCGATCGATCGAGTTGAGCAGGATCTCGCCCGCACCCAATGCCTCGCAGGCACGCGCAAGCTCCACGGCATCGACGTCGCGCCCTTCGCGTCCGCCCTTGACAGTACATTGGAACCAACAAAAGCGCTCGCCGTTGGGTCCCGGCGTGGCGGTCTGCACCGTGTGATGGTGCGTCTCCTGCGCAGATCGGACATAGACGCGGCGCGGATCGATGGAGATCACGACCGCCTGGTTTCCGTAGACACCGGCAATCTGCTCGATCGCCGTACTTCCGTCCTTCGTCCCGCGCTTCAGATAGCCTTCGACGGCCTCGACCGCATCCGACCCGATCGAGATCTTGTCGGCACCTGCGCGAAAATAGGCGTCGGCCACATCCAGTGCTGAATAGTCGTGCCCGCGGGCATCGCGAAAGGCGCGGATGCCACCGCCGATGGTGAGCGGCACGAAGACGCGCTCGGAGGTCCGCTCGAGAACCTCGAGCATCGGCTGGTCCGCCAGCGGGAAATCACGGAAGGCGGTGATGTTGAGGAAGGTGATCTCGTCGGCGCCTTCCTCGTAGTAGCGCTGCGCCAGCTCGACCGGCTTGCCGAGATTGCGGACCTCGCCGGCCTCGCGCACGTCGTATTGATCGCCTTTGGTGACGACCAGATCGCCGGCGTCGTTGGTACGCACGTCCAAGCAGGCAATGACGCGCTTGGCCAGATGCGTCGGGCTGCGATCGGTCGAGGGGGTCGTTGTGGCGAGCGGCTGCTCGTCTCCGGCGAGAAAGCGTCGCAGCAGCCGCAAGCCGGCGTTTGCGCTCTTCTCGGGATGAAACTGAACCGCGGAGATCCGTCCTCGCTCCACGGCGCTCAGAAACGGCCGGCCGTAGTCCGTCTCGGCGAGCTGCCACTCCACGTTCTCAGCGGTGGGTTCGGCAAAATAGGAATGCACGAAGTAGAGCTTCTCTCCGGCGTAGTCGGCGAACAAGGGGGAGTCGCGCTTCGCGCGCACATCGTTCCACCCCATGTGCGGGACGGCGAGCGTGCCCGCGTCGAAGCGCCGTATCCGACCCGGGATGACCCCGAGTCCGGGCACGTCGGGGGACTCGTCGCTGCCTTCGAAGAGTGCTTGCAAACCGATACAGATCCCGAGGTACGGCCGCCCTGCGGCGAGATACTCGCGCAAGGGTTCCAGATAGCCCAGTGCCTGCAGACGCTGCATCGCTGCCCCGAAGGACCCGACGCCGGGGAAGATGAGCCGCTCCGCCTTGAGGATGTCCGCCGGGTGCTCGATCTCGGTCAATGAGAATCCCAGGGAATGGATGGCATTGCGGAGGCTACGCACATTACCGGCGCCGTAGTCGAGCAGGGAGATCATGGGTCGAAATCCGAGGCCTTCGTGTTGATGTCGGGTACGCGGGTCGGTCGCTGGACCCGCAGACGAAAGCGCTATCTTAGCGCTATCGGGCAGTCGGGTTCAGATTTCTCCGTCCGAGGCGTCGAGCAGGATCCCCTCGGCCACCACCACGCGCGCCAGCGCGACCTCCATCATGGCACGCGCCTGCGCAGTCGCGGCGTGGAGGTAGGCGTGCAGTGCCGCATCCTCGGCGTTGCGATCCTCGCATTCGGCGCTGTAGTTTTCGAAGGCGTTCAGCGAGAGCACCAGCTCGACCAGATGATGCGGACACTCGCAGCGCACGCTCGGGGAGGCGGTGGCGATCCGAAGCAGATCGGCGTCGGCAAAGCGCCGCTGCGGGATCGGCAAAGACAGGTCGAGGGCGGGCTCCTCGAGGTCCGGCGCGGGCGCCCTCGCGAATTGCCCCATGCACCATTGGCGCAGCTCCTGCAGATCGACCGGCGCGCGTTTCGGAATCAGCCTGCGGGCATCGAGCCGCTCGATCGTGGCTCGGGTGGCAAAGGTGTAGACGACGATCGCGCGGGCCGCGCCGCATTGGGTCACCAACTCGCCGATCTCGCGCACCTGGTCGCCTTGGATCGTGGGGAATTCGAGCACCGCCACGTCCGGCGTGGGTTGCACAGACCCCGCAGCGAGAAACGCCCGGTGCGAGTCGTAGAGCCCGACAAGATCGATATTTCCATTCATCACGGGCTCGCGCCTGAAGCGCTCGGCGAGCGAAGACCCGATCACCAGCACGCGGCACGGGCGTTCCGGCGCGCCTGCAGGCTCGGGCAGATCCGTTCCGCGGACCCGCTCGCGCAATTGATCGAGGCTCAGGTTCGCGACACTACTGATCGCATCGCCGCGATCCACCAAGCGCTTGATCAGGGTCAAGCGACTCACGTCGTCCGGTCCGTAGAGACGGGTGCCCGAGTCCGAGCGAAGCGGCGCGACGACGCCGTAGCGACGCTCCCAGACGCGCAGCGTGTCGGCGGGAACCCCGGTCAACCGCGATACGGCTCCGATGCGATAGGTGTGACCCGGTAAGGCGGCATCCTGGTCGGTCAATGCGGTCTCCTCATGGTGAGCGGGAAGCGGCTGTTCATGTTTTGTTTATTATGGAACCTTGACAACCATCCGATGCCTAGCTAATGTTGACCATCAAAGTTGGTCAATAGCCGTTCATCTGACACGTTGTTGGTACGAGTGGGGCCGGTACAGGTGGCCAGACGGCGCGTCGCGAGCCTAACCATAGCAGCGATGATGGGAGCGTGCGCGGCGACGTCCAAGTCTTGTCCATGCTCGATGTCAACACAACGGAAGCCGAACCACCTGCGCAGACGGCCAGAGCACAGCGGCTTGACCAGTTCGACCCGTCTTCCATGCGACAGCCAGGAGAGAACGCCATGCATCTACAGCACACCCGAGCCCTCCGCGACACCTTTGACGTGGACATCCCGCTCCATCCGGATACCCGCTCGTGCGAGGACGTCGCGACGCTGGTCGAAGGTTTCTTGAGAAGCATCGACAGCTACCGTCGCGACGCGCAAGGTTTGGCCCAAGGCGATGTGCTCCAAGCGCTGTCGATCGTGACCGCGGTGCAGATGGCGAAGGGCGAGGCGGCGGAGCGTTTTGGCTCCGGTCTCCAGATCCGATTACGGGGTCTGTCGATCGAGGGCGATTCTGCCCGGGCCTAAACCGCGTCCAGAGCGAGATGCTCACCTTCGTGTGAGTTCGACGTTCGGTGCATCCACGGCCCTTAGCGGCGACGCGGTTTAGTCCCCCCGTTCCACCCCGGTCCGTACGACAGGCCACGACGACACCCGGCAACGCGTCTCGTCACGCCCTTTCGACAGGTCTGGCGGGGATCGGCTGTTGCCGAAACCCGCCCGACCCTACCGAAAATCGACACCCCTTGGCGTGAATCTAAAGTAGCATTGCAGCCCTGTCGACGCCGGCTCTCGGCGCACCCTCCAGATCATCGTCTTCGGGGACTGCATGCAACGGACCTCCACCGCCCTCGCGTTTTTATTGACCGTCGGCCTGCCGACATACGCAGCCGTGTCTTCTGCAAACGAGACCCTGCATCTCTACAATTGGAGCGATTACGTCGCCGAGGACACGCTCTCCGGATTCGCGGCAGAGACCGGGATCAAGCCGCGCTTGGATGTCTACGACTCCAACGAGGTGCTCGAGGCGAAGCTCTTCGCCGGGCGCAGCGGCTACGACTTGGTCTTTCCGACCGCCCGACCCTTTGGCGCACGCCACATCAAGGCCGAGCTGTATCTGCCGCTGGACAAGTCCAAGCTCCCGGGCCTGGACCAGCTCGACCCGGCGATCATGAGCCAACTGGCGAGTATCGATCCCGACAACGCCCACCTGGTGCCCTACATGTGGGGAACCTCCGGTTTGGGAATCAATCGCGACAAGGTGCAGTCCGCCTTGGGCGAGACCGCCGACATCGACACCTGGGCACTGATCTTCGATCCGGAGACCGCAGCCAAGCTCGGCGCCTGCGGGATCAGTCTCCTGGACGACCCCACGGAGGTCTACTCCGCCGCCCTCGCCTATCTGGGCAAGGATCCCAACAGCCTCGACAAGGACGACCTCGACGCCGCCTCGGCGCTCATCAAGGCGATCCATCCGTATGTGCGCTACTTTCACTCCTCGCAATACATGAGCGACCTGGCCAACGGCGATCTCTGTGTCGCGATGGGCTACTCCGGCGACGTCTTTCAGGCACAGTCGCGTGCCGAAGAGGCCGACAGGGGTGTGGTTATCGACTATGTCCTCCCGCGCGAAGGCGCGGCGGTCTGGACCGATGTCATGGCGATCCCGAAGGATGCGCCCAACCCGGCAGCCGCGCACGCCTTCATCGCCTACATGTTGCAGCCCGCCGCCATCGCCGCGGTCTCCAACGCGGTTTACTACGCCAACCCCAACCTCGCGGCCACGCCCTTCTTGGACGAAGCCGTGCGGGAGGATCCGGCGATCTATCCGCCGGACGAGGTCAAGGCGCGTCTCTTCGTGCCCTCGGAGCGCAGCGACCGGGAGATCCGCGATCTCAACCGTCTCTGGACACGCCTCAAGGCGAATCGCTGAGCGGAATCGGGACCACTCGCCGATGGCGACACTCGCCGAGCGCCGTTCGCTCGAGCCTTGGCAGGATCCCAAGGCCGTCCCCTATCTGCGTATCGACCGGGTCACCAAGAAGTTTGGCGACGTCTACGCCGTCGACGACGTGAGTCTCGACATTTTCCAGGGAGAATTCTTCTCGCTCCTCGGGAGCTCGGGCTGCGGCAAGTCCACGCTGCTGCGCATGCTCGCCGGGCTCGAGTATCCGAGCAGCGGACGCATCTACATCGACGGCGTGGATGTCACGGATGTGCCGGCCTACTCGCGGCCGGTGAACATGATGTTCCAGTCCTACGCACTCTTCCCGCACATGAGCGTGGAGCAGAATGTCGAGTTCGGGCTCAAGCAGGATCGGCTCTCGCGGCGCGAGCGCCACGAGCGTGTCGGCGAGATGCTGGAGCTGCTGAAGATCACCGAGCTGCGCAAACGTCGACCCGATCAGCTCTCGGGCGGACAGCGCCAGCGCGTCGCTCTCGCCCGCAGTCTGGCCAAACACCCGAAGCTCCTGCTGCTCGACGAGCCGCTCGGTGCACTCGACAAGCGGCTGCGCGAGAACACCCAGTTCGAGCTGGTCAACCTGCAGGAGCGTCTCGGCATCACCTTCGTGACCGTCACGCACGATCAGGAAGAGGCCATGACCATGTCCACGCGCATCGCCGTCATGGACGCCGGTCAGATCATGCAGGTCGACACCCCGACCGCCATCTATGAGTTCCCGACCTGTCGTCTGGTGGCCGAGTTCATCGGCTCGATCAACCTGTTCGAAGGCAAGGTAGTCGCCACCGAGGGCGATGATGTGCTGGTCGAGACCCGCGTCGGCCGACCCATGCGGATGCGCGCCTTCCATCCGATGGTGCTCGGCACCCCGGTCACGGTCGCGGTGCGACCGGAGAAGATGCGGCTCTGTGCGGACTTCCGGGACGACGGGGTCAATCAGCTCAAGGGGCGGGTCGAGGACATCGCCTATCTCGGCGACGTGTCCATCTATCGCATCCGTGTCGGCGACGGGGCCTTGGTCGAGATGACGCTCACCAACGTCCAACCGCGCACCGAGCAGGCCCTGACCTGGGAGCAGGAGGTCGCCATCGAGTGGTCGCCGACCAGCGGCGTGGTCCTGACCGAATAGTCCGCAGACCCGGACCCACCGAGCACCATGCCCGCACCGCCCCCGAATCGCGCCAAACACGCGCAGCGCACGAGCCGACTGGTCAACATCGGCATCCCCTACCTGTGGTTGGGGCTGTTTTTCTTGCTGCCCTTCGCGATCGTGCTGCAGATCAGCCTGGCGGAGCCTGCGCTCGCGCAGCCGCCCTACACGGCACTCTGGCAGTGGGTCGACGAGGGCCTGCTGCGCATCGAGATCAATCTGCGCAACTTCATGATGGTTGCGGAGGACGATCTCTATCTGAGCGCGCTGCTCAACTCGCTCCAAGTCGCCTTCATCTGCACCCTGCTCTGCCTGCTCCTGGGTTATCCGATGGCCTACGCCATCGCGACGTCACCCGAGCGTTGGCGAATCATCCTGCTGATGCTGATTGTGCTGCCCTTCTGGACCTCCTTCCTGATCCGGGTCTATGCCTGGATCGGGATCCTCAAGTCCAACGGTCTGCTCAACGATCTTCTGATCTGGCTTGGTCTGATCGACACCCCGTTGGCGATCCTGCACACCCAGACGGCCATCTATATCGGCGTCGTCTACTCCTATCTGCCCTTCATGATCCTGCCGCTCTACGCGAACCTCACGCGGCTCGACATGAGCCTGCTCGAGGCCGCCGCGGATCTGGGCTGCCGACCCCTGCGGGCCTTCCTGCGGGTCACGTTGCCGCTGTCGATGGCCGGGATCGTCGCGGGGAGCATGCTGGTCTTCATCCCGGTCGTGGGCGAGTTCGTGATCCCGGATCTGCTCGGCGGACCCGAAACCCTCATGATCGGCAAGCTGCTCTGGACCGAGTTCTTCTCCAACAAGGATTGGCCGCTCGCCTCGGCGCTGGCGATCCTGCTGCTGGCGCTGCTGGTCGTGCCCTTCGTGATGATGCAGCGTCTGCAGCAGCGCATGGAGGGCAGCCGTCCATGAAGCCTCGACGCTGGCCGCTGCTCACCGTGCTCGCCTTCGGCTATGCCTTCTTGTATGTCCCGATCCTGCTGCTGATCATCTATTCGTTCAACGAGTCGCGCTTGGTGACCGTGTGGACCGGATTCTCGACCAAGTGGTATGTCGAGCTCTTTCGCAACCAGCAGCTGCTCGATGCCGCCTGGCTGAGCGTACGTATTGCCGCCGTGAACGCGACCCTGGCGGTCGTGCTCGGGACCCTGGCCGCCAACGCCTTGGTGCGCCATCGCAACTTTCGGGGACGCACCGGATTGGAGCTGCTGCTCACCGCCCCGCTGGTGATGCCGGATGTGATCATCGGGCTTTCGCTGCTGCTGCTCTTCGTGGCGATGCAACAGACGATCGGCTGGCCCGACGGCCGCGGCTTCACGACCATCACCATCGCCCATGTCACCTTCAGCATGGCCTATGTGGCCGTGGTCGTGCGCGCGCGTCTCTCCCAGATGGACCGCTCGCTCGAGGAGGCGGCCATGGACCTGGGCGCACGCCCGCTGCGCGTGTATCTCACGATCACGCTCCCGCTGATCGCGCCCGCCCTGCTCTCGGGATGGCTGCTCGCCTTTACGCTCTCGCTCGATGACCTGGTCATCGCCAGCTTCGTCGCTGGTCCCGGCTCGACGACGCTGCCCATGGTGATCTATTCGAGCGTGCGCATGGGGGTCTCCCCGCAGATCAATGCGCTGGCGACCATCATCGTCGCCATCGTCACGCTGGCGGTCGTGATCGCAGGTATCTCGATGCGCGCAGGCCGCGAGGCGCGTTGAGTTGATGTCCGCAGGGGGCTGTAGTAGAAATCCGGTGCCGGCAGAACCGTCGGATCACGGCGTCTCGAACCATTCGAGCGACCCCGTGCGCCGGCGCCCAAGCCGATCGGCGAATTGATTCAGGATAAGGATCGATCGTAGCGACCGGCTTTATGGTTTCGAACTGTTTCATAACGACGGCCACACGGATCCGTCTGAACGGGCGCCTTCCGCACGATGCCCTTCAGCGACTCCCTGAATCCATCGGCCGCAGTCGAGGAGGTCATGATGAATCGGCAAACACGTTACAGCACCGGATCGCTGCCCGTCGGTCAGGCTCGGTCGGATCGACTCGAGTCGCCGGTCGAGCCGCGAGTGAGCAAGCCGTCGAGGCTGCTCGAGCGTCCGGCGCAGACCCCGCTGATATGGCGGGACGAATGGTGCATGGGCATTCCCGCATTAGATGCCGACCACCGCCGGCTCGTCACGCTGGTGAATGCGTTGCTCGCCAGTCAATCCGGCGCGGAGCATGGTCTTGGGATCACCGGCGATGACCGGGAGCCGGACATCGCCGACAGCGGGTCCCTCGCGCGTTTCGAGGACCTCTTGGATCATCTGCGGCATCATTTCGAGCGTGAGGAAGCGCTCATGCTGTCGATCGATTACGACGACTTTCAGACCCATAAATGCGAGCACAGCCTACAGCTTGCGGAACTCACGGAACTCCGGCGGCAGATGTTGCGCGAGCGCGGCGACGCCTTCACCCAAGAGTCGCTGCAATGGGTGAAGCGTTGGTGCTTCGACCATTTCATCGCCGAGGACCGGCGTCTCGCCCGGGCATATGCGGATGCGACGCGTCCATGACCGGTTCGCGGTTTAACCCTGCTGCTCGCCGAGCCGCCCGTTCGCCCCGCCCGAAACGCGTGCGATCAGGCGCTTGAGCCAAAGACTCTCGGGGATCAAGACCAGATAGACGACGCCGAGAATGACGACCTGATACCAGAAGCTCGTCAACCAGATCGGGGTGACGCCTGTCGCGAGCCAATTCTCTGCCAAGCGCTGCAGGTTGAAGAAGCTGAAATAGGCCAGAAAGGCGAGGGAGAGGCGGCCCGAGCTGCGCTGCCGCGGAGAGAGCGCCACCAGGGGAATCGCGACGATGGTGAGGACGAGGATCGCCAGCGGCGCCGCCAACCGATGCTCGAGTTCGGCACGGTCGGGAAGCTCGGGCGACGCCAAGAGCGCGAGCGACGGCGTGGTCGAGCGCTTGGAGATCACGCCTTGCGCGGCGCCGGACGCCTGGATGCGGATCCGATACTCCTCGAACTCTCCGATCATGAAGGCGGGTGAACCCGGATTGCCGTCGAAGCGGTGCCCGGTCGAGAGTGTGACGATATGGTCGCCCGTGTCTTCCTCGATCCGATGTTGCCCGTTCTCACTCACCACCAGACGAGCGACATCCTCGCGACGGTCGAGGATAAAGACATCACCGAGCGACTGTCGGCGGTCGATGTCGCCGATATAGAGCACAAGCTCCCCGCCTTGCTCGAGATAGAACCGACCGGGCTGAAGGCCCGCGATCTGCGCGGCTTGCTCCTTCTGCTGCATCCGGATCTGATGGATCCCGGTGGCCGCCCAAGGCTGAAGGCTCAAGGAGATCCAAGCGGTGACCAAGGCGACCGGCACGGCAAGGAGGAGCAACGCACCCAATACCCGTCGCGGACCGACGCCGCAAGCGCTCAGCGCGATCAGCTCGCTGTCGCGCGAGAATCGGCTCAGGGTCACCAGCAGCGCCAGGAAGAAGGCCGGCGGCAGCAGGTTCGGCATATCGCGCACGACCTGGAAGGCCAGAAACTTGATCACCAAGTGAACGCTCAACGCCCCGACATTCACCTCCTCGAGCGTGCGCAGAAAAAGCATGCTCGCGACGACCAGGACCAGGATCGCCACGATGGCGGCGAAGACCTTGGTCGCTTCCGAGAGCAAATAGCGATCGACGATTCCGAGCATGAGCTTCTCTACCGAGGCGATGCGTCATTCTGCCATGCGGATGGGGGTTCAACCTAAAACGCGCCCAGCGCGGTATGCGATGGCTCCGGATGGGCTCGGCTGCCGAAACATCGACCGTCATCGCCTCGCCATCACGGGATCATCAAGGGGTCATCGGGCAGGAAGATACTCGGGCTTTGTTCCGAACGAGAGGGCAAGCCCCGATGGAAAAATTTGCAGATGTGCTCGATCACGCACAAGCCCACACGGAACGTGAAACGGAGCTTCGGATCGCGGCGATCCAACGGTACTCGCGCGTTGGGCACGGCCGCGCGCTGTGCATCGATTGCGGCGATCAGATCCCGCTGAATCGCCGCAAACATGTGCCGAACGCAAAACGCTGCGCGGCGTGCCAAGC